>DATJHN010000357.1:0-18951 GCA_035493915.1 Bordetella sp.
TGGCAAATGGAGCAAGGCCCTTTCGCGCGGCTGCCCAAGGCGTCCGAGCCGGACTGGACCCTGCTGGTGCAGAGTGTGGACCTGCATGATGATGCGGCGGCCGAACTGATGCACCGCTTCCGCTTCGTGCCCGACGCGCGCCTGGACGACATCATGATCAGCATCGCCACCGACGGCGGTGGCGTGGGCCCGCACTTCGACAGCTATGACGTCTTCCTGCTGCAAGCGGTGGGCACGCGCGTATGGCGTATCGGCCGCCAGCGCGACCTGAGCCTGGAACCCGACTTGCCGCTGAAGATCCTGCGCCGCTTCGACCCGGAAACCACATACGTCCTGGAGCCCGGCGACATGCTGTACCTGCCGCCGCAGATGGCGCACGACGGCATCGCGCAAGGCGATTGCATGACCATTTCGATCGGCTTTCGCGCGCCGGATCAGGCAACGCTGGCGCGCGGCATGCTGGAAGCCGCCGCGGAGCAGGTATTGGCCCGCGCCGGCCAACCCAGCGGCCCTTACGGCGAACCCGCTTTGCCGGGGCCGCGCCTGCAGACGCGCTATCGCGACCCAGGCCTGGCCGCCACCTCGCGTCCCGCCGAATTGCCCGACGGCCTGGCCGCCGCGGCCCTGGATGCCGTCAGCCGCGTTCGTTTCGACGAAGCGCTGGCGCATCGCTTTCTGGGCTGCTGGCTGACGGAACCCGGCGCGACGGCGGTTTTCGATGCACCGGCGGAAGACGGCCCGGACCTGGTCGCCGACTGGCCCGAAACCGGCCATCTGCGGCTGGACCGCCGCACGCGTCTGCTCTATCGCGGCCGTCAGTTGTTCATCAATGGCGAAACGGCGCCGGTACCCCCCAGCGCGGCATTGCGCCGCCTGGCCGACGCAAGACGCCTGGCCTGCGACGACCCGGCGGCACGCGCACTGACGGGGGAAGAGCGCGAATGCCTGATGCAATGGCTGGATGACGGATGGCTGATCTACGAAGATAAAAAGCCGTCCTGAAAACCCTGAAAAGTTTCAAGAACACTCAATTCAGCCTGTTTTGCTCACCATCGACACATCAGGAAAAACCCTATACAAGCGAGCAAGACCTGTTTCGTTTGTGACTCTCAAGCTTTAATTTCCATACTCAATCACTCGGGTATCTCCTGTAGCCTGGATTTGTCATCCCGGGGTAGAGCCTGCGCGGGCAGGCTTCCCCGGGCCGCATGAATGCCATCACAAAGGAGAATCGAATGATGAGCAAATCCCTGATCCTGGCCACCGTCCTCGCGGCTGTCTCGCTGACCGCCTGCAACAAGAATGACAGTGCCGCGCCGGCGGGCTCGTCCAGCACCACGCCGTCCACCACGGCGCCCTCTTCCTCGGCGCCCCCTTCGGCTCCCTCCACGATGCCTCCGGCTGGCGGCGGCGGTGCCACCACCACCCCTGGCGGCGCCAGCGGCGGCGGCACGACCGGCGGGACCAAGTAAGCACGCCGGTATCCGCCGACCGGCCTCTTTTTAAGGGGGCCGGTCAAAAAAAAAAGGAACGCGATTAGCGTTCCTTTTTTGTGGGCGGCTCCGTCGGAACGTGCCGCCCTTCCTTCACGCGCCGATTACTGCGCGGCCGACATCTTGTCCGCCAGCACGCTCAGCAGGCGCTGGGCGGTGGGGCTGTTGTCAGGTTTGCCATTGGCATCCAGCACCGTCACTTGCGTGGTCGTATCCTGCCCCACTACGTGAACGCGGTACTGCGGTGCCTGGCTGGGACGGGCAGTGCCGAACAGCCGGCTGAAGACGCCCGGTTCATCCTTCTGCACGCCCGTATCCGTGTCCAGGTAGCGGACATAGAAATCGCCCGCCGAGCGGTCGCGGTCATCCACCGTAAAGCCGCCCGAATCCAGGGCCACGCCGACGCGGCGCCAGGCGCGGTCGAAGGGTTCCTGCACGTTCAAGCGTGCGCCGTCGGCCTGAACGTCACGCACGACCTTGGGCTGCGCGGGTTCGGTACCCGCCTTCGCGATCATGGTCTTGGCCTGATCGACGCTGGTGCCCAGGAAGACCATCAGCCGCGCCAGCATGGCGGCATTCAGGCCGGGATCCTCGGCGCCGGGCTGCCATTGCAGATTGCCCGAATCGCGCTGGCCGACGTTCTTTTCCACCATATGCTGATGGCTGATGTAGACCTCGGTATGGCCGTTGACGCGCTCGAGGCGGGTGCGGAATTTTTCGCGCTCGCCGCTATCGTAGGCCTGCTCCAGGACAAAACCCAGGGTCTGGCGTATCCAGCTTTCCGGAATCTTGGCGCGGTTTTCGGCCCAGTCGGTTTCGATCAGGCCGGCGCTCGGATTATTGCTCTGGATCGTAAAGCCGTTGCTGGTCCAGAAATCGACCACCTTGCTGAAAATCTGGTCCGGCGGCAAATCCACCACCAGCCAACGGACATCGCCGTCGCGTTCGACGTGCATGTCGGTGCGCTGGGGCAGCACATTGCTGGTGGATTGCCCTGTTGCCTGCGCGGCGGCCTGCTGCTGGCCTTCAGCCTGGTATTGCGAGAAGGTCGTCGTGCCTCCGGGAGGCGCCTTGTAGCGCGGATCCGCGGCGGCCTGGGTCAGGTCCGGGGGAATACTGAGCGGCTGCGACTGCTGCTGCGCACTGGCGCTCTTGTAGTCGATCGGCTCTTCTTTGCCGAGCACCTGATTGATGTCGCTACAACCGGCCAGCATGACCAGGGTAAGCAATGCCGCGTAGCCGGCATGGCGCTTGTTCATACGTTTCCTCATTGAATGCTTTTAGAGCAAGCCCGCGTCCCGTAACGCGGCTTCCACGGTAGCGTGGTGCTGCGAGCCGAGTTCCACCATGGGCAGCCTGTAACCCAGAGGCATGCGTCCCAGGCGGGACAGGGCCCATTTGACGGGGATCGGGTTGGCCTCGACGAACAGGGCCTTGTTTAGACGTGCGACACGGGCGTTCAGTTCACGCACCTTGGGCACATTCATTTCCAGCGCCGCCGCGCACAGATCGTGCATGAGACGTGGAGCGACATTGGCGGTCACGGAAATATTGCCGCGTCCGCCCAGGAGCATCAGGGCGGCGGCCGTGGGGTCGTCGCCGCTGAATATCTGAAAACCGGCAGGTGCTTCGCGCAGCAGCAGGCCGCCGCGGGCGATATCGCCGGTGGCATCCTTGATACCGATGATGCCCGGGACCTGGGCCAGCCGCAGCACGGTGTCGTTGGACATGTCGGCGACCGTGCGTCCCGGCACGTTGTACAGGACCGTGGGCAGGTCAACGGCTTCGGCGATGCGCCGGAAATGCTGGTACAGGCCCTCCTGCGAAGGCTTGTTGTAGTAAGGGACTACGGACAACCCCGCCTGCGCGCCGACAGCCTTGGCGTGGCGCGCCAGATGGATGGCCTCGTCGGTCGAATTGGCACCGACGCCAGCGATAACCGGGATCCTGCCCGCGGCGTGTTCGACCGCCACGCGTATCAGTTCGGCGTGTTCTTCCATCGATACGGTCGGCGATTCGCCGGTTGTACCGACCACCACCAGTGCATCCGTGCCTTCGGCCGCGTGCCAGTCGATCAGGGCGCGGTAAGCCGAGTAATCGAGGGAGCCGTCGGGATGCATGGGAGTGACGAGGGCCACCATGCTGCCTTGAAAAGTAACGCCAGCGGCGGATGCCGAGGATGCCATGTGAGAGGGGCTCCGGATCCCGCCGGCCAACACCGGCGAAGACTTGAATTGTAAATCCCGCGAGTTTACCGGATACCGGGAAAAAACCTATAGAAACCAGCCGACCACGGTGCTGCCCAGGGCAAAAATCGGCCGCAGGAATACCCAGAGGGCGCCGCTGAAGAGTAGGAGCAGCACGATCATCATGCCGTAAGGCTCGATACGCGAGTACTGGTAGGCCAGGCGATGCGGCAACAGGCTGTAGAGGATCCGTCCCCCATCGAGCGGCAGCAGCGGCAGCAAATTCAAAGCCATCAGCACCAGATTGATCTGGACGCCGGCGGACGCCATGTCGAACCAATAGCCTTGCGCGCCGCCGCTCTGATAGACCAGCTTGAGCATCAGGCCCCACAGAATGGCCATGACCAGATTCGACGCCGGACCGGCCGCCGCCACCCAGAGCATGTCCTGCTTGGGACGGCGCAGGCGGCCGAAATCCACGGGAACCGGCTTGGCCCAGCCGAACAGAATGCCCGGGCTGCCCAGCAGCTTGGAAGCAATCAGGATGACCAGCGGCACCAGCAGCGTGCCCACGGGATCGATATGCCGGGCGGGATTCAAGCTGACCCGTCCCATCTGGTAGGCAGTTGGATCGCCGAACATGCGCGCGACATAGCCATGAGCCGCCTCGTGCAGCGTGATGGCGAAAATAACGGGGATCGCGTATATCGCGATCGACTGAATGATGTCGTTCATGAATCAGGCGATTCCAAGCTGGGTAGGGTCGCCGCGCCCGACCCGGATGAGTTGCGCGCCGTCGCCGGTCAGATCGACGACGGTGGTGGATTCCTTTGGACAGGCGCCGCTGTCGACGACCGCGGCCAGGACATGCTCGTAGCGTTCGCGGATTTCCTGCGCGTCGTTCAGGGCCTCGGTTTCGCCGGCCGGGATCAGGGTGGTCGACAGCAAGGGTTCGCCGAATTGTTCAAGCAGGCCCAGCGTGACCGGGTGGTCGGGCACCCGCAACCCTATGGTTTTGCGGGAAGGATGAGACACTCGACGCGGCACTTCGCGTGTGGCTTCCAGGATAAAGGTAAACGGTCCTGGCGTCGCCGCCTTCAGCATACGATACTGGCGGTTATCGACGCGGGCGAAATGGCCCAGTTGGGCCAGGTCGCGGCAGATCAAGGTCAGGTGATGGCGTTCATCCAGGCCGCGCAAACGGCGCAGGCCGTCCGCCGCCGCCTTGTCGTCCAGGCGCGCGATCACGGCATAGCTGGAATCCGTCGGTACGGCAGCCAAGCCGCCGTCGCGCAGCAATTGCGCGGCCTGCTTCAATAAACGCGGCTGCGGATTCGCGGGATGTACGGTAAAGAATTGCGCCATCCGGCTATCCTAACATCTTGCAAGAAAGCATCAGCCGCCCGGCGGCGCGAAGGAGAATCTCATGCGCATGGATGATTCGCGTGAAAGTGAAAACGTGGAAGACCGCCGTGGCATGGGAATGCGCGTCGGGGGCGGCAAACTGAGCATCGGCGCGATCATCCTGGCGCTGGTCGCCATGTATTTCGGCGTCGATCCGTCCGTGGTGCTGCAGATGATGCAGGAACCCACGAGCCAGCAGGCTCCGGCCACCGCCACCGCTCCGCCAGCCAACGATCCGCAGGCGCGCTTCGTGGCCAAGGTGCTGGGCGAAACCGAAGACACGTGGCAGGTTATTTTCCGCGAGCATGCCAAACGGCAGTACGTGCCTCCCAAATTGGTGCTCTATTCCGGCGCGACGAACACCGCCTGCGGGACCGGACGCGCGGCCATGGGGCCTTTCTACTGCCCGGGCGACAGCAAGGTCTATCTGGACCTGAGCTTTTTCGACGACATGAAGCGCCGCTTCCAGGCGCCGGGCGATTTCGCGCAGGCCTATGTGATTGCCCACGAGGTCGGCCATCACGTGCAGCATCTGCTGGGCATCTCGGAACGGGTAACGTCGCTGCAGCAGGAAAACCCGCGCCAGGCCAACGCATTGTCGGTACGGCTGGAACTGCAGGCGGACTGCTTCGCTGGCCTGTGGGCCAAACGCGCCGACAGCGCGCGGCACATCCTGGAAGCCGGCGACGTAGAAGAAGCATTGAACGCCGCCAGCGCGATCGGTGACGATCGCCTGCAAAAGCAGAGCCAGGGCTATGTGGTACCGGATGCCTTCACGCACGGTACATCCGCGCAGCGGGTGCGCTGGTTCAAGCGCGGCCTGGAAACCGGCGATCCGCGCCAGTGCGATACGTTCAGCGCGCAGACGCTGTAAAAAAACGCATCAGATCAGCTGAAAGCCCGCGCCCGCCCGGTATCGCAGAAAGGCGTCCACCGTGGCGCGCACGTGGGGCATCATGGGCGGCAATTCGGCATCCGGAGCCACCCAGCGCAGGACCGGCGTTTCGGCGGGATCGGCGCGCATCTCGCCGTTGAACTCGGCGCAATGGAACAGCATCGCCTGATAGTGGCAGACATCGCCGTTGGGCAGCGTCACGGTTTCAACGCCAGGATCGGACGCATGGCCGAAAGGATGCATGACGCCCGCGGCCAGGCCCGTTTCCTCCAGAATCTCGCGCCGCGCGGATTGTTCGGCGGATTCGCCGATTTCGATGTGCCCGCCCGGTAGTCCCCACAGGCCGGTAAAGTCGACGCGGGCATGCAGCAGAATTGCCCCGTCTTCCCTTTCAAGCACGATACGCACGCATGGGCACAGTAAAGGCCGCGGCCCGACCAACGCCCGCAGCTGTCCCAGTGTGGACTGGGAGAAGACGGTCATGACGCCACCAGGCGCGCTCCTGATAAGGCATCGACGATTTCGCGCCCATGCGCGACGGCCGCATCGACGGCCTCCGCCGGGCTATAAACAAAGCCGCCATCCATAAAGCGCGGAATAGGATATTCGTCGCCATCCGCGGGTTGCAACGATGCCGGCGCCACGCAGACCACCGCACGGAATATCGGAGCGCTGCCGTCCGCCGGCATTGGCACATCCCGTGCCACCTTGGCAATCAAGCGAAAACCCTTGTAGACGTGATTATTTCGATGCACGCGTTATTCCCCTCATGTTGGGTGCAAGGCGAGCATAACCGCCTCGCATGACATGTCGTGGAATGTTTTGTAACCATCAAATGACATAAAGTTAACCCGGGTTTTCCCGGCGCGCTTTGTCCCCTGAATACGGACAGTGGCGTGGTATTCCGCTCCGGCAGTGCTGCAACTACCCGATTATCCTCGCGAAAACCCCCGCATCCCTGGTGCAACGGGTCCGCAGGCCGCGTGGAATATGGCGAAGTGCCGGATGGGCAGGGCTGCCCCGCATGCTCATCCACGCACCGGATCGGGAACGCTGTTTGCGCATTGCTGACCTGGAAGGCGCTGCGTACTCCTCAGTGCCAGTCATGCGGAGGCGGACATGCTAACTAAGGAACAACTACAACTTCTTAAACAAATTCATGCCGGCGAGCACGGGTTCGACGAGCCCCAAGTAAAGGATCTGTTGGAACGCGGCCTGATCGCGCGCCAGGAGAACGGCTTCGACATTACGAATCAGGGCCGCGACGCGCTGGGAGTGCGAGAAGGTTTCGGCGATGCGATTGTCGACGCGGTCCTACCCGGGGAAGGTGCCCAGCAGGCGGAAGAGAAACACTGACCCGGCGGCAGAAGCGCCAGGAAACGCCCGTATAAGCCCCGGGGAAATGGGGGTTCCAGCCCGGGCGAACGGCGGTGCCGACCAGGGAAAATGGCGGTTCGGAACAGTCAACGGAAGTGGACGTTCCGGACCTGCCGGGGGCTCAGGATTTCAACGCGGCCAGGACGGAATCACGCATCGCTTCAAAACCAGCCACATACTGCTGGCTTTCGGAACGGGCCAGCAGGCCAGCGTAATTTTGCTCAAGCCGTGTTTCGACGGCCTCGCGCAGTCCCGGCGATTCGCGTGCGATGTGCAGCACGCAGAGCAGCGACGCCGTCAGCGCGCTGATCTGCCCGCCCTGATGAGCGATGGTTTGCGCGATCAGCGCCAGTTTTTCGTCGGTATCCATGGCTGTTCCTGGTTGTTCCTGGTAATTCGTCGGGATCTCCGCGCCGCGCGGCGGCGGGCATCCTAGCATGGTGCCCGGGCATCCGCACACGCTGGCGGCACGCGCGCGCATCGCTTGCCGCGGGGCGCACGAGCCATACCCGGCGCCTCCGCCATCCGGATAGGCTTGCCGTCTTGCATGTAAAAGGCCAACATCGTCCATATGAAAGGCCACATCGTGGCCAGTTCGGAAAGCACCCGGCGGACACGGAAACCCACGACAAATCGCCATGACAAAACCGGTCAAAATCCTTGTTGTCGCCGTCCTGCTCCTTATCGTGATCGTGGTCGGCGGCTTGCACATCGCATCCCGTCTCGTCGTCAGCCGTATCGAAGACATGATGGGCGATAAGGGGCACGCCGCGCGCATCGACGTGAGCTGGACCCAGATCGTGCTCCAGGATGTGGAGATAGGCGCCCCGCCCGACTGGCCTGCCCGGCAGACCTTGCGCGCGGCCCGCGTAACGCTGGAGCCGGACTGGCGTGCCCTGCTATCCAACCAGATCGACATCCGCCGCATCGTGATCAGCGACTACTACCTGTCCATCATGCGTTCCCCTGATGGCAGCCTGCAGATCCTGCCCACCCTGCGTCAGCGTGCGCGCGAGCGCGCCCAGGCACGCGGCGAGGCCGTGGACGGGCAGGATGAACAGGGCCGGCCCAAGCGCGAAACGTCCATCGGCCAGCTGGTCCTGGATAAAGGCCGGCTGGACTTTTTCGATGCGCGTATCGCCAAGACGCCCTACCGCGTGCCTTTCGAGAATGTCCATGCCGAAATCGGCCCCCTGCATGCGCCGGCCAACGACGAACACACCCAGATCAAAATGCAGGGCCAGATCGTCGGCAAGGAACGGCGTGGCAAGGTCAGCGTGGACGGCTGGCTGGCGCTGCCCAGCCACGATGCGGACATGCACACCACGACAACCGGTGCCGACGTCGGCCTGCTCAGTCCCTACCTGCAAAAGCAGGCGCCGTCGATACTGACCGCGGGTCAGATGGATCTGGACATGACCACTCATATACGCAATCAGCAGTTGGCGGCACAGGGCAAGGTCAAACTGCGCGACCTGGATTTCGGCAACAAGCTGAGCGCCGTACCGCGCAAGGCGGTCATGGCCGCACTGGAAGACCGCAAGGGCGAGGTCAGCTTCGACTTCACCTTGAAGGGCAGCCTGAAGGATCCGAAATTTTCGCTGACCGACGACCTTTCCATGCGCATCGCCGGCGGTTTCACCAAGGCCCTGGGCGTCAGCGTCGAAGGGGTGGCCGAAGGCGTCGGCTCCGCGGTCAAGGGGCTGGGCGGCGCGCTGAACGAATTGCTCGGAAAGTAATCCGGCGAGTAATCCGGCGCGGGCATGTTGCCCGGACGGCGCGCGGGCATCGTCGGCCCGCGGGCAGCACGGTCAAGCCACCCACCCGCCGTCGGGCACGCTGGGACTGGGCGTCTGGATGCCATCCCCCTTTCCTTTGTCCGGCCTGGCCGGCTCGGGGGGAACTGGCGCTCCCAGCGGCGGCTTGCCGGGCCCCGGCACAGGGTCCTTGGGCGGAATATCCGGATTTTCAGGCAGGCCAGGATTGACAGGCTGGGCCTGATTGACGCGCGCGATCCGATTGACAGGCTGAACCGGACTGCTGGGCTGAATTGAATCCATGGGATCTCCTTTGCCTCGGCATGAGGCTGCCAACGTCCCGCAAACACTGTGCCGCCCCGCGGGGGTTGCCCCGCTAATAGGAAGCCGTGCTGCCGTCGACGGTCTGTTCGTCGATGTGGGCCTGGGCGCGCGATACGGCGGCCGCATAGGCGGCGGAATCGTCCAGGAATACATACTGCGCGCGCTTGCACAGATAGAAGGGCGTGCCCGGCCTGCCGTCGGGACCAGGCGCGGCGATCGCGATCGTCGTCAGATAGACGCCCGTGTCGGATTCCGCCGAGAGCTGGCGGATGTCGACCGTGACCAGATGGCCGCGGTACTCAAAGGTTTCAGTATCGCGCATGGGCGCCCCCACGGAATTGCCGGCATCCGGCCGGCCTGGCGGAATATAGGACAATCGGGTCTCGATTTCATCATGGAACCACCATGTCGCCACGGGATCTGGCCCTAGCTTTCGTCGTCATCGTCGTGTGGGGTTTGAACTTCGTCGTCATCAAAATCGGCCTGGACGGCATTCCGCCCATGTTGCTGGGCGGAATGCGTTTCCTGCTCGCGGCCATCCCCGCGGTTTTCTTCGTCAAGCGTCCCGCCATTCCCGTGCGCTGGCTGGTGGCCTACGGGGCCACGATATCGCTCGGCCAGTTCGCGTTCCTGTTCACCGCCATGGCGGTCGGCATGCCCGCGGGGCTGGCGTCGGTGGTGCTGCAGGCCCAGGCTTTCTTCACCGTGGCGCTTAGCGCGCTGCTGCTGCATGAGCGTTTCCGCGCGCACAACGCCGCGGGCCTGATCGTCGCCGCCTGCGGATTGGCGCTGATCGGCGAACAGGGGGGAGCCGGCATGACGCTGATCGGCTTCGTCCTGACGTTGTGCGCGGCGCTTATGTGGGGCCTGGGGAACATCGCCACCAAGAAAGCCGGCAAGGCCGATATGCTGGGCCTGGTGGTGTGGGGCAGCCTGATACCGCCATTGCCTTTCTTCGCGCTGTCCTGGTGGCTCGAAGGGCCGGTGCGTATCCACACCGCCCTGGCCTCGCTCAGCGGGTCGTCCGTATTCGCGGTGATCTATCTGTCGTTCATCGCCACGCTGGTGGGATACGGACTGTGGGCCTGGCTGATGTCGCGCCATCCGGCCGCGCAGGTGGCGCCGTTTTCGCTGCTGATTCCGGTAATCGGCTTGGCGGCCGCGGCGGCGCTATTGGGCGAAATTCCTTCGCCGGCGCAGATCGCCGGCGCGCTGCTGGTGATGGCTGGACTACTGATCAATACCTTCGGCGCGTACCGCCGCGCGTAAGCGCGGCGGATGCCCGGTCTTACACCTCGGCGGGACTGGACGTGCTGGCGGCTGGCGCCTGGGCCAGGCTGGCCTTACCGGCGGCATGCGTCTCGACGAGACTGGGCGTACCGGCGCCTTGTGGCTCGGCCAGGTTGGTTGTGCTGGCGGTTGGTGTCTGGACGCGGCTGCCACCATTGGCGGTTGCCGCGTGGGCAAGGCTGGCCCTGTCGGCGGTTTGTGCGTCGGTGCGATTGGTCGAGCTGGAGGTGGATGATGTCCGCGGTTTTAGCCCGTCGGATTTATACACACTAGCTTCGGGCACACCGGTGGATTTTCCGGAACGGGCCCAGGTCAGGCGCCGCCGGGCGAGCAAGCCACCGATCGCCCGCAAAGGCCGGCCTGCCCACTGCGTCATACGTTGCCGTGCGGACTTGGTCCGCTTGATTGCCGCGGCGGCTTCGTCATCGTTTCTGGTGCCGTCCGATGCGACGAGCGTGGTCACGGATGAAACCGCGGCGGTTGCGGGCAATTGACTTAGTGACGAGTTATCCGGCGTTTCGCCATCGGGCCTGGGATCGGTCGGGGCCGTATGTGAGTCGCCGCCGGGGGATAGTTTGCTCATCGCCTGCGTCCGTTGCGCATCGAGGCGCAGGACCTCGATGGTGGCCGCGCGATCCGCACGCGCGGATAGCGGATCGCCGCTAGCGTTCAACTCTGCGAGGAAGCGGGCCTGCATGGCCGCCAGATCCTTGTGGCTGCCGTCTATATAGTTCCGGACAAGCACAGCGGCACGGGTTATTGACAGGCTCTGGAAAACCGAAGGGGCATACTCTGTTTCCGGAGACACGCCGATTTCCTGAGCATGCCCGGTCAGTGCCTCTTCCTTCAGCCACACATCGTGCGCGGCCGAGCTATCGGGTACTTCGGCGCCTGGCGCCAGCAGGTTCACCGTCGGCACATTGTTCAGGCTCGCGCGATCGCGAAAATAATCCAGTAGCTCATGACCAGTCTGCGTGCCATTTATCACACGCAGGATGTCGACGAGCCGGTCGCGATGCGGTTTGACGGGTTGCGCCAGATACGCATCCAGGTATCCATCCAGCGCGTCCTGTTCAGGCTGGGGCGGCCGGGTCGGAACGGTGGTGTTCGGCACGGTGAGATGCACGGTTGCGGTCGTCGTTACAGTGGATGTATGCATAAGGGAGCTCCTCCTTTGATTGCGTATGTGACTCGTGTCGTGGCTGGTGCCGTGGTTGATGTCGTGACTGTTGCGGCGCCCGGCGTTTCAGCCGGTGTTAACGGCCGTTGGTGCGGTCATCGGTAAGCGGGCTGGCATCCGCCAGCCCGCGAACATGGTCGGGACCGACTTCGCGTTTGTGCCTGATCGATGGGGTACGCCGATGGTTCGGCTTTACTACCCGGATGATTGGCCGCTGCGGAGATCCATCGGCATCCGATGTTGGGTCGGAAGCGCGCTCTGACACCTGATCGGACGTTTCCGTGATGCCGTCACTGGACGCATGCGCGGACGATGGGGATGCGCTGCGACGCCCGTTCGCACCCGGGTCCTCGCGGCGGTGAAAGAGAAAATCCTTGGCTGCCTGGATGTACTGTCCGGCCCAGCGCAATACTCGGCGCGGGCCGCCGATGGGCTGGTCCCCCTGACCGGTACCAGCGTTTTCCGTGACCGGACAAGCATAGGGATTGGATGCGGTGGACAACTTGTTTGGCGGTACGTGGTGCCGCGATGTCACGCCCGGTTTATGGGAAAACCCGTCCGCCGACGGTACTGCGCGCGCCTGACCGGAGCGCGCTTGCCTGAACGGTAAGGGTTGCGCTTGCGTGTACGGTATTGAGGGCTCGTCGTCGCCAGACGGACGCACTGGTGGCGTTATGGGAGCGTTATCGAGAGACGGGGGCGCGGGCAGCGCCGGGCGCGCAGGCCGCGGCGGGCGAGCGGGCAGCGGCCTGCGCCCATTATCGACAGGCATGGGCACGGGCGCTGTCGCGCGGGTGTTCTCGGCAGAAGCTTGCATGGCCGGCATCATCTGCCCGCTCATATTCGCGTTGACCGTGCCACGCCTTGATTCGAGCATCATGCGCGTGGAAAGTTCAGCCCGGAATCGCACGGACGTATCGACAGGATCCATCCAAACATCGGTAGCATCGGTGGCATCGGCCAGTGGACTGCTGAAGTGATGGTCCTTGCCGTCCGCCGCGAGGACGTTGCGGATTTCCGTCAAACGGAACACCACCCCCTGCGCTTGCTGCAGTTCGGGCGCCACGCCTATTTCGGACGCGCCCGCGGTTAGCAAGTCCTCGCGCAGCAATAAGCAATGCGGTCTTTTGGCATCCTGTATCTGGCCATTTTTCGGCGGCAAGCAATCGATGGAAGGGAATTTGCCGCGCGCGGCGAGCTTGCGAAAGTCTTGCAGCAGTTCCCGCCCTATGTGCGTTTCGCTTATCACGCGCAGAATATCGACGATGCGGTCCCGGTGGAGCTTTATCCCTGGGAAGAGAGTCGCTTCCAGCAGACCATCCAGGGCGTCACGCGGGCGCATGGGCGGACGCGGAGGCGAAGGCGCGATCAGATCTGTTGATGCGCCAGGATTGGCCGAGGGTCCTACCTGCATAAGGTGTCCTCCATGAAAAGCAGGGCGTGTCGCCCTAGCCGTGGTACGTGGAGTTAGACGATGGCGCGTTCCGCCCTTCCGACAGCGGAAAACCCGTATTCCCACTTGGTGCTTCCAGCCCGCGGCCGGGTTGTCCTACCCAGCGGATGCCGACGTCATCTTGGTTGCCCTGCACCGCGGATGCCGCGACAGCGCCTGGGTTGCGCTATCAGGCGGATACCGACAGCGGCCGGGCGGCGTCCAGGAACGAGGCCAGCGCGGGATTGTCGTCATCCCTGCGCCAAGCCAGCGAAATCTCCTGGTACAGATGCTCCGTCTTGTCCGACAGCGGGATGTAGCGCACCTTGGGATGGATCAGCGATGCAAGATTGCTGGGAACCAGCGCGACGGACAGGCCGGCTGCCACCAGGCAGACCACGCTGGCGACCTGCGCGCATTCCTGCTCGATGCGCGGATGGAAGCCGGCCGTCGCGCATGCCGAGATCAATTGCGCATGCGCGGCGGGCACTTTGTCGCGCGAGAACGCCACGAAGGAATCCTGGGCCAGCTGCCGCAACGCGATGCGCTTGCGGCCGGACAGAGGGTGGTGCATGGGCAGCGCCGCCATCAGGCGGTCGTATTGATACAGCCGCGTCTGGATCATCGCCCCTTCCTGCGGCAGCGGCGTACGCAGCAGCCCGACATCCAGCGAGCGCCCTTTCAGCTGTTCGAGCTGGTCCTTGGTGGTCATTTCCACCACGCGCAGGCGCACCTGCGGATAAAGGCCGCGAAAGTGGCCGATCAGTTCCGGCATGAAACCGTAACCGGCGCTGCCGATAAAACCGATGGACAGCTGGCCGATTTCGCCGCTGGCCGCATGCTGCGCGCGTTCCACCGCGACGCGCTCGTACTGCAGCCATTGCTGCGCTTCTTCCAGGAACACGCGGCCGGCCGGCGTCAGCGACACCGACCGTTTGTTGCGCAGGAACAGCGGCGTGCCGACGTATTCCTCCAGACGCTGGATGGCCTGGCTGAGCGGCGACTGGGCGATACCCACGCGCTGGGCCGCGCGGCCATAGTGGAGTTCTTCCGCGACGGCGATGAATTGCCGCAGGAGTTTGCCATTCAGCATGAGAAAGGTCCGGTCGGCTGGATTTGCTTGTTCGCTGGCCAGGTGTGCCCACCGGCAGCCAAAGGGGATAGCGTTCGAAACCAGGCATGAACCGGGCACAAACAGACAGCCTGCAAACAAAGACTTTTTATATCTCACAGGACGCTGAATTATATATTGGACGCAATGAATGACGCGCCCTAGACTTTTCGTCCCCTGCTTTGCGAGAGTCGCGATGCCTACATCCTCCCCGCTGGCCGAAGAGGCCTGCCGCGCCATTTCCGCCCTATCCGCCCCGCACCGGACGCTCGATACCGACCCCACCGCGCGCCTGCGCTTCTTCGGCACCGTGCCGGCTTTCGATACGCCCCACAAGCTGACGCTGGCCGCCGCCAGCGCCATCGGCGTCTACGCGCTGGGCGTCGAACAGTGGTCGCGGATGGCAACCGGGCAACACCAGACCGTCGGCATCGACTGGATGCAGGCCGCCTGCTCACTCAACCCCGGCCACTTCCAGACGCAGAGCGGCTATTCGCTGCCGGCGCTGTCGCTGCTGACTGAACTAAAGGCGGATTTCTACAAGACCGCCGACGACCGCTGGTTTTTTCCCATCGGCTCGTATCCGCACCTGCGCGACGGCGTGCTGGAATTGCTGCAATGCGCCAACACCAGCGAAGCCCTGGGCGCGGCGATCGCTCGGCGCGCAGGCGCCGATCTGGAAGAAGCTTTCGCCCAACGCAAGCTGCCGGGTATCTTTGCCCGATCCCGGCAGGAATGGCTGGCGCACCCGCAAGGCGCGCTGCTCGCGCGCATGCCTGCCATTCACGTGGAAAAAATCGGCGATAGCGAGCCGGAAGGCGCCGGCACCGGTTCTGGCGCCCCGCGCTCCAGCATGCGCGCGCTGGACGACCTGCGCGTGCTGGACCTGGGCCATGTAATCGCCGGTCCCATCGTCGCCCGCTCGCTGGCGGAACACGGCGCCGACGTCCTGCGCGTGACCTCGCCCACCATGCAGGATCCCTTCCGCCAGACCGTCGACACCAATATCGGCAAGCGTTCGGCCTTCCTGGACCTGGACCGCGCGGTGGACCTGCAGCGCGCCCGCGCGCTGATCGGCGGCGCGGACGTGGTCGTGCAATCCTGGCGCCCCGGCAGCATCGCGCGGCGCGGACTCGGCGCGGAAGAAGCCGCGCACATACGCCCCGGCGTGATTTACGTCAGCGTCAGTTGCTTCGGCGATACCGGTCCATGGGGCGAGCGCGGCGGCTTCGAACAGCTGGGCCAGGCCGTCAGCGGAGTATCCGTCGCCGAGGGCGGCAGTGGCCGTCCGCGCGTCGTGCCGACCTATCTGCTGAACGACTACCTGACCGGCTACCTGGGCGCGGCCGGGGTCATGATGGCGCTGATCCGCCGCGCGCGCGAAGGCGGCAGCTACCACGTCAGGGTCTCGCTGGCACGGACGTCGATGTGGGTGCAAGAGCTGGGCCTGGATGCCGGCTTCGACCCCGATCGTCCGCGTCGCCATTTCGCCGAAGAACTGAAGCCGGTACTGGAAACGCGCCAGTCGGCCTACGGTCCCTTGGAACAGTTGCCGCCCGTGGCGCAGTTTTCACGCACGCGGACAGCCTGGACGCTGCCGCCCGCGCCCAATGGCGCGCATGCGCCGGAATGGTTGCCAGTGTGATGCCCACCTTGGAGCGGCCGCCGGTGCGCGCCGACTGGACAGGGCGGACCGCCGGCCACGTCAAAAGGGCGAACGCATAATCCCATCGCAGTTCACTCAAAGAAGATTCAAGGAGACAACAAAAATGACCCGACAAAAAGGCATTGCCGTCCTCTGCGCCGCCATGGCACTGCCGCTGGCGACCGGCCTCGCGCAGGCCGCCGACGACTACCCCAACAAACCCATCACACTGATCATCGGCTTCGCGCCGGGCGGTCCCACCGACGCCATCGGCAGGGTGCTGTTCAAGACAGTCTCGCAGAAGCTCAATACGCCGATCATCATTGAAAACAAGGCCGGTGCCGGCGGCAACATCGGCACGCAGGAACTGATGCGTGCCAAGCCGGACGGCTACACGCTGATGTACGGCACCTCGTCCGTGACGACGGCGCCGCCGCTGTTCGACCGTAGCGACCTGGATCCCGGCAAGGCCTTTGTCGCGGCCAGCTGCTCGGTGAACGTGCCGCTGATCCTGCTCACGCCCAGCAAGATGAATATCGCCAATGCCGAGGATTTCTACACCGCGGTCAAGGCCAACCCCGGCAAGTACTTCATGGGTTCGTCGGGCAATGGGTCCATCGATCACCTGGTGGGCATGGACATCGCCAACCGGCTGGGGCTGCAGTTCCAGCACGTGCCGTACAAGGGCAATGGTCCAGCGCTGACCGACCTGGTCGCGGGCAATACCAGCTTCATGTATTCCGGTTCGTTCAACAGCGCCCTGCCCTTTATCCAGAATGGCCAGGTCAAGGCGCTGGCGGTAACGTCGGGCAAGCGTTCCGAGGCCCTGCCCGACGTGCCGACACTGAGCGAAAGCGTCAAGGGCCTGAAGGGCTTTGACGCCGGCACCTGGCAGATACTGGCCGCGCCCAAGGGTACGCCGGAGCCCATCCTGAAGAAACTGGACGCGGCCCTGCAGGCCTCTCTGAAGGATCCGGAGGTCATGAAAAGCCTCCGCTTTCAGGGTGCGGAGCCGATGGACAAGGATCCGGCGCAATGCCGGGCCTATATCGCCAGCGAATATCAGCGCTGGTCGACGACGATCAAGCGCCTGGGCTTGAAGGGCAACTGAGCACACCGCGCTGGCATCCCCCGCATGCGCCTTGCGCCGGCGCCCGCCGGCCGCGGGCGCATGCCCTGCCCCCTTGTACGCCGCGGTGATGCCCAATGCCGCTTTGCGTCCCTATCATTACAGGAGGCGATGGTATAGTCTCCGGCTATCGGCAGCGGCCGGTCCGAGCCATGCTCTGCCATAACAATTTCCCGAATGCAGCAAGGAGCGGAAAGGACGATGGAGCAGCCCTTCGATTCAGACGCCGCGGGTAGCGATGCCGCGCCCTCTTTCCTGGCCGGCGGCGGCCAGATGGGCGCTCTGATACGCGCTCACGATTGGGCCTCCACTTCGCTGGGACCTCCCCACCGGTGGCCGCAAAGCCTGAAGACCGCCCTGCGCATCATGCTGACCTCGCAGCAGCCGATCTGGATCGGCTGGGGCGAAGACCTGATCTTCTTCTACAACGATCCCTATAAAAGCATCATCGGCGGCAAGCATCCGGCGGCGCTGGGCTGCGCCACCATCGAGGTCTGGAAGGAAATCTGGAGCGACATCGAACCCCTGCTTCGCACCGCCATGGGCGGCATGGAGGGCACCTATGTCGAAGAGAAGTTTCTTCTCATGGAGCGCAACGGCTATCCGGAAGAAACCTACTACACCTTTTCGTACAGTCCGATCCCGCTCGATGACGGAACAGCCGGCGGCATCATCTGCGCCAACAGCGACGACACCGCGCGCGTGTTCGGCGAACGCCAGGTCAGGCTGCTGCGCGAATTGGCGGCGGTGACCACGCAAGCCCGCAGCTGGGATGAAGCCTGCCGGCTCGGCGCGCGCGCCCTGGGCCTTAACCCCTACGACGTGCCCTTCGCCATCCTGTACGTGGCCGAACCGGGCTGCGATACGGTAACGCTGATCGGCAGCAGCGGCATCGAGGACGGCCACCCCGCCGCACCCGCGTCCATGCAGGCCGGCCGCGATGCGCCATGGCCGATCCACGAAGTGCTGCGGCGCCAGGGTGCGGCCATCGTGGACGACTTGCAGGAACGTTTTGGCGCATCGCTGCCGTCGGGCCCCTGGCGCCATGCGCCGTCACGAGCGGCAATGCTGCCGATTTCGCCAACGGCCGATACCAGCCGGGCGGGTGTACTGATCGTCGGGCTGAACCCGTATCGCCTGGTCGACGACGGCTACCGCGGCTTTCTCAATCTGGTGGCCGGCCAGATCAGCGCCGCCATCGCCTACGCGTATGCCTACGAGGAAGAGCGCCGCCGCGCGCATGCGCTGGAAGAAATCGACCGCGTCAAGACCACATTCTTTTCCAATATCAGCCACGAGTTCCGCACGCCCCTGACCCTGATGCTGGGACCGCTGGAGGAACTGCTGCAGCGTTCGCCCGTCGCCGACGGCCAGCGCGCGCTGGTCGACCTGACCTACCGCAACGGCCTGCGCCTGCTCAAGCTGGTCAACAGCCTGCTCGATTTTTCCCGCATCGAGGCGGGACGCGTGCAGGCCAAATACCAGCCCACCGACCTCGCGTCCTTGACCGGGGAACTGGCGTCCCTGTTCCAGTCCGCCACCGAAAAAGCCGGACTGCGGCTGACGGTCGACTGCGCACAGCTGCCGGAACCGGTCCACGTCGATCGCGAGATGTGGGAAAAGATCGTCCTGAACCTGTTGTCCAACGCCTTCAAGTTCACCTTTGACGGCGGCATCCATATCGAACTGTGCACCGCCGCGGACGGCGCATCGGTCGAGATGCGCGTA
>DATJHN010000358.1:0-8853 GCA_035493915.1 Bordetella sp.
GACCTATCAGACGCACCTCGGGAACACGAATTTCACCGTTGATGCGGTTAGCTTTTTCAGTGGCGATGTTGACAACTCCTAAAACGTTTACGAACCCTGCTCGGGCCGTCCGATATCGCGCCGTTGTGCGACTTCGTCCGATAGACGGGCAACGAAGTCATTCAGTCCGAGAGTACCAAGGTCCAGTCCTCCGCGCGCGCGGACTGCGACTGACCCGGCCTCCCGTTCTTTGTCACCAACGACAAGGATATACGGGACCTTTTGCAGGCTGTGCTCTCTAATTTTATAAGTGATTTTTTCCCCACGCAAATCGGATTCCACCCTAAAGCCTTGTTTTTTCAGGGTTTGCGTGATTTGCGCCGCATATTCGGCCGACGGCTCCGAAATACAGCAGACAACGGCCTGCACCGGCGACAGCCAGGCCGGCATCGCACCGGCATGGTTTTCGATCAGCATGCCGATGAAGCGCTCCAGGGATCCCAGGATCGCGCGGTGCAGCATGACCGGCGGGCGACGCTGGTCGTCGGCGTCCACATATTCGGCGCCCAGGCGTACCGGCATGGAAAAATCCACCTGCAGGGTGCCGCACTGCCAGTGGCGGCCGATAGCGTCCTTCAGCGTGTATTCGATCTTGGGACCGTAGAAAGCACCCTCTCCGGGCGAGATTTCAAACTCGCAGCCGGTCCGCTTCAGGCTGTCCATCAGGGCCTGTTCCGCCGCATCCCAGGTTGCATCGTCGCCGATCCGTTTTTCCGGGCGGGTGGCCACCTTGTAGAGCACATGCTCGAAACCGAAATCGCGATAGACCTTTTGCAGCAGGGCCGTGAAGGCGGCGCACTCGTCCTGCATCTGATCTTCAGTGCAGAAAATGTGGCCGTCATCCTGGGTGAATCCGCGCACGCGCATCATGCCGTGCAGCGATCCCGACGGTTCGTTGCGATGGCACTGGCCGAACTCGCCGTAGCGCAAAGGCAGGTCGCGGTAGGAATGCAGACCGGCATTGAAAATCTGCACGTGGCCGGGGCAGTTCATCGGTTTCAGGCCATAGACCCGATTCTCGGACTCCGTCGTGAACATGTTTTCACGGTAGTTGTCCCAGTGGCCGGTTTTCTTCCAGAGCGACAGATCCAGGATCTGCGGCGCCTTGACTTCGTGGTAGCCGTTGTCGCGGTAGACCGCACGCATGTACTGCTCGACCTGCTGCCACAACTGCCAACCCTTGGGATGCCAGAAAATCAGGCCCGGCGCTTCGTCCTGGAAGTGGAACAGATTCAGTTCGCGGCCGAGCTTGCGGTGGTCGCGTTTTTCCGCTTCCTCCAGCATGTGAAGGTAGGCATCCTGCTCTTCCTTGGTCGCCCAGGCCGTGCCGTAGATGCGTTGCAGCATCTCGTTCTTGCTGTCGCCGCGCCAGTACGCGCCGGCAACCTTCATCAGCTTGAAAACCTTGAGCTTGCCCGTGGACGGCACGTGCGGGCCGCGGCATAGATCGATGAAATCGCCTTCGCGATACAGGCTGATCGTTTCGTTCGAGGGGATGGAAGCGATGATTTCGGCCTTGTACTTCTCGCCGATGCCGTTGAAGAACACGACGGCGTCGTCGCGCTTCCATTCTTCGCGCGTGACGATTTCGTCCTTTTTCGCGAGTTCGGCCATTTTCTTTTCAATGGCTTCCAGATCTTCCGGCGTAAAGGGACGCTTGTACGAAAAGTCGTAATAAAAGCCGTTGTCTATCACCGGACCAATCGTCACCTGCGCGTCGGGAAACAGGCTTTTCACCGCATAGGCCAGCAGATGCGCCGTCGAATGGCGAATCAGATCCAGGCCGTCGGGATCCTTGGCCGTGACGATACCCAGTTGCGCATCGCGCTCGATGCGAAAACTCGTATCGACCAGGCGAACGGGTTCGCCGTCGACCGCCACCTTTCCGCCCAGGGCGGCGCGTGCCAACCCCGAACCGATCGACTGGGCGACTTCCGCCACGGTGACGGGGCCCGGAAATTCGCGACGGGATCCATCGGGCAAGGTGATTTGTACCATCTTGGAGTTTCCTGAGTGACAAGTAAAAAAGACGCGGCTTGCGGCCGCGTCTTTTTGTGATTTTGCTTGGTGTTGCGATCCCGATCAACGGGCGAAACACGAAACGGCGATCAACGCGGTAACGAGCGGTGACTCCAGGTCGTGGTTCGCGTCGGCGTTCGTGCAGCCGGAACGGGGTACTGGGCGTGCATGGGTATCCGGTTCGGTATGGCGGCGGGACAAAGAAATCATGGCAGCCAGACGTTGGCGCCACGGCAATCCTGCCATGGAATTTTCCGATTGTATCACTCTTCGGGAGCAAAAACGGGGGCAAAGGTCACGGACAGCGCACCCTGTGCCGGCCATGAAAGCGACTGTATCCGCACTCCTCAGGCCGGTCTTATTTTCACCCAAGGAACGGCTGATATGGGAATGCCCTTCATAAACTGCGTAACTACCCGCCGCCAGTGTCCCGCTTTTATCCACTGGCAAGCCGCTACGCCGCGCCTGCGGCCGGCGCGCGCCCTGCAAGCAAGGAAATGCATGTCCCTCGCTCCCAGCCTTCCCTCCCCGCCTCCCGCCGCCACGCAGATGCTGATATCCGGCGAACCCTCCGTGCGGCGCTACCTGCTCACTTCCCGCCCGCGGCACCGCATCCGCGTTTCCGTGCTCGACGATCATCCCGTCATTGCGCTGGGCATGGCCTCGTTCCTGCAGCACCAGGCGGACTTCGAAGTCGTGCATACGGAAACATCCGCGGTACGGTTCCTGGAAAGCCTGAAGAAAGTACCTTGCGACGTCGTCATCGTGGATTTCTATCTGCCCCGCCAACCTTGGGAAGGCATCCACTTCATCAAGCGTATACGGCGCCTGCATCCGGAACTGATCATCATCACATTTTCCGCCGGCAAGGTCATGGATACGGAATACGCCGCATTCAAGGCCGGCGCCAACGGCTATGTACCGAAAGGCGAGCGCCTGCCCTTCCTTGCCGACATGATCCGCTTGGCGGTCAATACGCCGCGCGCGTTCTATTCCTGCAGCGATGGCCATGTACGCGATTGCCGCCCCAAGCGGCCCGAGGAACGCCTGACCAACGCCGAACTGGAAATCCTGCGCAACATCGCGTTGGGACTGTCCGTCACGCAAATCGCCGCCAAGCTCCTGCGCAGCAAGAAAACCATCAGCACCCACAAGCGCCGTGCGATGAAAAAGCTGGAACTGGCCGATGATCTCGCCCTGGCGCTGTACCTGAAAGAGAAATTCGAACAGTCGATCGGCGACTAGTTTTTCCCATAATGGACTTTCGCCAGTGATACCGGATAGAAGCACCCCGATACTCCTGGCTGTGCTCGGCGTCCTTTTGATGCTTTTCGCCATAGGGACATTGCTGTGGACCCAACGGCGCATGCGCATCGTGCGGCACACCGCCGAAAAAGCCCGTGCCGAAGCCATCCTGGCCAGGGAGCGGGCCGAAGCGGCGGACTCCGCCAAGTCGGCCTTTCTTGCCACGGTCAGCCATGAGATCCGCACGCCGATGAACGGCGTCATCGGCGTGCTGGATATCCTGCAGGACACTCCTCTCGGCGCGGAGCAGCAGCGCTATCTTGGCACCGCCATGCAATCGGCGCGCCTGCTGCTGCGCGTCATCAACGATATCCTGGACTACGCGAAAATCGAATCAGGCGCCTTGCCGCTATGCAACGCACCCTACGATTTCTATCGCGCCATGGAAAACATGGCCGAACTCTACCTGCCCTTGGCGCGCCGCAAGGGATTGACCCTGACCGTCGCCATCATGCCGCATTTCGACAAACGGCTGGTGGGCGACGAAATCCGCATCAGCCAGGTCGTGGCGAATCTTTTGAGCAACGCCATTGCCTTCACGGACAGCGGTGCCGTCACGCTATCGGCACGACGCCGGCTGGCGCGCGACAGCGACGAAATAGAAATCACCGTCCGCGATACCGGAGCCGGCATGTCCGAAGAATATCAGCGCCGGCTGTTCGCGCCCTTCCACCAGGAAGACACCTCCACTACGCGCAGGCACGGTGGGACCGGCCTTGGCCTGTCCATCGTCAAACACCTGGTGGAACGCATGGGCGGGCAGATCATCATACGCAGCCGCCGCGGCTTCGGCACATCCGCCAGCGTACGCATCCCCGCCCGCTGGACCACCAACGCATACACCTGGCCATGCTACCCGGAACGCACCGCCACGCTGCACGTGACGAATACGGCGATGCTTCCCATGCTGCGCGCGTGGTGCCGCAAGGCACGGGTTCGCATCGGCGCGCCGGATTCACCCGCCGATATACGCATCCTGACCGACGGCGGCGATGGATTCTGGCTGGCGACCGCCACCATGCGTTCGGGGCCGCATCACTCTGTCTACCCGTTCTTGCGCACGCTGGAAACGCTGTGGGCTCCCGTCCGCGATAGCGCGCCGCCGACCGACACCACGCACAGCTCGCCGGAATGCCCGTACGCGATGGATCAGGCACCGCGGGACAATTCCGGCAATGCCGCTGCACGCTCCGACGCACCCGCCGACGTGCTGCTGGTAGAGGACAACGAAATCAACCGGGACATCACGCTCCGGCAGCTTGCACTGCTGGGGGTAAAGGCAAATTTCGCGGAAGATGGAGAAGCCGGCCATGCCGCCTGGCTGGCCACCCGGCCGCGCGCCATGCTGGTGGACTGCCATATGCCCAGAATGGACGGGTATGAACTGGCAAGACGTATCCGAACCCACGAAATGATCAACGGCTGGCCTCGAACGACGCTGATAGGTTTCAGCGCGAATGCAACCCAGTCCGATGCCCGCGCCTGCCTCGCGGCCGGAATGGATGACTACGTGCCCAAGCCCACCACGCGCGCGAAACTGCAACAGGCCCTGCAGCGCGCCGCCTACCTGCCTGTGGCCGATATACCCGCGCATGACGAATAAGAACCCGTGATGAATAAGCCCATGCCGACGCTGATTGACCTTGATATGCTGACGGAGCTCTATCCCGCGCCCGAGGCGCGCCGCCAATTTCTTCGGCGTGCGGTGGAACTCATGCAGGAGGACCGCCTGGCCATGCAGGATGCACTTACCCGCCACGCGTATGTGCAAGCCGGCGAATTGGCGCACCGCCTGCAGGGCTCGGCGGCCTTCCTGACGGGGAAACCTGAGCAGTCGGCGGCGATATTGCTTCCCTTGGGACAAGCGATCAGACAAGACCTTCCCGCCGATTTCCGCGACATGCAGGCAACAGCCATGGACTACCTGCTGGCACTGGAATCCGCGATCGGACAATTGATCGGGGATTAAGGCGATGCGACGCGACCGAGGACGCGATCAGCCTACCGGTTGATTCGTTCGCATCGGCAGCTACAAGCCTGCCAGCAAGGAAATTGCGGGGACAGGCGGCGAGAAAAGCTCTCCCTGTGCCAGCGTGACGCCTCTGGCGCGCAGATAGGCAGCTTGTGTTTCGGTTTCTATACCTTCGCCGATCAGGGCTACGCCCAAGCGGCCGCCCAGGGAAATGATCAGCTCCAGGACGGGCGCATTGACCGCGTCGGTGTCGATGACCGAAACAAAGCCTTTGGCGATCTTCAGATAATCGACGGTGATTTTTTCAAGGCAGGCCAGCGAACTATGGCCGGTGCCGAAATCGTCGATGGCGAACGCCACGCCGATTGCGCGCAACGCCCGCATATTGCTTAACACCGCCGCCGTATCGGGCAGGCCTTTGCGCTCAGTCAATTCGAATATCAGCCGGGGGCTGGCCACTTTGAATCCATGAAGGAAGCGCTCGACATCACCCACGAGCTCGCGCCGGCACAAATGTTCCGCGCTCAGGTTGATGTTCAGATGAAAACCCGCCGGCAGCGAAGCAGCTCCCAGGTCGCGCTGTATAAGGCAGAGCAAATGCCGCGTCAGGCGCATGGCCAGTGCGCTTTCGCCGACCAGGGGGTAGAACAGCTCCGGTTGCACGGTCCCATAAACCGGATGGCGCCAGCGCAGCAGCGCTTCGGCCCCCACGCAGGTACCGGTCGCAAGATCCACGATAGGCTGGTATAGCACGCAGAATTCCCTGCGCCGCACGCCACGGCGAATTTCGGTCGCCATGGCGAACCGCCGCGTGTTCAAGCGATGCACCAGATATGCCAGCAGGGCGGAAGCAATCGCCAGGAAGGGTGTGTACCGCAGCCACAAGGCATGGTGATAAGCGGTCAGCCGGCTCTTGCTGAGAGTGGCCCTTGCCTCGATGGGATACAGCGCGGATTCCCGGGTAATGGTAATGCCGCCGTCACCACGGGGCGCTGAAGAAACCCAATCGTGTATGCCCGTGGCGTTCAGTGCATACCCGGTACCGATGCGCATCTGGACCGCGTAATGCCCGCCCTGGTCCACCGCCGCGATGATGTCATGCAGGTATTGGCCATCGACGCTGGCCAGTACGCCGCGCCCATCGTCGATACCCAGGAACACGAACAAGGCCGCCCGGTCCGGCACCAGTGGCGTTCCCGGCACCATGGACAGCGTCACGCCCGCCGGCAGCCTGGTCATGCCGGGCACGATCTGCGCCAGCGGCCGATCCAGCGGGCCGCTGACGGAAGAACAATAAAGCACGTTCCGGTCGATGACAGCCAAGGTACGGAAGTACGGACGCAGGGAACCGGCCTCTCCCAGGGATCGAGCTATATCCTTGCACGGTTTGCCCGCCAGAGGATCGATTTCGGACGCGACCTGGATGGCGTGCGCCACGATATTTTCGGACTGGGATATGACCAGATTTTCGACGATGCGCAACTGGTCCTGCGCACGGCGTTCGGCCTGGTGAAGGACCACGGGTATCGCCAGCAGGAACGGCAGCGCGACAGCCAAGAACAGGTACACCATGTGCCATAGGGTAAATCGCGCGCGCTGCGCCGAACGATGCACGGATAAGCCTCTCACTTCCGGACAATGAAAACGCCCACGATGTCGGCCGCAGGAACGGCCGATCGCGGGACGTAGACTTGGGATTCTGAATAGGCCGCCGTGCGTACTCAGGGGTAGGCAGGGAAAAAGCAGACCTATTCGCTGTGCCGGATGCCCGAGGCTCCGTGCTCTAGCTGCGTAGCCTACCGATCAGGTAAGCGACGGCAGCTACCGCAAGAACGGCGGTGATGGGGTTTTCTCGAATGATTTCTTTCGTGCAGGCGATGGCGTCTTCCATAACGTCCTGCCCCTGGTTGATCGCGTTTTCCGCCGTGTCTCGCGTACGGGAAATGGCCCGCGAGGTTTTGCGCGATGCCTCCTGGACGGTTTCGTCGAGTGCGTCGGCCCCCTCTTGAATGGCTTCTTTTGCCTTGTCTGTCGCGTTGGTAGCCATGGTTCGCTCCTGCGTAGGTGTCATGGCAAACCATTATTTCATCGAAGTCCGCGCGCACGCGAAACAGAACTTTACGTGCTGGTGCTTCATGTACGGCGACATGCCGAGCCTGTACGGCCGCCGGGACCCGTCAAGGCCAAACTACTTGACGCTCTGCCAGGGAGCCGAGGGACTGCTATCACTATTGACCCAATCCTGCGCATCCCTTATGAACCACGGAAGATTCAATTTTTCGCCCTCGCCCGCCTGGATGGTCAACGCGGGCTGCGGACCGCCGCGGACGTTATTCGCCGCCTGGTTGGTCGCGCCTGGCGCGCTCTGTGCTTCCCGGGACGCCTGCCTGGACCCCGCGTCGGCGCACGAGGCGACCGACGCGCACAGCACCACGAGCAGAACAAGCTGCAAGATTGAACCAAGGGTTTTCATGGTGGGGGGCTCCAGGTGATGGCACCGACTCGGGCGGGTCGGGGAAAGCAGGCCTTCGGTTCGAACGCACGGCGCGACGCTATGATCCCTGGATTATGCGCCATCCCTTGCAGCCACCTGCTCCCAGAAAGCGGTGACCGCCGTGGATTTCTGTCCGGCAACCGAACGTACCAAGCCGAACTCACGGTGTATCAACGGAGCAAGCGGTATTGCCCGCAGGTTACGCATGTCCTGCGGCAAGGTCGATTCGGGCACCAAAGCCAACCCCATCCCTTCGCGCACCAGCGCACTGGCGCTGGTCCAATCCCGAACCGTGACCCGAATGTCGGTCAGTTCCAGCCCGGCATCCTGAACCAGACGCTGGCCGTTCACCGAACAGCCTCCGGTCGCCAGAATGAACGGTTGCCCGGCAAGTTCGGACAGGGCGATGCCCTGAGACGATGCGCGGCGCGCCAGCGCATGCGCGCTGGGCAACAAAGCCATCCAGCGATCGCGTCCCAGAAGCAGAGCGTGACGTTCCGGCGGCGGATTCAGCATCACGCCAAGGTCTATCGCATCGCGCGCAAGCCAATCCTCGACCTCTTCATCGGTGCCTTCCAGGGCGACAACCTCGATACCGGGATGGCGTTGCCGGAAACCATGCAATAGCGCAGGCAACAAGGTGGAGATCACGGAAGGAAAGCTGCCCAGCCGGATGCGGCCTTGGCTCAAGCCACGGCTGCGATTGGCCACGGCGCGAATTGCCTCCAGCTGGGACAGCATGGCCCGTGCGTGCTCGACCACCTGTTCGCCCAGCGCCGTGACGCTGACCTCCTTGCGCGAACGCACGAAAACTTGAAGACCAAGCCCGGACTCCAGCTGCGTGATCGCCTGGCTGGCGCCGGACTGCGTGATGCCCACATGCTCCGCGGCACGCGAGATGTTGCCCATGTCGGCGATCGCCACAAGCAAACGCCAATGCGCAAGGTTCATCATCTCAGTAGCTGACCTAATGATCTATTAATGGATCATTAATTTTACAAATCCCGGGTCGACTCGCAAACTT
>DATJHN010000359.1:0-2817 GCA_035493915.1 Bordetella sp.
CTTGGGCACGACGGCCGCATTGGCGACCGCCGGATGGCCCAGCAGGCAGCTTTCGATTTCGCCCGGGCCGATGCGGTAGCCGGCCGACTTGAACACGTCGTCGCTGCGGCCGGCGTACCAAAGGTAGCCGTCTTCGTCCATACGGGCCAGATCGCCGGAGCGGCACCAGTCGCCGCTGAACTTGGCCGCCGTCGCGCCGGGGTTGCGCCAATACTGCAGGAACAGGATGGGATCGGCCTGGCCGTGGATGTCATAGCGATTCAGGGCGACTTCGCCGATTTCGCCCGTCTTGACCGGCTGCCCCTGTTCGTCGATAAGGGCGACACGGTGTCCCGGATAGGGGCGTCCCATGCTGCCCGGCTTGGCCGGCCAGCGCGCGTTGCTATTGCCCACCAGGTAGTTCATTTCCGTCTGGCCGAACATTTCGTTCGGCGTGATGCCCAGTGCGGAACGGCACCAGTCG
This sequence comes from Bordetella sp., assembly GCA_035493915.1. GTDB lineage: Bacteria > Pseudomonadota > Gammaproteobacteria > Burkholderiales > Burkholderiaceae_B > Bordetella_C. The sequence continues at coordinate 464 of DATJHN010000359.1, forward strand.
AACACGGTTTCGCCGACACTTTCGCCGGCGCTCATGAGCGCGCGCAAGGTCAGCTTGTAGTGTTCGCGCGGAGCGGGAACCGCCTTCATCATCGCCTTCAGGGCGGTGGGGAAGAGGAAGGCATTGGTGACCTGGTAACGCTCCATCAACTCGAAGGCACGCTCGGGGGAAAAGCGTCCGCGCGTGCCGACGATGGGATGGCCGAAATACAGGGTGGGCAGCAGTGCGTCCATCATGCCGCCGGTCCAGGCCCAATCGGCCGGTGACCAGAAAACGTCGCCCTGCTTGGGAAACCAGTCTTGTGAGGCCACAAAGCCCGGCAGATTTCCGATCAATACGGAATGGGGCAGCAGCGCGCCCTTGGGGGCGCCGGTGGTGCCGGACGTATAGAGCAGGATGGCTGGATCCGTCGCCAGTGTGCTGATGCGCTTGAATTCGCCAGGCTGCCGTGCCAGCAGGCTGCGCCAGGGCAGCACGCGTTCGTCCGCGAAACCGATGCCGATGATTTGGTGCAGCGCCGGGCATTGTTCCGCGACGGACAGCAGATTGGCGCTGGAAGCGGCATCCACGATCGCCACCCTGGCTTCCGAGTCGCGCAGGCGCGATTCCAGGGCTTCGGGGCCGAACAGACCGGACAGCGGCACGATGACCGCGCCTACGCTGTAGGTCGCCATATGAACCACGGCCGTCTCTGGTCGTTGTCCTAAAACAACACCGACACGATCCCCTTTGCCCACGCCCATGCGCACGAGGCCGTTGGCCAACTGGTTCGCGGCTTCCGCCAGGCGCCCGTAGGTCCAAACCTCTCTATTTCCCGCCTCGTCTTCGTAATAAATCGCAATGCGGCGCGCGTCTAGGCCACTCTCGGCCCAACGGTGGCAGCACACCTCCGCGATATTGAACTGAGTGGGTACTAGCCAGCGGAATGAGTCGTAAAGCGCCTGGTATTGATCGTTCATGGCCCTGTTGTGAGCGGTTACAACGATGGGACTCGTCGGCAGTGCTTTTGGGGCCGGATTGCCCCAGACGCAAGCATGACCTAGAGGGCCACTATCTGCAACATTGGCGTGTGGCCGCTCCCCGCGTCTAGGGTTATTACGGATATTGATGCGGGCTTACGGGTGCTTGCTCTGGCGGCGCAAGGCCGACGGCAGGGCCGGCAGGGAGACCGGACGGGGCGCGCGCGCCGCCGGCGTCTCCGACGCTCGCTCGGCCAGGACCGCGGCCCAGTCGATCAATTGCAGATGGCCGGTGTGGTCCTCGGCCAACGCCGACAGGCTTTCGACCCAGTCGCCATCGTTGCAATACAGCACGCCGTCGATGTCGCGCAGTTCCGCCTTGTGGATATGCCCGCACACCACGCCATCCAGCCCGCGTCGGCGCGCTTCGCCGGCCAGCGCATGTTCGAAATTGGTGATGAAGGCGACCGCGTTCTTGACCTTGTGCTTCAGGTACTGCGACAGCGACCAATAGTGCAGCCCCATGCGGTGCCGCATGCGGTTGAAGTAATGATTCAGCCAGAGCGCGAACTGATACAGCGAGTCGCCCAGGTGAGCCAGCCACTTGCTGTGCTGGATGACGCCGTCGAATTGATCGCCGTGAAGCACCAGCAATTTGCGACCGTCGGCGGTTTCGTGGATGTCTTCATCGACGATTTCGATGTCGCCGAAGGCGTAGCCGATGAATTCGCGCGCGAATTCGTCATGATTGCCGGGTACGAAGACCACCCGGGTGCCTTCCCGCGCCTTGCGCAGGATGCGCTGCACGATATCGTTGTGCGCGCGCGGCCAGTGCCAATGTTTGCGGAGTTGCCAGCCATCCACGATGTCGCCGACGAGGTAAAGCGTCTCGGCTTCGTTGTGGTCCAGAAAATCCAGGAGGAATTCGGCTTTGCACCCCGAAGTACCGAGATGCAAATCGGAAATCCACACAGTGCGCCAATGCGTCGGGCGAATCTCGTTCACATTTCCCTCGGTTCGCGCTGTCATGTATGCATGAAATCACCGTGCGATGACGCCGATGTGAAATTGGGATGGCGCTTTCATGACAGGGGTACGGGAGCGGCGCCCCGAAGAGCCAAGGCAGCGTGCCCGCTCTATGCGCCGACCGTGGTTTTGCGCGTGGCCTTGACGGTGGACGGCACGGTGACCAGTCGCGTTCCCGCCCAGCGGTCGTGCAGGAACTGGCCATCCGGATCCAGCCAGGAGCCGACGAAAATCGCGAAGGGCGCCACGACGATGAACATCAGCGTGGCGGGCCAATGCGTCAGGGCTTCCAGGCCCCAGACCGCCGCGGCCGCGATCAGCGGCAGCACCCAGGCGAAACCGTAGCGCCACACCAGGCGCGTCAGCGAA
>DATJHN010000360.1:0-10974 GCA_035493915.1 Bordetella sp.
CCGCTGGGGCCGACGATGCCCACGCGCTCTCCGGCGGCGATGCGGAAATCCAGGCCCCGATGCGCGGGACGATCGGGCGTATACGAGAACGTCACGTCATTGAATTCGATGGTGGATTCAAGATGCGCGGGCGTGTGACCATGAACTTGCGCGGCATGGGATGCCGCGGACGATTCCGCATCCATCAGCGCGTGGATGCTGGCCGCGGCCGATTGCCCCAGCATGCCCCGGTGCAGGACCGCGCGCAGATCGCGCAGCGGCCGGAAGATCTCCGTGCCCGCCATCAGCACGATCAGCAAGGCCTCGACGCTCATATCGCCTTGGCTGACGCGCCAGGCGCCCAGCGTCAGCGCGAGCGCCGCGCCCAGCGCCACGCCCAGGTCGCTGATGCCGCGCGTCAGCAGACTGACGGACAGTACCCACATGGTGCCGTCCGACAAACGCCGCGCGCGCTCGGCCAGACGCCGCCCCCAGGACTTGCCCTGGCCGAAGGACTTGAGCGTGGGCAGGCCCTGCACCGCATCCAGGAACTCTTCGCCGAACTCCTGCAGGGATTTCGACCGGGCCAGGCTGGCGCGCCGATCCAGCATGTGTACCGCCATCGGGCCGAACAACGCGAATAGCGCTGCCGCCAGCAACACCAGTGCCGTCGGCACGTCCCAGAACGCGATGACCGCGAAAATGGCGAACGGCGCCGCCGCCGCGATCGCGACCTGCGGCAGATACTGCCCGAAGAAAGTCTGGAGCTGTTCGACGCCATCGACCACCGTCAGCATCACGCCGCCGCTGCGCTGATTGGCGAACCACGCGGGGCCGAGTGCCACGATGCGGTCGTACAGCCGTCCGCGCAGCACCTGCTGCACGGTCGCGGCGCAGCGGTTCGCCTGCCACGTGCGCCAATGATCGAAGCACGCGCGCAGCAACACCATGGCCGCGGCCGCGGCGGCCGGCTCCGCCCAGGTTTGCCACGGCCCGCCCGCGAATACCCGTGCCAGCATCTGGCCCAGGAAGACATAACGGGCGATACCCGCGGCCAGTGCCAGCAGGCCCAGCAGAATGCCGCCCGCCATGCGGGCACGCATGCCCAGCGTGAGTTGCCACAGCCGGTAGTCGAAATACATTGAATCGTCCTCTGATTACCCTGCGCGGCGGCGGTATTGCCCGCCTGGCGCGGGAAGGGGCGGTGTTGATCGCGCGGCCCGGGAAACGACGATGCCGCGTCCCCAGCTCAGGAAGCGACATTGTTGCCCTCGTCCAGCCGGTCGGCCTAGTGATAGTTTCTCGATCCAGGGTTGAGCTAAATTACACCCATGGCCACCCTGCCCACCCGCACACCCCCACTTTCGGCGCTACGCGCCTTCGAGGCGGTCGCCCGCCTGGGCAGTCTTAGCCGTGCCGCGGCCGAGCTCAACGTGACCAAAAGCGCCGTCAGCCACCAGCTGCGCGCCCTGGAAGCCGACCTGGGCGTCGCTTTGCTGCGGCGCGGCGGCACCACCCGCCGCGCGGAAACCACCGAAGCGGGGTCCGACCTGCTGTCTTCCGTACAACAGGCCTTGACCCTGTTGGCCACCGCCTGCCGCAATGTGCGCGCGTCCGCCAGGGGCAGGCAACCCCAGCGCCTGAATATCTCGGCGAATCCATCGCTCGCTGCCCTGTGGCTGGCCCCGCGCATCGGGCGCTTCGTCGAGCTGCATCCCGATATCGACATCCAGGTCTACCTGCACACCAATCAGGACCCGGCATGGCAGGAGCAGGATATCGACCTGGCCTTCCTGCACATGCGCGACGAAGGACCGCATCGCCCGGCGCCGGGCGATATCCGCCTGATGACGGAAACCGTTGTGCCGGTCTGCAGCCCGACGCTGATCGCCGCGGCCGCGCGGGATAACCCGGCGACATTCCGCCGTTATCGCTGGCTCGAAGAAAAGCATGTCGCAAGCCCGGAAACCAGTTGGAGGACGTGGTGGAAAAGACTGGGCCTGCGGGACGCCGATTGGCAGGAACCTTTGGTTCTGAGCGGACTGAGCACCGTGGTCTCGGCAGCGGTGGCCGGGGTGGGCATCGCGCTGGGCCGTTCGCCCCTGATTGACGAAGAAGTGGCACGCGGTGGCCTGGTTCCCTTGATGCCGGACCTGCGCATGGCGGGATCCTGGGGTTACGTCATACGCATGCGGCCGGATCGTCCCGACGATGCGGCGTTACCAGCGCTAGTCGAGTTTCTGCTCGAAGAAGCCAAGCACCAGGCTTCCTAGAGTGCCGTTGGCGCGGGACGGCCATCGATCGGATTGACGGGCTGAACCGGCGCGCGGCCCTGATCACCGCGTAGCGGATGCGCCCGCTTGATCCAGTCCCTGCAATTCGTCTCGATACAGCGAGATCGCACGGGATAGAGGCTGGCCGGCATTCGACGGTATCCGATCCACCGCACGTCATTTCTCGTCATCCGCGGTCGCGTGCGAGGCCGGCGGCGGCGCCGCGCCTTCGACCTCCCAGCCGCCACCCAACGATTTGTATATCGCCACCAGATCGGTGGTGACGCGCACCGTGGCGTCAGCCTGCTGGACACGGCTGTTCGACAACTGGCGTTCGGTATCCAGTACGTCGATAAAGCTGTTCAGGCCATTCACGTAACCATTGCGGGCCAGGTCGAATGCCCGTCGGTTGGCATCGGCCACGCCGGACAAGGTGTCGGCCCGCGCCTGATCGGTGCGGTAGCGCACCAGCGCATTGTCCACGTCGTGCAGGGCCGACAGTACGGTCTGCCGGTACGCGAGCACGGCGGCCGCCTGGTCCGCGCGCGCCATGGCGATCTGAGCGCGCAGCGCCCCGCCCTGGAAGATCGGCAGGCTGATCTGCGGCCCCACGGAGTAGAAATGGCTGGCCCAGCGCGTCAGATAGCTGGCTTCGGTCGCGCGCAGGCCGATGCTGCCTGTCAGGGAAAGATCGGGGAACAGCTGGGCGATCGAGGCACCCACCTGCGCGGTGGCCGCATGCAGGTCGGCCTCCGCCTGGCGGATATCGGGTCTGCGCCTGGCCAGGCTGGCGGGCAGGCCCACGGGCACACGCGGTGGCACGGGAGGCACGGCGCCGGGGGTCGACAGCTCCGCGTCCAACGTGCCCGGCGGCGCGCCGATCAGCAGGGCCAGGCCGTTCAACGCCGTGGTGGTCTGCTGCTCGTACAAAGGCAGCTGCGACTGCGAAGTACCCAATTGAGCCTGCGCACGCTCGACATCGGTCTGGCTGGCCAAGCCGGACTGCTGCCGGCTGCGAGTCAGGTCGAACACCTCTTGGTCCTCCTGTATCTGATCGGTGGCGATGCGGGTCAGCAGCTGGGCCCCGCGCAATTGCACATAGGTTTGCGCGACTTCCGCTTCCAGCGAAACCAGCGCGTCGTTGCGCGCCTCGATCGCCGATTCGGTCTGGGCGTTGGCGGCCTCCACGGTGCGACGCACGCGGCCGAACAGGTCCAGTTCCCAGCTGGCGTCGAAGCCCACCTGGTACAGATTGACCGGGTCCTCGATCTTGTCGATGAATTGCTCGCCGGCGGCCTGCGCCGCCGCGCCGGCACCGGGCGCCACGTTGTTCAACGGCGAACCCGGCGCGCCCAGGCTGTCGATCTTCTTGGGGATCCCACGCGACTCCAGCAGGCCCTTCGCGCCCAGTTGCTGGTAGGTGTAGCTGCCGTTGGCGTTCAGTTGCGGCAAGGCCGCGGCGCCGGCGGCGCGCGCCTGCGCGCGGGATGCAGCGATGCGCTGCACTGTCTGCTGCAGATTCAGATTGCCGGCGATGGCCCGGTCGATCAGCGAATCGAGCTGCGCATCGTTAAAGCGGCGCCACCAGCGCGGGTCCGGGTCCGATTGATCTGTCACGGACGACGCGTCGGCGGTCGGCGCGCGGGCACGGTCGGCAAAATCGGCGGGCACGTCCGGATCGGGCTGGTGAAAGTCCGGGCCGACGGTGCAGCCGGCGCACAGCAACACCGCGGTCACGGCCGCGATCCGTAGCGCCTGCAGTCCGCGGACTCCCGGCGTCAGACCCGCGTACCGGAACCATGGCTGACCACTCGGGCGGCCGGCATGTCGGGCTGCGGCAATATCGTTTTTGTGGAAATCGCGAGAGCGGCGCATCAATGCCCTCCCGGCTTTCCCGACGCTTTGGTCGGCGAGAACAGAAAGGTCAAGGGGATGAAGCACCACGCAAAAATGCCGCAGATGGCAAAGACGTCTATGTAGGCCAGTATCGTGGCCTGCGAGACGAACATCTGGTACATCTGCCCCGCCGCTGCCTGCGTCACATCGCCGGCCGCGCCGGCGTAATCGCGCAATGCCTGCCCGACGTGGTCCAGCGTGTCCTGGTAAGGCTGGTACAAGGGCGTCATGCTGTGGGACAGGTGGGCCATGCGGATCTGCGTGCGTTCGCGTATGCCGGCTGTCGCCAGCGAAATGCCGATGGATCCGGCGACATTGCGGAACATGGTGAACAGCGCCGCCGCATCGTCGTTTTTCTCCTGCGGCAGGCTGACATAGGCCAGCGTGCTGGTCGGCACGAACAGGAATGCCAGCGCGAACGACTGCGCCATGCGCATCATCACCAGGGTATCGAAGTCGATCTGCGGCACCAGGTGGCGCGAATAGAAAAGCGCGATGCCTAGCAACAGGAAGCCGACGGCGATCAGGTGCCGCGTTTGCACCAGCGGCATCACCTTGCCCACCACCGGAATCATGAAGGTGATCAGCAAAGCGCCCGGCGACAGCAGCAGCCCCGCCAGCGTCGCGGTGTAGCCCAGATGCTGCTGCGCCAGCTGCGGCAGCAGCACCGAACTGCCATAGAGCACGCCGGCAAAGGCCGCGATAGTCAGGCAGCCCAGTGTGAAATTGCGGTCCTTCATCACGCGCAGGTCGACCACCGGGCGGCGCGCCACCAGCAGCCAGGCAATTGCGCCCGATATGCCCAGCGCGGCCAGCACCGCGAAAACGCGGATGAAGTTCGATCCGAACCAGTCTTCGTCCTCGCCGCGATCCAGCATCACCTGCAGGCATCCCAGTCCCAGCGCGATCAGGCCGATGCCAGGCAGATCGATATGCAGTTTGGACAACGGCGTCGGCTTTTGCCAGGGAGGATCCTCCACCACCTGCATGACCGCCAGCGCCGTCAACACACCGACGGGCACATTGATCAGGAACACCCAGCGCCAGGAAAAATTGTCGGTGATCCACCCGCCCAGAGTCGGCCCGAGCACGGGCGCCACCACGATCGCCACGGCCGACACGGAAAACGCACGGCCGCGCTGCGAAGGTTCAAAGGTATCCAGGATGATGGACTGCTGGCTGGGCTGCAGGCCGCCGCCGAAGAAACCCTGCAGCATGCGGAACACGATCAGCTCCCCCAGATTGGTCGCCACGCCGCACAGGAAGGAGCAGCACGTGAAGGCGACGATGCAGATCAGAAAGTAACGCTTGCGGCCCAGCGTGCGCGCCAGGAATCCCGAAATCGGCAGCACCACGCCGTTGGCGACCAGATACGAGGTCAGCGTCCAGGTCGCCTCGTCGTAGCTGGCCGACATCGTTCCGGCAATATGCGGCAGCGAGACATTGACGATGGTGGTGTCCAGCACTTCCATGAAGGCCGCCAGCGTTACCGAGACGGCGATCAGCCAGGGATTGGAACGCGGGCGCCACTGCCCGGCGGACGTCGCGGCAGTGCTCATTTCACATGCACCGTGGGCGTGACGGACAGCCCCAGCGGCAAGGGCATCGACGGATCCAGGCCGTCGTCGATCACGATCTTGACCGGTACGCGCTGGACGATCTTGACGAAGTTGCCGGTCGCATTCTCGGCGGGAAAGGCCGAGAACCGTGAGCCCGAACCCAGCTGCACGCTGTCGACGTGGCCGCGCAGCTTCAGCTGCGGATAAGCGTCCACCTCTATTTCCACCGGATCGCCCAACCGCATCCGCTCCAGCTGGGTTTCCTTGTAGTTGGCCGCCACCCACACCGTCGGCGGCACCAGCGAAAACAAGGACATCCCGGCCTGCACCAGCTTGCCGGGCTGGACGTTGCGCCGGGTCACCCAGCCGTCGGTGGGCGCGCGCACTTCCGTATATGACAGGTTCAGGGTGGCCTGCTCCAGTTGCGCCTGGGCAGCGCGCAGCTGCGCCTGCCTGGATTCGACCAGGGCGCGCGCCTGGGCGATCTGCTGCTGCACGACACTGGCCGCCCTTACCTCCGCCTGCGCGCGGGCCACGGCGGCGGTCGCGCTGCGCATCTGCGCGGTGGCGGTATCCACGTTCTGCTGGCTGGTGGCGCGCGGGTCGACGTGCTGCTGCCGCTGGTAGCTGGCGCGCGCATTCGTCAGGTCGGCCTGGGCGGCCTGTTCCTGCGCCTGGGCCTGGGCCAGCTGGGCGGGGTATTGCACCTCCGCCAGCGCAAGCTGGGTCTGGGCCTGGTGCAGCTGCGCGTCGGCCAGTTCGACCTGCGCCTGGGCCTGGTCGCGCGCCGCGATGTAATCGCGCGGGTCGATGCGCAGAAGCAGGTCGCCCTGGTGCACGCGCGTGTTGTCGCCAACACGCAGATCGGCCACGTAGCCGCCCACCTTGGGGGCGATGGTGACCGCATCACCTTCCGTGTACGCGTCGTCGGTGGAAATATCGTTGCGGGTCAGGAACCACCAGACGGCCGCGACAATGGCCAGGACCACCACGATGACGATCAGGATGATCAGCGGTTTCTTGCCGCGGCGCCCGGGACTGCCGTCTTTCTGGCCGTCCTTGTCTTTCTTGCCTGCCTTGTTGCCGTCCTGCCCGGAGTCTTGTTCGCCCGGGCCGCCACCCTTGTCATCCTTGGCGGGCTCGGTGGTTTCGGGCTCTTGCTGGGATGGATCTGCCATACGGGAATGCCGGTGTAGATTTCGAACACCGCGCCGTAGCAAGGACCGTGCCCTGGCGATGCGTGGCGACCACGCTCCTCGCGTCTACTGCACGTCAGCCCGTTTTAAGGAAGTACGATGTCACGCGTGCGAGTACAGGACCAGGCCCGGCGCCGGCAACTCGGCGGTGAGTATCGATCCGCTTTCGGATTCCGTCATATACAGAGTCCGGTTTTCCTTGCCGCCGTAGGCCATATTCGTAATGCGCGATCCGGTGCACGAAGCGATCCGGTAGACCGGTTCGCCGCTGGCGCTGAACACCCATGCGGCGCTCAAGCCTGGATGCGCCACCACCAGATTTCCGGCCTGGTCGATGGCCATGCCGTCCGGGCCGCTGCCGCCGCTCAGGTGAACGAAGACGCCGGCCTTCGACGTATGGCCGTACCGGTCCAGGGGCAGACGCCATATGGCATTGCCGCGCGTCACGTTGACATACAGAATCGACTCGTCCGCGTTCAAGGCCAGGCCGTTGGGACTGGGAATGCCATCCAGCACGCATTCCAACGCGCCGCCGGCCCGCAGCCTATAGACGCGGCCCGACGGATCCTGCAGGCCGCTCTGCCCCTGATCCGTGAAATACAGATCGCCGTTGGCGGCAAAGATCAGATCGTTCAGGCCGCGGAATCCTTCGCCATGGGCTCTTTCCAGCAGCGTCTCGACCTTGCCGCTGGCCGGATCCAGCACCAGCAGTCCGCGCCGATGGTCGGCGATGAAGATCCGGCCGTCGCGATGTATCTTCAGCCCATTCGGCTCGCCTTCGTACTCGGCCACCAGCGTGAACTCGCCGGCCGGCGAAATACGGAAGATCCGGCCGTAGGGAATGTCGGTGCAGTACAAATTGCCGTCGCGATCGAAGGACGGTCCCTCCAGGAATGAATGCACTTCGCGATGCTGGCGGGCGTCGGTCCAGGCGCTGCGGCGGCCGGGGCAACGCAGCGAATCGGGCAGGTGTGCGAAAACCTTGGTCTGGAGTATCGGTGGCGCTGCGAACATGTTGATTTCCTTTATTTGCTTACTGTGATTTGGCAAGACCCAGCTGCTTCAGTATCGCGGCCAGGCGGGCGTTCTCCTGATCCAGGAAGGCCTTGCTTGCCGCCGCATCCCTGTAGTCGTCCTGGGCCAGCTCATCGTCGATTTCTTTCTGCCACGCAGGCGCCGCGACCATCTTGGCGAACACCTGATTCCAGTAAGTTCGCTGTTCCGGCGTCATGCCGCTGGGGCCGACCACGCCGCGCCAATTGCCGAACACCACGTCAGTGCCCTGCTCTTTCCAGGTCGGTACGGACGCCAGCGGTCCGCGCAGCCGGGTGGGGCTGGTGATGCCCAGTGCCTGCACGGCGCCCGCGGTCAGCTGCGGCAGGACATTCAAGGGCGTCGACGCCATCAGATCGACGTGACCGCCCAGCAGCGCGGTGATCGCTTCGCCGGCCGTCGCGTACGGCACGACGCGCAGCTTGGCCGGATCCACACCAGCCGCCTGCGCCACCATGGCCGCGGCGATATGCGGGCCGGCACCCAGTCCGGGCGCGACCGCCAGGGTCAGGGAACCCGGATCGCGCTTCAAGGCGGCGAGGGCGTCCGCGCCGGACTTGATCGCCGAACCCGTCTTGGTGAACAGCACCACGTATTCGTTGAACAGCTGCGCCACCGGCGTGACTTCCGTGTACTTCGCGGTGCCGATTCCGCTCAAGGGATTGGTAATCAGCGCGGGATTGGTAATCATCAAATAGTTGCCGCTGCCGCGATGCGAGTTCAGATAGTTCTGCGCGATCACGCCGCCCGCCCCGGGTTTGTTTATAACGACTATGGGCGCCTTGACGTAGCCGCCTTCCGTCAATACTTTCGCGAGCAGGCGTGCCGTGCGATCGTTACCTCCGCCCGGACCCGCCGCCACCACAAGTTCGACGGAACCGCTTGGCGTCCATCCTTCGGCCTGTGCGGCCGTGCCGAACAGACTGCCGGCGAGCGCCATGAACGCCATCCGCAATAGCATCCGTTTCATCGTGTCTCCTCTCTTTTTTTCTGGCTGCCGGTTTTGATCGCCGGGCCATCGAAGGGCAGTATAGGGATTGGATGCACACGCGTAGATGCGGTACGAATAGACTATTCCACGATATGGGAGACTGCGATGTACGAAGAAACCTGGGAGTCGACAAGGGACGGCGGCGCGGATTGGCAAGCATCGCAGCCGCCTCCGCCTTCGGGCACGCAGAGCATACGCAGGGCCGTCGCCATCCTGCGCGAGATATCGATGTACGACCTTAAAGGCATACGATTGGTCGATCTCGCGTCCAACCTGGACCTGGAACGCTCGACCGCGCATCGCATCCTGCAATGCCTGGTCTACGAAAACCTGGTCACGGAAAAACACCCTGGCAGCCGCTATGTATTGGGGCCCCTGGCTTACGAACTTGGCCTTGCCGCGGCCAAGCGTTTCAATCTGGCGGAGCTATTGCGGCCCCATTTGCGCAAGCTGGCGGACGAAACGGGCGACGTCGCATTCCTGTGCGTGCGCAGCGGCATGGCGACTATCTGTCTGGACCGTATCGAGGGAGATTTCCCGGTCAAGGCCTATACGCGCAACATCGGCGACCGGCGCCCGCTCGGCTTCGGCTGCGTCGGGACGGCGGTGCTGTCGACCATGGCGGACAGGGATGTACAGCAGATCCTGAATCTGAACGAGCAGGCGCTGCGCACCTATTCATCGACTACCCCGGAAGAAGCTTTTCGCAAGACCGTCCAGGCACGCGCCGCGGGCTACGCGATCAACGAACGCGTGACGCATGGCTTGCGCTCCATCGCGATGGCGATACCGGCCGAAGGAGGCTACCCCGCCGCTGTCTTTTCCGTTTGCGCCATCGCCAGCCGCATCGGACCGCACCGCATGCCCATGCTGGCCGATGCCTTGCACAGGGCCTGCGCCGCATCGGCCGCCGATCTTGCGGCGCATCAAAAGAGCGACGCGTACAACACGGCCTGACCGGCGCCCCGCTCGATCGGGATCTCCCACGATGTGGACATCCACCGCTCGCCATGCCTGTTTTGCGCGAGAGGGGACTCCTATACTGCCCTGGCAGCGGCCTCTGGCAGGCAGCCCGCGCAACGTAGGGGAGACATCATGGTTCAACTCAAGGCGACCGATGCCGACGGTCGGAAAGAAGTGCGAATACTTGCGCCGACCGGCGCATGCGGCTCGGGGTTCGTCGAAACCTCTTTCGAACGGGGGCTGGCACAGAATCCCACCTTCATCGGCTGCGACTGCGGCTCCACCGATCCGGGTCCCGCATACCTGGGTTCAGGCGCCACGGCATTTCCGCGCGCGGCGATCAAACGCGATATCCGCCTGATGCTGCTGGGCGCGCGACGCATCGACGTTCCCCTGTTGCTGGGTTCGGCCGGCACCGGCGGCGCCGACGCGCAAGTGGAACTGGTCCGCCAGATCATCGAAGAAATCGCCGCGGAGGAAAACCTGTCGTTCACACTCGCGCTCGTACGCTCCGAAGTGGACAAGGACTGGCTGTCGCAGCGGTTCGCCGAAGGCAAGATCACGGCCCTGGATCCTGCGCCACCTTTCGACGCGGGCGTCATCGAACGCAGCGCGCATATCGTCGGCATGATGGGCGCCGAACCTTTCATCAAGGCGGTGCAAGGCGGCGCCGACGTCGTGCTGGCAGGCCGCTCCAGCGACACGGCCATCTTCGCGTCGATACCGCTCATGCTCGGCATCGCGCCCGGCATCGCCTGGCACGCCGCCAAAATCCTGGAATGCGGCGCGGCGGCCGTGGTCAACCGCAAGACGCCCGATTGCATGTTCGCCTGGCTGCGCGGGGACCATTTCGTGATGGAAGCCCCCGACCCGGCCCTGCGTTGCACGCCGCAAAGCATCGCCTCGCACAGCCTGTACGAAAACGCCGACCCGTTTCGCCTGGTCGAATGTTCCGGCACGCTGGACCTGTATAACGCGACCTACGAAGCCATCAGCGACACCGCGGTAAAGGTAAGCGGCAGCGCCTTTATCGAAGCCCCGCGCTATACGGTCAAGCTGGAAGG
>DATJHN010000361.1:0-2324 GCA_035493915.1 Bordetella sp.
GAGGTCAGGCATCCCCTGGTGGGCATGCCGCGCGTCATGGACGAGATGGTCCATTCGAAAAAACCGAGCACGGCCTGGCGCGGATCCTCGTGCGCCAGTGCTTGGCGGGCCTCCGCCAACATCCCCGTTTTGTAGCGGTCGAAGGCCAGCGTGAACATGCGTTCCTTGCCGCGGTAGGCGTTGTAGAGGGAACCGCGCTGCACGCCCGTGGTCTCCGCCAGGTCCAGCATCGTGGTTGCGGTATAGCCTTTCTTCCAGAAAAGCGTAAGCGCTTTTTCCAGGGTCTTGGTTTCGTCGAACTGCCTAACGCCTGCCATGGGAGATCTCCTGTCTGGAGACTATTTTAGCCAATTGTGTCAAGAATTGCCTATGCCTATGCCTATGCCTATGCCTATGCCTATGCCTATGCCTATGCCTATGCCTGTGCTGGTGCCGTGGCGCGGCCGCGCGCCTCGCGCAGCAGATCGCGCGGCGGCCGGCCCAGCGTGCGCAGGAATGCGCGCCGCATACGCTCCTCGTCGCCGAAGCCGGTCAGCGTGGCGACGCGGGCGATGGAGTTCTCGCCTTCGTCGATCAGGGCACGGGCCGCCTCCAGGCGCAGTTTTTCCACCGCCTTGGCCGGCGACAGGCCGGTCTGGGCCTGGAACGCACGGCTGAAGTGCCGCGGGCTCCAGTGCACCTGTTCGGCCAACTGCTCCACGCTGAGCGCTTCGCGCAGATTTTCCCGCGCATAGTCCAGCGCCGCGCGGATGCGGTCGGAATCGGGTTCGAGTTCGGCCAGCGTGGAGAACTGCGACTGTCCGCCGGAGCGGCGGTAATGGATGACCATCTTGCGCGATATCGCGCGTGCGATGTCCGGGCCCAGGTCATCGGCCACCAGGGCCAATGCGAGGTCGATGCAGGCCGTCATCCCGGCCGACGTCCAGAACACCCCGTCGTTGACGAATATCTTGTCCTCGTCCAGGCACACCTTGGGGTGGCGCCGCTGCAGCTCGTGGGCCAGTGCCCAATGGGTGGTGGCGCGGCGCCCGTCCAGCAGGCCGGCTTCCGCCAGCAGGAAGGCTCCGGTGCAAATGCTGGCGACACGGCGCGCGCGCGGCGCGGTGCGCCGCAACGAGGCGAGCAGCGCCGGCGTGCTGGCGGGCACTTCCACGGCGCCTCCGATCATCAAGGTGTCGTACTGTTTACGGCCGATCGGCTGGGTCTGGATGCCGACGCCGGAAGACGAGTGCAGCAAGCCGCCGTCCTGCGATACCACGTCGATGGTGTAGAAGGCGCCGGCCGCGCGTCGGCCGCGGGCGCCTCGCGGCGCTCCGGCGGGCCGTTCCTTGCCGGATGCCGGCGTATCGGCCGCCGGCGCGCCGAGAGCCGGCGCGGCGTGCCCGGTGGCGTGCAGATTGGCGAGTTCGAAGACGGTCAGGGCGGCCAGGTCCAGGATCTGGAAGCCGGGAAACACCACGAGGGCAATGCGCGCGGCCATGATGCGTTGCGTCCATGCGGAAGTCGAGGCTGCCATTGTACGTCCGGGCGCGTCCCGAAAGCTGAATCCGTTTTGTCCTGAAAAGTGGGTTTTGTGTCATTTGAGACTTTTGCGCGACGCAGCACAATTCTCCCATCGAAACCGCATACGGACTACCGATCATGACTACTTCCACTACCCAAGGTACTGCCCTGGTCACCGGCGCCTCGTCAGGCATCGGCGCCATCTACGCCGACCGCCTGGCCCGCCGCGGCCACGACCTGATCCTGGTCGCACGCAACGAAAGCCGCCTGCGCGAGCTGGCGGCGCGGCTCGAAGCGGCGCATGGCCGCAAGGTGCGGGTGGTGCCCGCCGACCTGGGCGACCGCGCCGGACAGCAGCGCATCGAAGCCATCCTGCGCGAGGACGCCAGTATCGACACCCTGGTCAACAATGCCGGCTTCGGCCTGGCGGCGCCCTTGCTGCAGGCCGATATCGAGCGCATGGAGCAGATGATCGACCTGAACGTCACGTCCCTGACGCGCCTGACCCATGCCGCCGCTGCGGGCTTCGTTGCCCGAGGCAAGGGCACCATCATCAATATCTCTTCCATCGTGGCAATCAATACGGAAGTGCTGAACGGTGTGTACAGCGGCAGCAAGGCCTATGTGCTGGCGCTGACCCAATCCCTGCACCACGAACTCGCGGAAAAGGGTGTGCGTGTCCAGGCCGTGCTGCCTGGTCCGACGGCAACCGAGTTCTGGGGCGTCGCCGGCCTGGATCCCGCCAACCTGCCGGAAGGCTGGGTGATGCGCGCGGAAGATATGGTCGATGCTTCCCTGGCGGGGCTGGACCAGGGCGAAGT
>DATJHN010000362.1:0-4919 GCA_035493915.1 Bordetella sp.
AGGACAGTTGCGGCTAGGGGTTTGAGCTTCATGCGGATTCCGATCGAGAGACGGCGGGCGCGCGATGCGGCCCGCAGCCTGCCAGTGTAAACAAAACTTCAAGGACCTTTAACGTCGAGGCGGTTCTGGTAAACCTGTAGATGCGAATAGGCCACGCGCAGATACGGCGTGGCGATGCCGCTCGCGGCGCCGCGGGCAATCATATCGCCGACGATGTGGTCGGCCTCTACACGCAGTCCGTGGCGCAGATCGCGGAACATCGACGCCGTTACCGGCGATGCCGTATCGGCAAACAATTTGCGCGCCGCCGCATCGGCCTGCGGCCGTACGCGATAGCCGGCGGCGGCCGACACCGCCTGCGTTTCGGTCAGCAGTCCCTGCATGACGGCTTGGCCGTCCGCTGTCGATGCGATTTCTCCGACCGCGCCGCGCAGCAGGCAGGTTCCGGCCGCCAGCGAGCACAGGAAGACGTATTTTTCCCAGCAATCCTGATGGATGGTGTCGCTCAGGCGGGATGAAAAATCGGCTGCGGCCAGGGCTTGTTCCAATGCCACGCAGCGTTTGCTGCGCGGGTCGCCCGCCCGTTCGCCGAACACGAAGCCGGCGTGCGGGCCCATATGGATGATCTCGCCTTCGGCCCCCAGCGTCGCATTGATCTGGCACAGGCCGCCCAGCACGCGATGGGCGCCGAAGGTGGCATCCAGCACATCGAAATGCGCCATGCCGTTCATGATGGGCAGTACCGCCGAGCCCGGACCGACCGCGGGTGCGATAGCCTTCATCGCGCTGTCAAGATCGTAGGCCTTGCAGCTGAGCACGATCACATCGTAGGGGCCGCCGACGTCGTTGGCCGTCACCACATTGGGCTGGATCGTGGCGTCGCCACGCGGGCTGCGCAAGCGCAGCCCGTGTTCGCGCAGCGCGGCCGCGCGCGCCTCGCGCACCAGGAAGGTCACGTCCACGCCGGCCTGCGCCGCGCGGCCGCCGAAATAGCCGCCCGTGCCGCCGGCGCCCAGAAACAACATCCGCATTTTCTTCTCCATCCAGGGCGCAATGTGGGGCCCTTCGCCAGGGTCGCATTATGCGCTCGCGGCTTGGCCGTGTCCTTGCGTCGCGGCTCCCGGCATGGCGCAACCATTGCGTCGGAGCGGATGCGCGCGGCCTGGGTATACGATGCCCGGACAACAGGGAGATGCCCTATGGACCTGCTGATAAATATCGACGTCGACGACATTCCGCGCGCGGAGGCCTTTTACCGGAATGCCTTCGGCCTGACGGCGGGACGGCGCTTTGGCCTGGACGGTGTGGAAATGCTGGGCGCCGCCGTGCCGGTCTATCTGCTGAAGAAGGCCGCGGGCACGCAGCCGGCGCCGCACGTCGTCGCGGGCCGTACCTACGACCGTCATTGGACGCCCGTGCATCTGGACATCGTGGTGGACGATTGCGATGCGGCGGTGGCCAAGGCGGTCGCGGCCGGCGCGAAAATCGAGGCACAGCCCGTCACCCAATCCTGGGGCCGCCTGGCGCGCCTGGCCGATCCTTTCGGTCACGGCCTGTGCATTCTGCAGTTCCTGGGGCAGGGCTACGACGCGATCTGCACGGCGCCAGCCGATCCATGAATAGGAACGGCGCGTGGATCAGTCGAAGATGTCTTGCCAGAAGGACTTTTTACGATAACCGCGATCGTGCCCGCGTTCATGGCCGCGATCGTGGCCGTAGCGGTGGTCTCGGTCGTCATCCCGGTAAGGGCGGCCCTGGTTTTGCGGCTGCGGTTGCGCCTGCGGCGCGGCCTGGGCGGCGCCGGTTTCCTGGATGCTGCGCTCGATCAGCTTGTCCAGTTCGCCGCGGTCCAGCCAGACGCCCCGGCATTGGGGGCAATAATCGATCTCGATATTCTGCCGTGACGACATCACCAGATCTGGTTCGTGGCAGCTTGGGCACTTCATGGCGGTCTCCTTACGTTTTGCTGAACGAAGTAGACCGGGGGTAAGCGCGATGGTTCCCCGGAAGTGCCGTTCTTTTTCAGCGCGCCCGGTTCCAGACCTTGCTGACGGCCCGGATGGCTGCCCACGCCATCCACCTGCCATTCATCAGCCGGGCCCGGGGCAGCCTGCGCATGACCTCGACGGCGATCCCGCCGCGCCGGTGCCACTCGCGCTTGCGGACCTGGCTATCGGTACGTCGACCCTCGAGCCAATCGAACTTGCGCAGCCCCGGCTTGTAGACCGGCGGCACATTGAAGATCAGGATGTACGCCAGCCGCGGCGCGTCCGATGTATTCGGTCCGGTGTAATGCAGCGTGCGCATGTCGTGCACGGTGCAACCGCCGGCCGGCAAGGGCACAGGCACGGCGCTGGCGCGCGGGAATTCGTCGCAGCATTCCAGGGGATGCAGGGTCTTGTCATTGCCAGGCGAACGGTGCTTGAGCACCTGGTAGCGGTTCGAGCCGGGAATGAATTGCATGCAGCCATTGACCTCGCCCACCGGCTGCAACGGCAGCCAGATGCTCAGCTCGCGATATTGGAAATCCGGCGAGCGGAAAGCCTCGTCCTGGTGCCAGGGAGTTTCCGGGCCAACCCGCGCGGGCTTGAGCAGGGCGTGCTCGCCGTACAGCGCGGCGTCCTGGCCCAGCAGTTGGCGGGCGATGGCCAGGGCGCGCCGGTGATAGGCGGTTTTCAGCAGCTCGGGCGCGTAGTGCGAGGGATCATGCAGGCTGGGGAATGTTTGCGGCTTGTTGGGATCGTCGCGGCTGGCGAAGTCGTATTGCGCGCCCTCTTCATAGCCGACCTTGTTCTCGAACATACGCATGAGAGTCTGGCGTATCTGCACCACCTCGTCCGGGGGGCAGATCTCTTCAAGGGAGATGTATCCCCGCGTCTTGTATTCAGTCGTCGTTTCTTCCGGAAGAAGGTATTGCTGATTCACATTCACGCTCCGCACAAGTCAGGCTCCGGCCGCGCGTCGGGTCGTCGGCGGCTTTGTACGGCTTAAGGTATCTTTTCAACGGTGGAGCAACTATCGCTCATCCTTCCTAAGGCAGAAGGGCGCCGCGCGTCGTGCGTTTTACGGATGGCGACGGGGGCCTGGCGGCGCGGCGCGCAAGCGGCGCCGTGACGCTTTTGGCGGAGAGGTTGAAGTACGAAGGTGGAGCGGCCCAGGCGAAACGGCGAAGGCGCGGAGTCCCTTGCCAACGCGAAAACCAGGCGAAGGCGAAGGCAAAGGCGCCAGTGCGAAAAGCCCAATGCCAACGCAAAGGCGGGTAACCGCGAGGGCGGATAGCTTAAGGTGCAACGGGCCGGGTGCCCGCGCCGGGATGGGTGACCAAAAAACTGAAAAGGCGGGCACGCACGGCATCCAGTTCGGCCGCGTCTTCGGGCAGGGCCGGCGCCCCCGCATCCCGATCATTCCATGCCGAGGCGCGGTCTCGTGCTTCGCGGATGACCGGAACGCCGGCCGTGCGCAGACGGGTGGCATAGGCGCGGCCTTCGTCGCGCAGGGGATCGTCCGGGCCGCTTAGCAGCAACAGCGGAGGCAGGCCGGCCAGGCGCGTGCCCGCCATGGGTGTTGCATAGGGATGGCTGGCATCGCAGGGACAGGGCAGATAGCCCCGCCAGCCGCCGGACCATTGCGTTCCGGCCGGCGTTCCCTGCGCCCCGCGCACCGACGCCGTGCTCATGCTGGCATCGAGCATCGGAGCAAACAGGATCTGGCCGTCCACTGGCGGACCCAGCCGGTCGCGCGCCATCAGCGCGACCGCCGCGGCGATACAGCCGCCGGCTTCTTCGCCCGCGACGAACAGGCCCGCGCCCTTGCCGGCCAATCGCTGGCGATGCTGGTGCGCCCATCGCAAGGTAGCGTAGGCGGCTTCGACCGCCGAGGGGAATGGATGGTCCGGCGCCAGCGGATAGTCCACTGACAGCACCACGGCGCCGGCATCCGCCAGCAACTGCGCAATCACCGAGGGACTGTCGACCGAACCGGAGACAAAAGCGCCGCCGTGAAAATGCACGATCAGCGGCGTGGAGGCGCCATCCGCCCGCCGCCCGTAGAAGCGCACCCGGTGGGGAGGGATATCGACTGCGGCCGGCATGGACCCGGATAGCGAGGCGTCGTGGCGCGCGGTTTGCCGCGCGGCGACATCAGGATGACTAGACATGGCAATCAACCGGTCCCCGGCTCTGGACGGGGCATGTACAAGGATGATGCAAGCATAAGGAATGCTCGTGGCCGGATAAACCGCGCCGCCCTGACTTAATAAGTTACCTGCCCCGACTAATGCGCTTTCATGGATGAGCGCATGTTATGGAAAAATATCGCGTTTTACGTCGACAACCGCATCGCATCATGGCTGACCATCCCCTGATAGAAACCGTCTTCGTCCAGGTCCGCGGCAAGGTCCAGGGCGTGGGCTTTCGCATGGCGACCGTGCGGCGCGCGCACATGGTGGGCGCGACCGGCTGGGTACAGAACGTGGCCGACGGCTCGGTGGAAGTCCTGGTACAGGGCACGCCGGACCAGATCGATCACATGCTGGAATGGCTGGGCCGGGGCCCACCGGGCGCGGTGGTAAAGGAAGCGAATTCCCGCCGCGAATACATCGACAAGCGCTACGCCAGCTTTCAGCAACTGTAAGGCTGCGGCAGCGCGGCCGCGCCGCGTTCGCGCACGGTGCGGCGCAAGGCCGATACGAATAGCTGGGCCGAACGCGACAGCGGCGTATTGTTGGGCAGCAGCATTTGCGCCTTGACCTCCGTGCGTGGCTGGAAGCGCAGGGTGACCACGCCATGGTCGCGCGGCGCCCACAGGTGAAAGGGGTCGATGATCGCCGCGCCCGCGCCGGAGCGCGCCAGCGAACACGCCACCGAGGTCAGCGTGACTTCCGTCGCGATGCGGCGTACCACACCGGCCCGCCGGAAGCT
>DATJHN010000363.1:0-6138 GCA_035493915.1 Bordetella sp.
GGTCGGCCATTTGGCCCATGCCGAGGAAGGCCCTCTCATTACCTGGGTGGGGGCTGCGTCGATGTGGCTGTTCGGCCCTATCTTCGGCGATATCACGGCGGGCCGGCTGCCCAACCTGCTCTGGTTCTTCATCACCACGGCTTCCCTGTGGTACGGCACCTATCTGCTGGGACGCCGCTCCGAGGCGCAGCCGCTTGCCCTTCCCTTCGGCGGCGAACCCACGGTGCAGGACTACGGCCGCATGCTCGCCGACGCGGCGTTGCTTCTGCTGCTGGCAACGGTCGGCATCCTGCAGCGGGTACACGAAACCTCCGAAATTCCCGCCATCATGGCGGCGCAGGCACTCACCTTCTATTCAATGGCACGTATGCTGGATCGCCCGCGTGTGGGGGCCATCAGCCTGGGCGTGGCGCTGGCGGCCAGCTTTCTGGTACGAGGCTGGGTGGGCGCCATTCCCATCATGCTGGGCAGCCTGCTGGCGTTCCATCCCAAGAGTGTGCTGTGGACCCAGCGCCGCTGGCTGCTGCTCAGCGTCGCCCTGTGCGCGGCGATCATGCTGGCGTGGTGGATACCCGCCACTTACACCAGCGAATACTGGATCCGCAACTGGAAGCTGTGGAATATCGATAACTACGCGCTGCCGGAAGTCGGCGACCTGCTGCGAACCCTGCGCGATCTGCCGTGGTATCTGTGGCCCACCTGGCCGCTGGCGCTGCTGGCGCTGTGGCGCTGGCGCGCTTGGCGCTACGCGCCTCACGTCTGGCTGCCGCTGGCCATGCTGGTCTGCCCGCTGATACTCATCATCTTCACGGACGAACCGTCCGAAGCCGAATTCACGCTGCTGGTGGTGCCCTGCGCCTGCCTGGCGGCTTTCTCGCTACCGACCCTGCGGCGGGCCGTGGTCAACACGCTGGACTGGTTCGCGGTGATGTGTTTTTCCCTGACCGCGGCCTCGGTGTGGGTGGGATGGGTAGCGCTGAACTTCGGCTTCCCGTCCAAGATCGCTCACAATATCCAACGCCAGACCACAGGCTATGTGCCGGAGATATCCTGGATCGCGGTGGCATTGGGCCTGGTGGTGAGCCTGGCCTGGATCGTTTTGGTGGTGTGGCGCCTGCGCGTACGACCGACGGCGCTGTGGCGCGGTACGGTCATGTCGGCGGCCGGACTGGGGGCGACCTGGATATTGCTGGTGCTGCTGTGGCAGCCTCCGGTGGACTATGCGCGCAGCTATCGCAAGGTGTCCGGCGAGTTGGCCGAGGCGCTGGCGCGCAACATCCGGCCGGGCGAATGCGTACGCGGGCTGGGCCTGGGCAATGGCCAGCGCGCGTCCTTCCTGGTCTTCAACGACCTGAATTTCCCGTACGACAACCGCTGCACCCTGGTTCTCCAGCAAACGTCGCGCAACAGCCTGCGCGACGGAACCGCGGCGTACAGCGATGGCGCGGTCGTGCTGTGGCAAGGCGGACGCCTGTCCGACCGCAGCGAAGTCTTCCGCCTGCTGCGCGTTCCCACTCCCACACCGCGATGAGCCCCACGTTGTCCACAGAAGCCCCATTCGGGGCCACTGTGCGCGCCATCGCGCGCCAAGCCTGGCCGGTGCTGATCAGCCAATGGGCCGGCATCGCCTTCGGCGTTCTCGACACCGCCATGACCGGCCACGCCAGCCCTGACGACCTGGCCGCCATGTCGCTATCGGTCTCGGTCTACATCACGGTCTTCGTTGGACTGATGGGGGTCATCCACGCGCTGATTCCGATCCTGGCCCAGCAATTCGGAGCGGGCCGCACCCGCGACGTCGGCGCGATGTGGGGCCAGGGCGTCTGGCTGGCGATCGGCCTGTCGGTGGTGGGTGGCGCGCTGATGCTATTCCCCGACATGTGGCTGTCGTTGTCGGGCAATGTCGCACCCGACGTGCGCGCGCGCGTGGCCAGTTACCTGCAGGCGCTGACGCTGGCGCTGCCGGCGTCGCTGGTATTCCGCACTATCTATGCGCTGGGCACGGCCGTCTCGCGCCCCAAGCTGGTCATGGGCATCAACCTGATCGCCGTGCTGTTCAAGGTCTTGTTCAACTGGCTGTTCATCTACGGCAAGTTGGGCCTGCCCGCCCTGGGCGCGACTGGCGCCGGCTTGTCATCGGCCCTGGTGTCGTGGATGAGCCTGGGCGCGGGCCTGTGGATAATCAGCCATGATAGCTACTACGCGCGCTTCAAGCTGCGCGTCGGCCGGCCGAACTGGGCCTCGCAAAAGGAATTGCTGCGCCTGGGGCTGCCGATGGGCGGATCCTACCTGGTGGAGGTATGCGCCTTTACCTTCATGGCGCTGCTGGTGGCGCGCGAAGGCACGTTCGTTATCGGCGGGCACCAGATCATGTCGAATCTGGCCGCGCTCTGCTACATGATGCCCATGGCGATCGGCATCGCCAGCGCTTCGCTGACAGCCCAGGCCATCGGCGCGGGCCGCCTGGAACTGGCCCACCGTACCGGCATGGCCGGGCTGACGCTGGGTCTGCTGGGCGCGCTATTCACGGCCTTCATCCTGTGGACCGGCAAGCCCCTGATCCTGCAAGCCTATACCGACAATGTCGAAGTGGCCGCCGTTGCGGCCACGCTGCTGCAAGTGATCCCCTTGTTTCACCTGTGCGATGCCATGCAGTGCATCAACTCCTACCTGCTGCGCGCCTACAAAGTGGCGATAGTGCCGCTGGTGCTGCAGGTTGTGGCGCTGGGCCTGATCGGCCTGGGTGGCGGCTGGCTGTTCGGCTTCGGCCCTGAACGCGGCCACCTGGACGGACTTCGCACACTGCTGCTGCCGGGATCGCCGGTCGGCGCGGGCACGATGTGGCTCATGGCGATCGGCGGGTTGGCGCTTTCCACCACGCTGCTGCATGTCTGGTACCGGCGCATCGTGCGCCGCGGCATGGCCGCCGCGGCACCGCAAAGCTAAGGCTCCATCCGCCTACTTCGGCCGCTTATCCACCACGCGGCGAGCCTTGCCGGTCAAGGTCCGTTCGACCTGGCCGCATTCCAGTACACGCACGGCGGCGCTGACGCCGATGTGCGCCTTTACTGCCTGGGCCAATTGATCCGCCAGCACCGCCCGATCGCCGTCGGGCATGCCTTCCAGTTCGGGCCTGGGTTCCGCCAGGATTTCCAGTTCGTCCAAGGCGCCGCTGCGCGTCAGCACCAGTTGGTAGTGCGGCGCCAATTGGCCGGTTTTCAATACCAGCTCTTCGACCTGCGTCGGAAACAGATTCACGCCGCGCAGGATCAGCATGTCATCGCTGCGCCCGGTAATTTTGCCCATCCGGCGCATGCTGCGCGCCGACGGCGGCAGCAGCCGCGTCAGGTCGCGGGTGCGGTAGCGGATGACCGGCATCGCCTGCTTGGTCAGGGAAGTGAACACCAGCTCGCCGGGCTGCCCGTCGGCCACCGGCAGTCCGGTATCGGGATCGACGACTTCGGGATAGAAATGGTCTTCCCATATCACCGGGCCGTCCTTGGTTTCCACGCATTCATTCGCCACGCCCGGACCCATGACTTCCGACAATCCATAGATGTCGACCGCATCGATGCCGGCGCGGGATTCGAGCTCCTCGCGCAGGCGTCCCGTCCAGGGCTCGGCACCGAAGATACCGATGCGCAGCGACGAGCCGCGCGGGTCCATGCCCTGGCGATCCATTTCCTCCATGATGTTGCAGAAGTACGAGGGGGTCACCATGATGATGTCAGGCCGGAAATCCTGGATCAGTTGGACCTGCTTTTCCGTCTGCCCGCCCGACATGGGGATCACGGTGCAGCCCAGCCGCTCGGCGCCGTAATGCGCGCCCAGGCCGCCGGTGAACAATCCATAGCCATAGGCCACGTGCACGATGTCGCCCGGCCGGCCGCCCGATGCGCGGATGGAGCGCGCCACCAGGTTGGCCCAGTTGTCCAGATCGTCCCGCGTATAGCCCACCACCGTCGGCTTGCCCGTCGTTCCGCTGGACGCATGCACCCGCGCCACCTGTTCGCGCGGCACGGCGAACATGCCGAAGGGATAGTTGTCGCGCAGATGCTGCTTGGTCGTGAAGGGAAACTTCGCCAGGTCCGCAAGCTGCTTCATGTCGTCGGGATGCACGCCCGCGGCATCGAAAGCCTGGCGGTAGTGCGGAACATTCGCGTAAGCATGCGCCAGCGTCCACTGCAGGCGCCGCAGTTGCAGCGCCTCTATTTCGTCGCGGCTGGCGTGTTCGATGGGATCCAGTCCCGGCTTGCTGAGCGTGGCCATGATGATGTCTCCGTTATCTGTTTTATGCCGCGCGGACAGCCTCATGAAGCATCCGCGCCGTCCCGCCGCCGGCGGGTCAATCGCCGACGATCTGCCCCTTGATGCGATACGAACGGCCGCGAAATAGCGCGACCGCCTGGCCTTCCTGGTTGTTCACGGTTACGTCGTAGACGCCGGTGCGGCCTGCCAGCGAGCGTTCATGCGCGGTCGCGGTCAGCACGTCGCCTTCACGCGCCGGCGCCAGGAAATCGATGGTGCAGCCGGATGCCACGGTGCTGACGTTGCGCGAATTGCAGGCAAAAGCGAAGGCGCTGTCGGCCAGCGAGAAAATAAAGCCGCCGTGGCAGGTGCGATGCCCGTTCAGCATGTCGGCGCGTATCCGCATTGTCAGCGTGGCGCGGCCAGGGCCGACCTGATCCAGCCGCATGCCCAGCGCCTGGCTGGCCGTGTCGGCGGCAAACATGGCACCGGCGACGGACCGCGCGAGCTCGTCCGGATCGACCGACGTGGCCGGGGATACCGCCGAGCCGGCGGAGGCTGGGGCCGGGACCAGAGTCGAAGCCGAAGCCAAGCCCGAAGTCGAGCCCGGAGCCGAGTCCGAGGCCGAACCTGAGCCCGCAGCCGAAGCCGTAGCGCGTGCGTCGTTCATCATCGGCCCTTGAAGCGCGGTTCGCGCTTTTCGAGAAAAGCCGCCACGCCTTCGGCGTAGTCCTCGCTGCGGCCCAGTTCGCGCATCATCTGCCCTTCCAGCGCAAGCTGCTCGTCGAGCGTATGGTCCAGGCTGGCGTTCAGCGCGCGCTTCGTATACGCCAGCCCCTTGGTGGGCGCGGCAGCAAAATGGCGGCACAGACGATCCAGGGTTTCGTCGAAGGCATCGTCGGCAACGCATTGCCAGATCAGCCCCCACTGCTCCGCCTGGCGGGCGCTGATGCGATCACCCAACATGGCCATGCCCATGGCCCGCGCGCGGCCGACCAGCCGTGGCAACACGTAGGTACCACCCGTGTCGGGAATCAGGCCCAGCCGGCAAAAGGCTTCGATAAAGCTGGCGGATTCCTTGGCGATGACGATATCGCCCGCCAGCGCCAGGTTGGCCCCCGCGCCCGCCGCGACGCCATTGACCCCCACGACCACAGGCAACGGCAAGGCATGCAAACGCCGCACCAGCGGCGCGTAGTATTTTTCGACGGTTTCACCCAGGTCGAGCGGCGGCGCGCCCGGCTCGGCGCGGCGTTCACTCAGATCCTGGCCGGCGCAAAAGCCGCGCCCCGCGCCGGTGATCAGCAGCACGCGGGCCGCTGCGCCTTCCACCTGATCGAGGGCGTGCGCGACTTCGCCGTGCATGCGCGCGGTGAAGCTATTGAGCTTGTCCGGCCGGTTCAGCGTCAGGCGGGCAATGCCTTCCTGCAACGAGAACTGGATGTCTTCGTACGATGTGGTCATGATGCGGACGTTCCTTGTCTGATCGCGTAGGCGGGACCTGTCAGCATAACCATGCGAGGCTCCTTTGTTGACAGGCCCTGGTATATCGCGGGGCACGCACTTCCGGTATCAAATATGCCAACGCGCTTGCACCACGCGGTAACGATTGGCCACGTAGGCGCTGTCGCACAGTGATGCATTGGCCGCGGGATTGGCCCCGGTGCCGTGAAAATCGCTGAATGCCGCCGACTGATTGACGAATATGCCGCCGGTCAGATTCAAAGACAGTGAGACGCCCGCGTCTTCCGCCGCATCCCGTATCGATCGCGCCACATCCGCATCCGTTGTGTAGGCCGACAGCGTCAGGGCACCGTGTTCGCGTGCATTGTCGCGCGCCAGCGCGATGCTCTGCGCGGTGCCATCCGTTTCCACGATGAACGCGATCGG
>DATJHN010000364.1:0-3142 GCA_035493915.1 Bordetella sp.
GCGGGCAATATCAAGGGCGACGCTTTCAGCAGTCCGGATGGCCTGCGCCAGGATGCGGCGGGGCGCTTGTGGGTACAGACGGATATGAACCTGGGCGCGGTCGCCACGCCCGGCGTGTTCGGCAACAACGCCATGTACTGCATCGATCCGGCCACCGGCGAATCCAAACGCTTCCTGGTCGGCCCCGTCGGTTGCGAGTTGACCGGCATCGCCTACACGCCCGACCTGACGACGTTCTTCGTGAACATCCAGCATCCCACGCAGGCGTGGCCGGAAGCGGGCAGGACGCCGCGTTCGTCGACGCTCGTCATCCGGCGCACGGATGGCGCGCCGGTGGGGGCGTAGCGAGCCTCTGTACACACCGGTATACAATCCTGGCCCAAGCGCTCGCGGGACGCGGCGGTCCTTAAAAAGCACGGCAACAAGCCGCCCCTGGACCGTTTTCGCTATCAGTCCTAAAGCTGGATCACAGGAGAAAAACTATGAAACTCGGCAAATCCCTGCTCGGGAAATTGCTCGCAGGCACCGTCCTTTGCGCAAGCACGTTCGCGGCCCATGCCGCCTGGCCTGAAAAGCCGATCACCCTGGTCATCCCGTTCCCGCCCGGCGGCACCACCGACATGGTCGGCCGTCCCCTGGCCGAAGCGCTCGCCAAGAAGCTGGGCAAGCCCGTTATCGTCGACAACCGCGCAGGCGCGGGCGGCACGATCGGCGCGGCCTACGTGGCGCGTTCGGCGCCCGATGGCTACACCATCTTCCTGTCGACCATCGCGCACACCATCGCGCCGTCGACCTATGACCACCTGACCTACGACTTCGAGAAGGATTTCGCGCCGATCACCATCGTGGCATCGTCGCCCAACCTGCTGATCGTCAATAACAAGCTGCCGGTCAAGACCATTCCCGAACTGATCGACTACGCCAAGAAGAATCCGGGCAAGCTGAACTTTGGTTCGGCCGGCATCGGCAGCACCGAACACTTGGCCGGCGAGCTGTTCAAGAGCATGGCCAAAATCGACATCACGCACGTGCCCTACAAGGGCGGCGCGCCGATGATGGCCGACCTGATCTCCGGCCAGATCCAGATGGCCATCGAAACCAGCGGCTCGGCGATTTCGCAGATCCGCGCCGGCACCGTGCGCGCCCTGGGCGTCAGCAGCGAGAAGCCCAGCTCGTACTTCCCGGGCATCCCCGCCATCGACGAAGCCGGACTGCCGGGCTATACCTTCTCGACCTGGTACGGCCTGGTGGTTCCCGCCAAGGTGCCGAAGGATGTGCAGGCCAAGCTGTATCAGGCCACGCTGGATGCCTTCAAGGACCCGCAAATGGCCAAGGCGCTGGAAGTCATCGGCGCGGATGCCGGCGGCCAGAAACCGGCGGAGTTCGGCAAGTTCATCGCCGACCAGACCAGCAAGTGGCATGAAATCCTGAAGGGCGGCAAGTAAGCCGATCCTTCAAGTGGCATGACATCTTGATGGTCAGTCAGTAAGCTGACGGGGTCACCCGCGGTTTCTGTCCTGACGAAACGTCGCCATGGCCGCCGGTGCAACCCGGCGGCCATTTTCATTGGAGACTCGATCATGCACTACCTTCTTGCCTACGAATTCGTGCCGGATTACCTGGCCCGTCGCGCGCAGTATCGCGATGCGCATCTGGACCTGGCGTGGCAGGCGTCCAGCCGCGGTGAAATGGTGCTGGCCGGTGCGGTGGGCGATCCGCTCGACGGCGCGCTGCTGGTGTTTCAGGCGGACTCCCCGGCCGTGGCGGAAGCCTTCGCCAAAAGCGATCCTTACGTGACCAATGGCCTGGTCACGCGCTGGACGGTCAAACCCTGGCATACCGTGGTGGGGGAGCAGGCGACGACGCCGGTCAAGCCGGCCAGCGCCGGCTAGGGGAAATACCGCGCCGGTTGCACGGCTGGCCTCTTCGTTAGAGGACCGCGGGCCTGCTGCCGGCACCATCGGAAGCGCGTTTCGTCCCGCCCTTAACAGAAGACGAAAGCGGGCTATCCGGAACACGAATTCCCAAGCTTCCACGAATCTCCTACATTCGAGCTGTTGCCCTCGGGGCGGCCACGATCCGTGATCGATCGCGGTCCGGAGGGGAACCAGCCTTGCCTTATGCCGCTCATCCGGACCGGCATTGCACGGCGCGGCGGCCGGCTCGAACAACGATGGGAGACGCGTAGTGATAGACCACCTGGATCACCTGGTCCTGACCACCACCGACGAAGCCGCCTGCGTGCGCTTCTACGTCGATATCCTGGGCATGCGGCTGGAAACTTTCGGCGAAGGGCGCAAGGCCTTCACCTTCGGCAACCAGAAAATCAATTTGCACGTCAAGGGCCGCGAATACGAGCCCAAGGCGCATCTGCCGGTGCCGGGCGCCCTGGACCTGTGCTTTATCGCCAGTGTGCCCCTGGACGACGTTATCGCGCGGCTGAACGAACACGGGGTAGTGATAGAACAAGGCCCTGTCATGCGCACCGGCGCCACCTCGCGCATCCGGTCGGTCTACATGCGCGACCCCGATCTGAACCTGATCGAAATCTCGGAGCTGATGGCATGACGGGAACGCGCAACGACCGCGATTACGGTGGCGGTACCAGCGCTGGCGTAACCACCAACACTAGCGTCGCCGCCTCCGGCGCCACAGCCGCCACAGCTACCGCCGCCATGTCCGTCGCCAGCAGCGCCACCGCGTCTGGATCGCCCGCCGACCAACCGCTGACCGAAGACATCCGCCTGTTGGGCAGGCTGCTGGGCGAAGTGATCCGTGAACAGGAAGGCGACGAGGCCTATACCCTGGTGGAGCAGGTTCGCCAGCTCGCCGTGGCCTACCGCCGCGACGACGACGAGCAGGCCGACCAGACACTCAAGCACCTGCTGCAATCCCTGTCCGGCACCATGCTGGTCTGCGTGGTGCGCGCATTCACGTATTTCAGCCTGCTGGCCAACCTGGCCGAAGACCGCCACTACATACGCCGCCGCATCGCGCGCGAACGCAATGGCGATGTCCAGGAAGGCAGCGTGGAAGCCATGATGGCGCGGCTGCGCGGCGCCGGTATCGCCGCCGACCGTATCGCGCACACCTTGGACGAGAGCCATATATCGCCCGTGCTGACCGCGCATCCCACCGAGGT
>DATJHN010000365.1:0-6040 GCA_035493915.1 Bordetella sp.
GCCTCGGATTCCGGATTGTTGCGCCAGTATCTGGTGCTGACCAAGCCCCGCGTGACACAGCTCGCGGTGTTTTGCGCCGTCATCGGCATGTTCCTGGCCGCGCCCGGCATGCCGGACCTGCGGCGGGTGGCGTTCGCCACGCTGGGCATCTGGCTGCTGGCCGCGGCGGCTTTCGCCATCAATTGCCTGATCGAGCAGGAAGTCGATGCTCGCATGCTGCGCACGGCGCGCCGGCCCACCGCCCGCGGCACCATCCTGCCGCAGCAGGTATTGGCGCTGTCGGGCCTGCTGGGCGGTGCCGGCATGCTGGTGCTGTACAACTTCGTGAATCCGCTGACCATGTGGCTGACCTTCGCCACTTTCGTCGGCTATGCGGTCATCTACACCGTCATTCTCAAGCCCCGCACGCCGCAGAACATAGTCATCGGCGGCCTGTCGGGAGCCATGCCGCCGGCCCTCGGTTGGGCCGCCATCGCCAATGCGACTCCGGCGCAAGCCTGGGTGCTGGTGCTGATCATCTTCATCTGGACGCCGCCCCACTTCTGGGCGCTGGCGCTGTACCGCACCAACGACTACGCGCGGGCCGGCCTGCCCATGCTGCCCATCACTCATGGGCAAAAATTCACCCGCCTGCACATTCTGCTTTACAGCATCGCGCTACTGGCCACGACGCTGCTGCCTTATGCCATCCGCATGAGCGGGCTGATCTATCTGGTCTGCGCGCTGGCGTTGGGAGCGGTCTTTGTCGGCTATGCCTGGCAGCTGTATCGTGCCTATTCCGATGCCCTGGCGCGCAAGCTGTTCCGCTATTCCATCGTGTATCTGTCGCTGCTGTTCGGCGCCCTGTTGATCGACCACTGGGCCCAGATGCTGGCCTGATCCGCCGCGAGATTTTCTCCATGCCCGCTACCCTTGTTCCGCGCCGCGCCCTGCTGCGCGTATTCGCCGCCGCGCCCGTGGCCGCCCTGCTGACGGCCTGCGGGCAGGATGCGCCGTCCTTCAAGGGCAGCGACATCAGCGGTACCCATCTGGGCAAAAATCTGTCGATGGTGGACCAGGACGGGCATCCGCGTACGCTGGCCGATTACGCCGGCAAGGTGCTGGTGGTGTTTTTCGGCTACACGCAATGCCCGGACGTCTGCCCGACGGCGCTGGCGGAATTGGCGCAAGTCATGCAGACGCTGGGCGCCGATGGGTCGCGCGTGCAGGTCGTCATGATTACCGTGGATCCGGAACGCGATACGCCCGAAGTGCTGAAGCAGTACGTGCAGACGTTCAACCCCGCCTTCGTCGGCCTGACCGGCACGGCGGAACAGGTCAAGCAGGCCGCCGTGTCCTTCAAGGTCTATTACGCCAAGGTCCCTACCAAGGACGGCAAGGACTACAGCATGGACCACAGCGCGGCCTTCTACCTGCTGGATGGCAAGGGCGAAGCCCGGGTGCTGGCGGGCAATGGGTCCGATGTGGATTCACTTGCGCACGACATCAAGGCGCTGCTGGCCTGACGCAGCCGCGGGGCTGTCCTTCCAGCCGGTGTGGGCCGCCAATCGCGGCTTTGCGCGCCGGATACCCACGTGGATCTTAAGCGGGCTGTCCAGCCATTGCGGGCGCGCGGCTTCATCAAGATGTCGCGGGCGTGGCCTGGTTCACAGCCGCCTCCCAGGCCGTGAAGGCCGCGCGGGCTGACTCATCCAGTTCCACCGCGGGGATGTCCCGGCGGCCGGTCAGGATCATCATTGCATAGGGCGTGGCCAGCGCGGACGCTTGCGCGCATAGCCGCGATTCCTCTCCCGTGGCGGGAAAGCGGTTGCGCCAATAGTTGATCGCGTCTTCGAGCCGGGTGATGGGAATGACGGTATCCATCAGCCCATTGTCCCAGAACCGCGGGCAAAGTCATGTGGCGACGCGGGCGCACGATTCAACACTTCCCCTGGCGTGCTGCGCGGGCCTTGCAAAACTTTCAAAAGGTCACTTTGGCAATACGCTGAAAACAGGACCGGATGCTATACATCGGGCCGTCATTTTCTTCAGGAGACAGTCATGAATGCTCCAGCGCCCCTGCAGGGGACGGCCATGCGCCGCGGCCTGCATCCCCTGGTCGCCATAGCGTCCGTTTGCGTGATCGCCCTGTGTGCGGTTGCTACCGCCGCCATCATGGGGTGGTTGCCCACGCCCAGCGCGCAGCAGGAGGCGGCCCGTAACCAGAGCGCCAGCGCGGCCGGGCCGGAGGACGCCAATCTCGCGCCGCTGCCGCCCGGGCAGGGCCAGGCGCCGGGGGCCAGCGGGGCCCCGCCTACCGGCGCCGCGCCTATGCAGGGGGGCGCCACGGCGCCGCAGCGCGCCGCGCAGGCTACGGCGCAACCCGGCAGCCAGCAGGGCCAGGGCCAACTGTCGTCCCAGGCACCCGTGGCGTCCGGCCAGCCGTCGGCGGCGCAGCAGCCGTCCGCCGCCGCTTGCCTGCAGTGCGGCGTCGTGGTGTCGGTGAATACGGTGCAAGTGCCGGTGCAGAATCAGAGCGAGCCGATCGTTGGAACCGTGGCGGGTGGTGTGGTCGGAGGCGTGGTCGGCAATCAGTTCGGCGGTGGCCATGGCAGGACCGCGCTAACCGTGCTGGGCGCCGTGGGCGGTGCTTTGGCAGGTCGCGAAATCGAGCGTAATATCAAACAGCAACAGACCGTGACACGCTATCAGCTCGTGGCACGGACCAATGACGGCCGTACGCATACGTTCCACAGCGCGACTCCTTTCCAGTACGCACCTGGCCAGGCGATCCGCGTGGAGAACAACCAGCTGCTGCCGGGTTAAATCGCCGCGCGGGCAAGAGGACGAAATGACAGATCACACCAGCAATCCTTTCGTCTTGCCCGGTATGGGGCAAGGCTCGGGAGACACGGCCACCAATCCCTTGCTGGCCAGTATGGAAATGATGCGCCAGGCCTGGACCGGCCTGACCGGCCCAGGCGGCCTGGCGCAGGTCATGCCCCTGACGCCCCCAATGAATCTGCAGGACCTGGAACGGCGCATCGCCGAACTGCGCAGCGTGGAAAGCTGGCTGCGCATGAACCTGTCCATGCTCAGCAGTACCATCCAGGGCCTGGAAGTACAGCGCTCGACCATCGCCACCCTGCGTTCCTTCGTCGACAGCATGGGCACGCTGGCGCAGGACCCTGCCAACTGGTCGGGCGCTTCGCCCTTGGAAATCGTCCTGGGCCTGAAGCCGGCGCCCGGCCAACCCGCCGCGGCACCGGCCGGGGCCGCACGCGACGCGTGGCCTGGCGCAAATGCACGGTCCGATGCCGATACGCGATCGGGCGCCGAGGCATCGGCCAGTGCCGAAGCGCGGCTCGCCGGGCAGGACGCCGAGCGTGACGCCCGTACCGGGACGGAGCGGTCCGAGGACATCGGTAAGCCGTCCTCCGGCGCGTCCACGGGCGGCCAGGATGCCCCTGCCGGCGCGTCGTCAGCCGGCTCGGCGCAGGCCATCAGCCAGGCCGCGCAGTCGGCTTCGGAAGCCTGGTGGAGCATGCTGCAGCAGCAATTCAATCAGCTCGCGACCGCGACCGCCGCCACGATGCCAGGCATGCCGGGCGGGCCGGCGAGCCCGGGCTCCACGCAGGGCGCGACCGCCGGGAACACGGGTTCCGGCCCGGATAGCGCGCGCGGATCAGCCACCGCCGCCAAGGCCGGTGGCACCGCCTCTGCCAAGGCTGGCACTGCGAAAAAAGCCTCCGCGTCTTCACCTCCAGCAACGCCTCGTAAAACGGCGGTCAAAAAAAACAAAATACAATCGGACCCTGACCTGTCGTAGTTCCCTCCTTCCAGCCATGCGCCGCCCACGAGGCGGCGCATTCTTGTCGAGATTCCATGCTGAACGTCGTCATCCTCGCTGCCGGGCTAGGCAAGCGCATGCTTTCGGACCAGCCCAAGGTGCTCCACACGCTTGCGGGCCGTCCCATGCTGGATCACGTCCTGGACAGCGCCCGCGCCCTGGAACCCGCCCGCATCGTGGTCGTGGTCGGGCACGGCGCCGACCGCGTCAAGGCGGCGTTCAAGGACCAGGCAGATCTGTCTTTCGCCCTGCAACAGCCCCAGCAGGGCACCGGCCACGCCGTGGCGCAGGCTGTGCCACTGCTGCTGGAAGACGATACCGACGACGTCACCCTGGTCCTGTACGGCGACGTGCCGCTGGTCCAGCCGGATACGCTGCGGCGGCTTCTGGCCGCGCGCGGAACCGGCGTGGCGGTGCTGACCGAAACGCTGGCCGATTCCACCGGCTATGGCCGCATCGTGCGCGGTCCGCAGGGCGACATCCAGCGCATCGTGGAACACAAGGACGCGTCGGAGGCGGAACGCGCCATCGCCGAAGTCAATACCGGCATCCTGGCCGCGCCCACCGTGCAGCTGAAGGACTGGCTGACGCGCATCGACAACCGCAATGCCCAAGGCGAGTACTACCTGACCGACGTCGTCGGCCTGGCCGTCAAGGACGGCGTCAGGGTCGGGAGCGCGCAGCCGGCCGCCGGCTGGGAAACCCTGGGCGTCAATAGCCGCGTGCAGCAGGCCGAACTGGAACGCATCTGGCAACGCGAGCAGGCCCGCCGCCTGCTTGAGGCCGGCGCGTCCATCGCCGATCCCGCGCGTTTCGATCTGCGCGGCACCCTGCGTGTCGGGCGTGACGTATTCATCGACGTGGGTTGCGTATTCGAAGGCGACGTCGAACTGGCCGACGGCGCGCGCATCGGTCCGCACTGTGTGCTGCGCGACGTGCGCGTCGGCGCCGGCACCATTGTTGAAGCCTACAGCCATCTACAGGGCGCGACGATCGGCCAGGACGCGCGCATCGGCCCCTACGCCCGGCTGCGTCCGGGCGCGGCGCTGGCCGACCGCACGCACATCGGTAATTTCGTCGAGGTCAAGAACAGCAAGGTCGGCGAGGACAGCAAGGCCAATCACCTGGCCTATATCGGCGACGCGGACATCGGCGCTCGCGTCAACGTCGGCGCGGGCACCATCACCTGCAACTACGATGGCGCGAACAAGCACCGCACCACCATCGAAGACGACGTCTTCATCGGTTCGGATACCCAGCTGGTCGCTCCGATACGCGTCGGCCAGGGCGCCACGCTGGGCGCCGGCACGACGCTGACGCGCGATGCGCCCGCCGGCAAATTGACGGTGTCGCGCGCGCGCCAGGTTACCGTCGAAAACTGGAAACGGCCGGTCAAGAAATCGTGAAGGATCAAAGCAGCTCCTCCGCCAACGAACAGTCCGGCGCCCAGCCCCAGGGCGCCGGCGCGGCCAAGCCCGTTTTCGAAGGGTTGCCCACGCCGCGCCGCTATTGGGCCGTCGCCGTGGTCATGTTGGGCATGACACTGTCCGTGCTCGACGCCACCATCGCCAATGTCGCGCTGCCCACCATCGCGGCGGACCTGCAGATCCGGCCCGCCAGCGCGGTGTGGATCGTCAACGCGTACAGCGTATCGGTCGTGGTCATGCTGCTGCCTTTGTCGGCGCTGGCCGAGCGGGTCGGCTTTCGCCGCATGTTCGGCATGGGACTCGCGCTGTTCACGCTGGCCTCGCTGGGTTGCGCGATGGCGAGTTCGTTGACGACGCTTACCCTGGCGCGCATGTTCCAGGGCGTGGGTGCCGCGTCCCTGATGTGCCTGTTCGGCGGGCTGGTGCGCAACATCTACCCGTTGTCGATGCTGGGCCGCGGTATCAGCTTCAATGCAACGGTGGTGGCCGTCATGTCGGTGCTGGGTCCCACATTGGGCGCCGCCATCCTGTCCATCGCCGATTGGCCGTGGATTTTCGCGGTGAATGTGCCCATCGGCATTTTCGGCCTGTTCCTGGTGCGTTTCCTGCCCGACCCGCCGCGTGTCACGACCCGCTTCGACATCGTCAGCGCCGTGCTCTGCATGATCGTGCTGGGTGTGTTCATCACCGGCATCGACAACCTGCATGAAGACCTGATCCGCGGTCTGGGCATGGTGGCGATTTCGGTGCTGGCGGGCATCCTTCTGGTGCGGCGCGCCAGCCG
>DATJHN010000366.1:0-5546 GCA_035493915.1 Bordetella sp.
TAGGTCTGGAACACGATGCCCAGGCCGCGTGTATTCGGCGCTGCATGGGTGATGTCGCGTCCATCCAGTACGACGCGACCGCGCGTCACATCGGCGAAGCCGGCGATCATCTGCAGGGTGGTCGTCTTGCCGCAGCCGGACGGTCCCAGCAGGGAAACGAATTCCCCCTGTTCCACGGAAAGGTCGAGATCCCGCACCACGCGCAGGTCGCCGTAATCCTTGGATAGTTTTTCCAACCGAAGAAATGACATGCCAGGCCCTGCCGTTTCCAAGTGGGGAGCGCTTGCCCGTACTGGGCTGCCCACGCCTATAACGCAGGGGCAGTCTAGGTTCGGCCTGGAACCCTGGTCAACGGATTTTTCCACCTATCTGATTATTTTTGTGTATTTTTCCATTTTTCAGAATTATGATCCCTGATCGAGCTTAAGTTATCCAATCAGATGGAATCATCCACAGCATCTTCCGAATTGCGGGAAAACGACTCGAATGCGCACGGCGTTCTGCAGCGGGCTTTCGTCGTGCTGCGCGCGTTGGCGGATGCCAAGGGCGAGACGCTGCGCCTGACCGAAATCGCCAAGCGGACCGGGCTGGCGCCGGCCACCGCGCACCGGGTACTGCAGGCGCTGATGCAGGAAGACGCCGTGGAACAGCCGGCGGGCGGCAAGGCCTATCAGTTGAGCGTGGCGTTCTATGCGCTGGGTTCGGCCGCGGGTCGCTACCGGTCCAATCTGCGCGAGATTTACCGACCCTCCATGCTGCGGCTGTGCGGCATGCTCAGCGACACAATTTTCATCCTGGTGCGGCAAGGCTTTGACGCAATCTGCCTGGACCGCATCGACGGCCCCTTCCCGGTGCGATCGCACACCGGCGACATCGGCGGACGCGTGCCGCTGGGCCTGGGCCAGGCGGGGCTGATCCTGCTGGCCAGCCTGCCGCCGGCTGAATGCGAGGAAGTCATCCGCTTCAATATTCCCCGTTTGCACCACCTGGGCTTCATCGACGAAATCTCGATGCGCGTGCGCATCAAGCAATGCCTGGAAGCCCGCTATGCCTACAGCGACGGTCCAGGCCTGTACCCCGGCATCGCCGGTCTGTCGGTACCCATCGAAGACCGCAACGGCGACACGGTGGCGGCGTTAAGCGTTGCCGCGCCGCAGGAACGCCTGAGCGGCGAACGGCTGCCGCTGATCGTAGAAATGCTGCACAAGGAAGCCCGCCTGATCGGCGCGCAGATCAATCCGTTCGACCCCGCACTGCGCCGGCCCAGCCAGTTCCTGGGGCGAGGAAACCGGGAATAGGCCCTGGAACTCGGGACCACGCATGCCTGGCCGCGCCGCGCCTACGCCACCGATCGTACCCAGGCGGCGAATTCGGCGCAGGGGCGCATATCCAGCGTGCCCGGCGCGCTGACCAGGTAATAGGCTTCGCCGCTACGCAGCGCCATGTCCAGCGGTTGCACCAGCAAGCCGCGCTCAAGCTCGTCACGCATATAGGCCTGCTGGGTCAATGCGATGCCGGCGCCCTGCACGGCGGCCTGCAGGCATAGCGCCGCATTGGCCAGCGGCACCAGCCGCGCGCCGGCCGACGGCAACGATGCCTGCGCCAGCCAGATGTCCCAGCTGACGGGCGCGATCATCGAATGCAGCAGCTTGTGTTCCAGCACGTCGCCGGCATGGCGGATGCCCGGCGCCATGGACGGCGCGCAGGCCAGCGCCAGCACGTCGTCGAACAGCGGTTCCGCGTGCGTTCCCGGCCAACGCCCATGGCCGCGGCGCACCACGAAATCCGCGTCGCCCAGGCTGACGTCGTCCGCGCGCGCGACCGTGGCCACCTCCAGGTCGATATCGCCGTGCGATGCATAGAAACTCGCCAGGCGCGGCATCAGCCACTTGATCGCGAAACTCGGGATGACCTTCAACCGGATGCGGCGCGTCTTGCCGAGCGCGGTGGCCTCGTGCACGGCTTCCTCGACGCGGTCGAACAGTTCGGCGACGCGCGACGCCAGCTGCATGCCGCTGGATGTCAGCACGGCCTCGCGCCCGACCTTGCGGCACAGGCGCGTATCGAGCGCCGCTTCCAGCGCGCGGATCTGATGGCTGACAGCGCCCGGCGTGACGTGCAGGCTTTGGGCCGCGCGCACGACGCCGCCGGCGCGGTTGACCGCATCGAGCACGCGTAGCGGGCCCAGGATATTGCGCAGCTTATGCATGATGCGTGAATGATCCTCAACAGTCGCCAAAGAAATTCGCATGACGGCCTGGGGACCGCCTCCTATAGTCCAGAACCAGGCCGACAAGAATTCTCAACATACACGGCCGATCCTTGAATCGGGATCATCCATGAGGAGACATCATGCAGACCACGATTTTTCGTCGCGCCGCAACAGCGGCCGCTGCTTCGCTGCTGCTGGCCAGCGGTCCGGCGCACGCGCGCGACGATTACCCGTCGCATTCGCTGAAGATGATCGTGCCCTTTGCCGCCGGCAGCGCGGCCGACACGCTATCGCGCATCGTCGCCACCCAGCTGGCCACCCAGCTGAAGCAGGCGGTGGTCGTGGAAAACAAGCCCGGCGCGGGCGGCACCATAGGCACCGTTGATATCGCCCGTGCGCCCGCCGATGGCTACACGATCGGCCTGGCGGCGCAAGGCACCCTGATCACGAACCAGGCGCTGTACGACAAGCCCGGCTACGACTCCGCGAAGGACTTCACGCCCATCGCGGTGCTGGCGGACGTCGCCAACGTACTGGTGGTGGCGCCCGGTTCGCCCTACGGCAGCGTCGCCGCACTGACCCAGGCCATCAAGGCGCAGCCGGCCAACAAATTCAGTTTTTCGTCCAGCGGCGTGGGCACCAGCCACCACATCGCCGGCGTGGTGCTGGGCCAGTACCTGGACAAGCCGCTCATGCACGTGGCCTACACCGGCGCGCCGCAGGGCCTGGTGGCGGTGATGAGCAAGGAAGTCGATATGGGGCTGTACAACATCCCCGCCGCCATCGGCCTGATCCGCGGCGGCAAGCTCAAGCCGCTGGCCGTCACCAGCCTGGGACGTTCGCCGCTGCTGCCCGATGTGCCATCGCTGAACGAGAGTGGCCTGAAGGACTTCGAAGTCACGCTGTGGTTCGGCATCATCGCGCCCGCCGGCGTGCCGCCGGATCGCGTAGCACGGCTGCACAAGGAGCTGGACGCCGCGATGCGGCAGCCCGCGCTGCGCGCCAAGCTGACCGAACTGGGCTACGACGTGGCGCCGACGCCGCTGGCGCCGTCCAAGGATTTCACCGCGCTGATCGGACGCGATCTCGAAAAATGGCTGCCCATCCTGAAAACGATGCGCGCGGGAACGCAATGACGGCGCACACCATGGGTGACACGATGACCGTCGCGCAAATACTCGCCGCGCACGCGGCGCGGATGCCCTTGTCCGCGATACCCCCGCTGGCCCTGGAACACGCCAAGATGAGCCTGGCCAGCACGATCGCCAGCGCATCAATGGGCTATCGCATCCCTTCCGCGGAAATCGTGCGGCGCCTGGAAATCGAGGATGCCGGGGCACCGCAGGCGACAGTGTGGTTTCACGGCGGGCGCCTGCCCGTCTCACGCGCGGCACGCGTCAATGCCGTAACCAGCGATGCCGCGGCCTCCGACGACAGCGACCTGCGCAGCATCGCCCATATCGGCACCATCGTCAGCACGGCGGCACTGGCCCTGGCCGAATGGCTGAAGCGGCCCGGCAAGGATGCACTGGCCGCCATGGCGCTGGGTTATGAAGTCGCCGGCCGCATCGATGAATCCCTGACGCCGGGCCGCATGCAACGCGGCTTTCATGGATCCGTCTCTACCGTGTTCGGCGCCGCGGTGGCGAGCGGACGCCTGCTCGCGCTGGACGAACAGGCGATGACGCACGCCATCGTGCTGGCCGCGACATCCATCGGCGGCCTGGCGGTAGCGGCCGATACCAGCTGCTCGCGGGAATACCATGCCGGCACGGCGGCCATGGCGGGCATCCAGGCTGCGCTGGCGGCGCGTGCCGGTTTCCAGGGCGATCCCGCCATCCTGGAAACACCGCGCGGATTCCTGGACGCCATGGGCGGCCAGGCGGCCGGCGACATCGTGCGCGATCTGGGCGCATCGTGGGACATCGTGACCGATATGGCGATCAAGCTGATGCCCGGCGCGCATCCCTTTCACGCCATCGCCGAGGCCGCGGCCACCGCGGCGCGCGACAACGACGTCGATGCATCGCGCATCGAACGCATCATCATTTCCGCCGCCGTGCAGCACACCAGCTTCGGCGGCGATCCACATCCGCATCCGCGCAACCTGGTGGAAGCCGCCCACAGCGTGGCGTACTTCGTGGCGGCATCCGTCGTCGACCGCGGTTTCGGCTGGGACAACCTGAGCCCGGACAAAATGCGCGATCCGCGTATCGCCGCCCTGCAGGACAAGGTGCGCTACGCCGACCAACCGCCACCGCTGCCGGATCGCTTCCCGCATCGCCATGGCGGCGGCGTGGCCATCCATATGGACGACGGCACTGTCCACCGCGCCACCTGCCGCGCGGCGCGCGGCGCGGGATCGCGCGGCATCGATTGGGCGGATGTCGAATCCAAGTACCGGCAGCTGGCGCCGCGCGCCGGGCTGGATACCAGCCAGGTGGCGCACAGCCTGTCCCTGATCCGCGACCTGGACCATCTGGACGATGTCTCGCTGCTGGCGCGCGGCCTCATGCTGCGCTGATGCCGCGCTGACGTGGGTGTTATGCCGAAAACCCGCATTCTGCTATGCCGATGCTGGAGAGTGTCGCACCGCCGCGGATAACTAGTATGGCCAGACACGCGCGGCGGGCGGCAACCGCGTCCGCGAGCGCGAAAAGCGTAGGCATGCCCCTACCGATAACATCCAGGAGACAGACATGTTGCGAGTATTGATCGGCTGTGTCGCTGCCCTGATCCTTGCCGCGCCGGCGGCCGCCGACACCTTTCCTTCGCGTCCCATCGTCATGATCGTGTCGGTGGCCCCCGGCGGTACGCTGGATACGCTGGCGCGCCAGATCGCCAGTTCGATGACCACCGAGCTGGGCCAGTCGGTGGTCGTGGAAAACACCACCGGCGCCGGCGGCCTGATCGGTTACCAGCGCCTGATGAAATCCGAGCCCGACGGCTACACGCTGATGTTCAGCAATATGTCGCTGGCCATCATTCCCGTGCTGTATCCGTCCGCCCACGTCGACCCGGTGCGCGATCTGTCGCCCATCGGTACGGTGGCGACGGTGCCCATGGTGCTTTCGGTCAGCAACAAGAGCGGTATTACCAGCCTGCCGGACATGCTCAAGCGCATGCGCTCGGGCGGTCCCAAACTGAATCTGGGATCCGGCGGCCCCGGCACCACCGCGCACCTGGCCGAGGGCCTGTTCCTGCATATCTCCAAAACGCAGGGCGAACTGATCCAGTATCGCGGCTCGGGCCCGGCGCTGGCCGACCTGATGGCAGGCACCATCGATGCCGTGATCGATCAGACCGTCACCATGATGCCGCTGCACAAGGACAA
>DATJHN010000367.1:0-2355 GCA_035493915.1 Bordetella sp.
CTATCCCGGGACCAACATTGGCCGCACCTATCTGGACAATGTCGGCGTGCAGTACGGGTTGAAGGCGCTGCTTGCCGGAAAGATCAGCGGCGAAGACTTCCTGCGCCTGAACCAGGACATCGGCGGCTATGACCGCGACGGTGAATTCACTGCCGGCCGCAGCGTGGGCGATCCCGATGCAATCCGCATTGCCTACCAGACCGGCCTGATCTCAGATCCCCGGATATTGTCGGCGACCCCTATCATCGACTTGCGCGGCGAGGAGAATTCCGGCGTCCATTCCAACTGGAACAGCTTTGCTCTGCGCGCGCGTTTTCAGAAGCTGGGCGGCGGCACCGAAAATTACGTGCTGTGGCGTTTAGGGCTGGCGGGCGCGCCGCCCTGGACCAGCAGTGCTTGGCGCGCCACCGGCATTCCGCTGCGTTCGTTGGCGGTGATGGACAAGTGGATCGAAGCCATCGGCAGCGACACTGCGCCCGGCACGCCGCAGGAAAAGGTCAGGCGGGACCGGCCCGCGGATGCGATCTCCTTCTGCTATCTGGGCACCGACTATGACCACAAGATAACCGACGAAGCGCGTTGTAACGCCGACCCCCAGTTGGCCTATTACAGCTCCATCCGGCAGCAGGCGGGTGGTCCCCTGGCCAGCGACATATTGAAGTGTCGGCTGAAGCCGTTGAATCGCGGCGATTACCAGGGCCGTCTCAGCGAGGCGCAGTTCGCGCGCTTGGCGACGATTTTTACGCAAGGGGTTTGCGATTGGAGCGCGCCGGGCGTTGGGCAGCAGGGCGCCACGCCCTGGCTAAGTTTCGCTGACGGTCCGGGCGGGAAGCCGCTGCCGGCCAGTGCTGGGCCTGATATCCTGAAAGACCTGTCCAGCGAAGACGCGCGCCGGCCGCGCCGGTGAACGCGACCGCGGAGGAGATGACGTGATGCGTACCCTTGCATTGGCATTGGCCGCGGTTCTGGCCCTGGCGATACCGAGCGCGCGCGCGGAAGTCCGCAATTTCGACGTTGTGGTATATGGCGCTACCGCGAGCGGGGTTGCGGCAGCCGTGTCGGCGTCGCGCCAGGGGATGCATGTCGTCCTGATAAGTGTCGACGGCCATGTCGGCGGCATGGTGAGCGGCGGCCTCAGCGAGACGGACAAGGGCCGGGAAGAGGTCATCGGCGGCCTGTCGCGGGAATTCTTCGAACGTGCCGGCAAGCATTACGGCGAACCCATCGAGTGGCGCTTCGAGCCTCATATCGCCGAGCAGGTGTTCCGCGACATGCTGGCCGAGGCCCATGTCACCCAGCTTTCGGGCCAGCGCCTGCGGGAGCAGGGTGGGGTGGCGATGCGAGGACGCAAGATCGCGGCGATCACCCTGACGGATGGAACGGTTCTGCGCGCACCTGTCTTCATCGATACATCCTATGAAGGCGATCTGATGAACGCGGCGGGCGTGGCCTACACCTGGGGCCGCGAAAGTGCGGCCCAGTATGGCGAATCCATCGCCGGCGTCCGCGGCAAGCAGCGGCCGACGCATCAGTTCAACGTTCGGGTCTCGCCCTATGCGGACGACGGCTCGCTTTTGCCGGAAGTCCAACCTGGCCCTCGTGGCGAAATCGGCCAGGCCGACAAGCTGGTCCAAGCCTATGGCTTTCGCATGTGCCTGACAAACATTCCCGGCAACATGCTGCCCTTCCCCAAGCCGGCAAACTACGATCCGAAGCGCTACGAACTGCTCAAGCGTTACATCGCCGCGCTGCAGCAGCAGACGGGACGGGCACCGTCGATGCGAGCGCTGATGATCATGACGCCGATCAAGGGCGGCAAATTCGATATCAATAGCCTGGGCGGCTTTTCCACCGATCATATCGGCGCTAGCGCGGGATTTCCCATGGCGGACTACAAGCAGCAGGCCGCGATCTGGCAGGATCATTATGACTATGGGGCAGGTTTCCTGTACTTCCTGGCCAATGACGCAAGCGTGCCGGCGGTGCTGCGCGAGGAGATGAACTCCTACGGTCTGGCCAGGGACGAATTCGTCAAGGACAATGGCTGGCCGTTTCAACTCTACATCCGCGAAGGCCGGCGTATGCTGGGCGCCTATGTGATGACCGAGAAGGACATCACCACCGACATCACCAAGTCCGATGCCATCGGCATGGGCTCCTATCAGAGCGACTCCCACAATGTGCGTCGCATTCCTACCCCTGACGGCGCGGTGGAAAATGAAGGGGAACAATATGTGGTTCCTCCTGCGCCCTACGAAATTCCTTATCGCGTCATGCTGCCGAAGGCGGGCGCGGTGACCAACCTGCTGGTGCCGGTGTGTGTGTCCGCCAGCCACGTGGCCTATTCCACGATCC
>DATJHN010000368.1:0-13158 GCA_035493915.1 Bordetella sp.
CGGGCGCTATCTTCCTTCCACTACAGTGGGGCGAGCTTTTCAGGAATGGAAGATGCGCTTGTCAATCGGGCTCGGTTTGAACTTACACGTTCCGACCCGATCTTATAGGGACTGACGGGAGGGTTCCCTTATGTACTCGAAATACTCAAAATCAATCACCGGTTCGATTCTGCTGACCGCGTGCCTGCTTTTCGGCGGTAACGCCCTGGCGGCCGATGCGACGCCCGATCAGGTGTATCAGGCCGCCCAGGCGGGCAACTATCGCGAAGCGCAAGGGATGATGGACCAGATCCTGCGCGACCATCCGAACAGCGCCAAGGCGCATTTCGTAGCGGCCGAATTATTCGGCAAGCAGGGCAAGCTGCAACAAGCGCAAGAGGAACTGAATACCGCGCTGCGCCTGGATCCCAGCCAGAATTTCGCCCGTCCCGGCGCGGTCGATGAATTGCGTACCTTGATCGCATCGGGCAGTGCATCGCATGCGCAAGGCACGTTCTCGGGCATCCCCTGGGGCCTGGTGCTGGGCCTTGCCGCGCTGCTGATCGTCGTGTCGTTGATCATGCGCGCGCGTCGGCGTGCTGTTGTCTACCCGGCTGGCGGAGCTGGTCCTTACGGCTATGGCGCCACTCGCGCGGCGCCGCCCTATGGTCCGCAAGGCGGGCCGCAGGGGGGTTATGGCTACCCCGGCGGCGTGGCGCCTGGACAGGCTGGCGGCGGCATGGGCTCCGGCATCATGGGCGGCCTGGCCACGGGCGCCGCGGTCGGCGCGGGCGTGGTCGCGGGCGAGGCCTTGATGAATCGCGTGTTGAATGGCGGGTCGGCCAACGCGGCG
Source organism: Bordetella sp. (assembly GCA_035493915.1). Classification (GTDB taxonomy): domain Bacteria; phylum Pseudomonadota; class Gammaproteobacteria; order Burkholderiales; family Burkholderiaceae_B; genus Bordetella_C. Next base: position 833 of record DATJHN010000368.1, read on the forward strand.
GGTACCGCGGGTAACGTCGTCAACCCCGCTTCTTCCCAGGATGCCGCTGCCGCGAATTCCCCGGAGACCGGATACGACATGGGCGGCAATGACTTTGGCCTGCGCGACGCAAGTTCGTGGGACGACGATACGACCCGCAAACTGAGCAGCAACGACTCGGGGAGTGTCGGCAATCCCTGGGATGACGGCGGTTCTTCGGATGATGGCGGCAGTTCCTGGGACGACGGCGGCGGCGGTGGTGGTGGATCCGACGACTGGACCTGACAAGGAATAGGCCGCGCGGCCTGCAGCCCCATCCAGGGCATCGGTGATCCCGGGTGAACGCCTGTCACGGCTGCCCCGGGGGATCCACAGTTGGAAAGAAGCCGGCGCTTGCGTCGGCTTCCTTTTAATCACGATAGTATTCCACGGTATACAAAAGAAAGCGGCGATGTCACACTTGGACTACGTCGCCCAGGCTCCGCCACTTCTCCACTGCGTCGCATAAGAACGCGGGGCATGGCGCGTCGCTAAAACAATTCATAAGCGTTCCGGAGACAAACCCAATGGTCGACATCCCCATGTCGGGCCGGCGCCTGCCGTTTGCCCGCGTCCTTGCCGCTTCCGTATTCGCCGCGAGCTGCGCCCTGGCAGCCACGCCGGCGGCCGCCAAATACCCCGATAACCCTGTGCGCCTGATCGTGCCGTTCGCGCCGGGCGGCGCCGTGGATGGCGTGGGCCGCCTTACCGCCGAGAACCTGTCCAAACAGCTCGGCGAGCAAGTGGTCGTGGAAAACCGTCCCGGCGCGGGCGGTGTGATCGGCATCGGCACCGTCGCGCGCGCCGATCCGGACGGCTACACGCTGCTGATGGGCAATATCGCCTTGACCTCCGCGCCGGCGCTGTACACAAAGCTGACCTTCGATCCGGACAAGGATTTCAAGGGTGTCATCGTGGTGGGCAGCGCGCCGTACGTACTGGCGGTCGCCCCGGATTTCCCCGCGCGTTCGGTCAAGGAATTGATCGAGCTGGCCAAGACGCATCCCGGCAAGTACGACTTTTCGTCGGCCGGCACCGGCTCGGCCATTCACCTGGCCGGCGAGCTGTTCAAAAGCATGGCGCGCATCGAGATCGTCCACGTGCCGTTCAAGGGCGCCGGGCCAGCCGCCGCCGCGCTGCTGGGCGGCCAGGTACAGATGATGTTCGGTTCGCTTGGCGAAATGATGCCGCTGATCGAATCCGGCAAGGTGCGCGCCCTGGGGGTGACGTCGGCCAAGCGTGATTCCTATGTTCCCGATATTCCGACCATACAGGAAGCCGGAGTGCCCGGCTTCGAGGTCACCGGCTGGTACGGGTTGTTCGTTCCCGCCAAGACACCCGCCGCGGTGATCGCGACCTTGCACGATGCATCGATCAAGGCGTTGAAGACGGCGGAAATGCAGCAGCAGTTGAAGAACTACAAGCTGCACGCGGTAGGAGGCAGCCCCGCGGACGCGGACAAGCAATTGAAAACGGAAACCGCCGAATGGGCGCGCGTCGTTCGCGATGCGCACATCCAGGCCAATTGAACGAACGATGCATATCGCCCCGGTGCGAGCGAGCAGATGCATATCTGCTCAATGCAATCGCGCAGATGAACCACGATCCAGGCAATTGAGCAGACAATGAACACCGACAAGCAACTTCCCGAAAACGAACAAGTCACGCGCCTGCTGGCACGGCATATCGCCAATACGCGGTTCGCCGACCTGCCGGAGGCAGCCGTGGCCGCGGCGCGGCGCGGCGTGCTCGACTGGCTGGGCTGCGCCTTGGCGGGCAGCCGCCACGCCACGCTGGATATCCTGGCTTCCGTGATGCAGGAGCTGAACGGCCAGCCGCAAGCCACCGTGCTGGGCCGCAAAAGCAAGGCCGGCCTGCTCGAAGCAGCGCTCATCAACGGCCAGATGGGCCATGTGCTGGACTACGACGACACGCATATGGCCGGCGTGGTGCTGCACGCCAGTTCTCCGGTATTGGCGGCATCGCTGGCATTGTCCGAAACGACGAAGGTCAGCGGCGCCGACCTGATCGTGGCCTATGCCTGCGGCTTCGAAGCCGGCGTGCGTGTCGGCCAGGCCAGTCCGGAGCATCATCGAGGCGGCTGGCACCTGACCGGCACCCTGGGCACGTTCGCGGCCAGCGCCGCCGCCGCGCGCCTGCTGGGCCTGGATGAACAACAGACGGTGCATGCCCTGGGCATCGGCGGTACCCAGGCTGGGGGCATGCAGCAGAACCGCGGCACCATGTGCAAGTCCTTTCATGCAGGCAAGTCGGCGTCCAACGGACTGCTCGCGGCCAAGCTGGCGCAGAAGGGGTTCGATAGTTCGATGCAGATCGTCGAAGGCAATCGCGGGTTTTGCCGCATCTATAGCAGCGTCGCGGCACCGCAGGCGCTGGTCGATGAATTGGGCACGCGTTGGGAAATCACGCGCAATGGCCACAAGCCCTATGCCTGCGGCGTCGTGCTGCATCCGGCCATCGATGCCTTGATCCAGCTGCGCAAGGCCCACGCCATCGACCCCGCCAAGGTCAGCAGCATAGCCCTGCGTGTGCATCCATTGGTGCTCGCGATCACAGCGGTGGTCGAGCCGCGCACCGGCCTGAAGTCGAAGTTCAGCATCTCGCATTGCGCGGCGGTCGCGTTGCACGACGGCGCCGCCGGCACGGCCCAATATACCGACGCCAAGGCCCTGGATCCCGTCATCACCGCATTGCGTTTGAAGACCACCGCGGTGGCCGACGAAAGCCTGCGCAATGACGAGGCCCACGCCACGGTCGTGGCCGATGGGAAGACCTACGAATTTCATGTCGATCACGCCACGGGCACGGTCGCCAACCCCATGGATGACGATGCCATCCGCGAAAAATTCCTTGCCAATGCCGTGCCGGTCATCGGCAAGGAACGCGCCGCGCGGGTATGCGAGTGGGTCGCCACCCTGGAAAGGCAATCCGATGCCAGTGAATTGCCCGCACTGTGCGCTTGATCGCCACCGCGGATTACACGGCATTCCCGTCTCTGATCGGGGCAGCCATGCGAAAGGAAAATCCGCATGGCTGCCCCTGACCGCCACCCGTTAGCGAGGAGTTTCCAACATGATGACGCCTGAAATGGCGGCGCGGCCGTCGCCCATGCCCGCTCTGGCCGCGCATATCGCCGGCGCCCTGCGCCAGGACCTGCCGGAAGAAGTTCTTGAAAAGGCCAAGTTCCAGTTCCTGGATACGCTGGCGGCCATGATCTCCGGATCGCGTCTGCCGCCGGGCGAAAAAGCCATCGCCTACGCGCGCACGCAGGGCGACAGCGCACAGGCTTGCGTGATCGGGTCGTCCCTGTTGACCACCGCGGTCAGTGCCGCGCTGGCCAACGGCATGCTCGGCCACGCGGACGAAACCGACGATTCCCATGCCGCGTCGTTGACGCATCCGGGCTGCGGCATCGTTCCCGCCGCGCTCGCGGTTGCCGAGATGTACCAGCGCGGCGGCATGGACCTGCTCAAGGCCATCGTGCTGGGCTACGACGTGGGCTGCCGCTTGACCATGTGCCTGCATCCCTATCAATTCCGCGCCGCCGGGCATTCGTCGCATACTTTCGGGCCCAATTTCGGCGCGGCGGCGGCGGCCGGCGTGTTGGCAGGGGTGGACGATGAAACGCGTGCCCGCTACCTGATGTCGTATGCCGCGCAGCAGGCTTCGGGCGTGTCGTGCTGGATGCGCGATAAGGACCATATCGAAAAGGCTTTCGACTTTGGCGGCATGCCGGCGCGCAACGGCGTGACCGCGGCGCTGATGGTGGCCAATGGCTTTACCGGTGTCGACGATGTCTTTGCCGGGGAACGCTGTTTCTTTGACGCCTACGGCGACAAGGCCGACCGCGACGTGCTGGCGCGGGGACTGGGCAGCCGCTTTGAAATCATGGAAACCAGCATCAAGCGCTGGACCGTCGGCTCACCGATCCAGGCGCCGCTGGATGCGTTGTACGCGTTGCTGGCGGAACAGGAGATTCCCGTGGATGCGGTCACCGCCATCACCGTGCGCATTCCCCATGAATCGCTGACTATCGTCAACAACCGCGATATGCCGGAAATCTGCATGCAGCATTTGATCGCAACCATGCTGCTGGACCGCAAGCTGACGTTCGTTTCCGCGCACGATCGTGCCCGCATGGCCGATCCCGCCGTACTGGCGCTGCGCGAGCGCATCAGCCTGTTCGGCGACGACGAGTTGTCCAAGGCGATGCCGACCCGCCAGGGGACGGTGGAAATCACGTTGCGCGACGGGCGCCAATTGTCCCGCCACACGCCCGCGGTGCGCGGGACGCCCCCGAACCCGATGACGCGCAAGGAGGTTCACGAAAAATGCCATGACCTGATCGCTCCCGTGACAGGGGCGCAGCGTGCGCAAGCCTTGTGCGAGCGTGTATGGGCGCTGGAGACGATGACGGACGCGCGCGAACTGCGGCCATTGCTCCGCGCCTGACTGGCCGACGCGTCTGGCTTACCTCTGGCCTGAGGATAACTTGGCGCTTTGGCGGGCTTGTTCCAACAAGACCTGCGCGGCTTGCCAGGCACGGTTTGCTGTCTTGGGGTCACCGTAGGCGCGCGCGTCGACGGTGGCGCCATCGAGCAGCATCACCATTATCTCGGCCACTCGCGCGGCTGCCTTGGTATCCATGACGGGCTGCAGGATTTCCGTGATCCAGTCGGCCATGTGTTTCCGATAGCGTATAGCCACCGACGAAATGCCGGGATGGGCCGTGCCGAATTCCGCCAGCGCGCGTTCGAACAGGCATCCCGCGAATTCCGGACTGGCGAACCAGCCCTCATACCAGTCGAAGATGCCCTTGACCCGGGCGAGCGGATCATCGAGCAGCCGCAGTTTCTCTTCGATGCTGTCGTAGATCATTGTGTAGCGCTGTTCCAGCACTTCCTTTACCAGGTCTTCCTTGCCGGCGAAATGCCGGTACAGGGTCATCCTGGCCACGCCCGACTCATCGATGATGCGGTCCACGCCGACCGGATGAAATCCATATCGGGAAAACAGCTCCGTAGCCTTGTCTACCACCTGTTGACGTTTATTTGCCCGCATTGCCGTCTCTTGTTTGCCTTGATTTACTACGTCCTACCCGCCCGTGGCGGCGTCTAACTTTACACCTGCGTGTGGCGGCGAGCATTTCCGCCAAGGTCTCCATTCAAGGAATAACGGTTTGTCTTATTGCGGCATGATCGCGGCGGCATCGATCAGGGAGTCGATCGACGAACGCGTGTGAATTGCGGCATTGTCTGGCGCCCGGCTTGCCGTTGCAAACCGGCCGGCGATAGCAGGCAGTGGGGTTGCCTGGCAAGGCAGGGTGTTGACATCCATTTCAGCTAGCTATATCGTACGATATATATCTTACGACATAGAGGGTGCTGTGCATTTTCCCTTCCATTCTTTCTTCTTCGGCCGTCGTGGCTTCGGCGGCTGGGCCATGCACCATCGGGCGATGGCGGGCCGCCATGGCGGCGGTGGGCATCGCGGCGGTCCCGGTCATCCTGGTGGCCATGGTCACCATGGGCGCCACGGACACGGTGACGATGGCGGCGACGGCGACGAGCGCGGCTGGATCCGCGGCCGCAAGTTCGGCTCCGACGAGCTGCAATTGATGCTCTTGGGCATCCTGGAACAAAACCCCAGCCATGGCTATGAGTTGATCAAGGCCCTGGGCGCGATGAGCAGCGGCTTCTATACGCCGAGTCCCGGCATGATCTATCCCGCGCTGACCTATCTGGAAGAGATCGGCTACGCCACGGTCGAACTCGAAGGCAGCAAGAAGCGCTACCACCTTTCCGACGCCGGCCGCGTGCATCTGGAGGCGAACCGCGACCAGCTTGGAATGCTGTTCGGCAAGCTGAAGCACATCGCCCGCAAAATGGAATGGATGCGCCGCGCCTGGACGGGACAGCCCATGGAAGCCGGCCCGGACGGCGAAGACGTCGCCACCGGATGGGTGCCCGAATTCGTCCAGGGACGGCTGGCGCTGAAGCAGGCTCTGCTGCGCCGCGAAGATGCCACGCCCGAGGAGCAACGACGTATCGCCGCCATTCTGATGCGCGCGGCCCAGGAAATCGACGGCGGGCGCTGATCGTCCTTCTGCGCGAGCGGCTTTGCGCCGGAGCTGCCGAGCACGCCGATACGACTGTGCGCGCTGTGCCAATGCATCTGCCACGCCAATCGTGCGCGTTGCACCAACGCACCTGCACGCACTAACTGTTCAGTGCGTCGCTTTATCAAAAGGTCTCTTATGGCTTTACTCGATCTAACTATCCAGCGCGTGCGTCACGAACTGAAGATGCGCCTGCTGCAAGTCGTGCGTACTCAGTTGGTATCGCCTCAATTGTTGCGCGTGACCTTGTCCGGTGCCGATCTGCATGGTTTCGTGTCGGCTTCGTTCGACGACCACATCAAAGTGTTCTTCCCCGAGCCGGGCCAGGACAAGCCTGTACTTCCCACTGTGGGTCCCGACGGCATCTCCATGCCGCCCGGCGTCACGCGCCCCGCTGCGCGCGACTACACGCCGCGCCGCTACGATGCCGATGCCGGCGAACTCGACATCGAATTCGTGTTGCATGGCGATGGCCCCGCATCCATGTGGGCCGCGCAGGCCCGCCCTGGACAGTTCATCGGTGTGGGCGGCCCGCGCGGTTCTTTCGTCGTTCCCACGGGCTTCGACTGGCATTTGCTGATCGGCGACGATACCGCCTTGCCAGCGATTGCCCGCCGCATTCAGGAGCTGCCCGCTTCCGCTCGTACCATCGCCCTCATCGAGATAGCAGATGCCGGCGCGCAAATCCCGCTGCCGCAACGCGACGGATTGTCAGTGCGCTGGTTGCATCGCGATGGCGCGCCGGCCGGCGATCCGGCGCTGCTGGAACAGGCCGCGCGTCAGCTGGAATTACCGCGGGGCGAAGGCTATGTGTGGGCGGCAGCGGAATCAGCCGCGGCCAAGACCGTACGCCGTGTGATGGTCGAGGAGCGTGGCATCGCCAAGGCGCGCATTCGGGCATCCAGCTATTGGAAGCGCGGCGCATCCGCGGTTCACGAAACACTCGACGATTGAAGCGAGTGCACCCACATGACGGGCAACAGCCGTTGCACATCAGGCCTGCAACGGCGATGAGCACAAGCGTGAAACATACGGCGATTAAACTGTACTTAAAAGAAACGACGACCCTGCCATATCATGCCGCAATCCCCCTACGGCCGTGAATTCTTCGACCTGCAATTGATGTTCGCGCGCGCGGCAAACCGTTGTTCCGGCATGCCGCTGGCCCGGGCCTTGCTGGAATACACCAATCTGTACATCCGTTTTGGCCTGGGACGTGATTTCGATCCCGAGCATCCGGTATGGCGCGAATACATCGCCGGTACGGAGCGCGAAGACGACCTGGAAGCATGGACCCACGGCTACTATCAGTCGCGCTTGCCGGAAAGCGGCGCGCCCGATGTCGTGTCGACCGTCGGATGTTTCTCTTATGCCCGATTGCGGTCCGGCGCAATACACATCCACTTCAAGAACGCGGAAGAGGGCGGGGCATCACCGCTTAAGGCCGGGCGATACGAAAGTCGGATAGCGGAACTGCGAGAGCTTTTCTCGTTGGTCCGCGAACAGGAAGACCTGGCCACGCAGGTGCACGGCACATCCTGGCTGTACAACCTGCCTGCTTATCGGCGCTTGTTTCCCACCAGCTATATCGCGTCCGCCGCCACAGTGAACGGGAAATTCCGCAACGTGTCGCTGTGGGGCCAGTTCGTCGGACGTGCGGGAGCGATCAGGACCGCTCCGGCCAGCCTCTTCAAGGCGGATATCGCGCGGCAGCAAAGCCTGGACGGCTTGAAGGGCTGTTTCCCCCTGTATGCGCTTGCGGTCGCCGCTCCAGTCCAGGATTTCTACGACTTCCTCGGCGTTTAGCAGGCGATGAGTGATAGGCGATGGACGATCGGCGCCCCCCGATGCGCCCACGAGACGTCTATCCCAGCTTTAGATTCGTCGCTTTGATGATCTTTCCCCACTTGTCCTTTTCCGACAGGATGAAGTGATGGAATTCCTGCGGCGTATCGCCGACCAGGTCGACGCCGACTTCCTTGAACTTGGCGATGACCGCCGGATCGGACAACACCTGCCGTACCGCGGCGTTCAATTTGTTCACGATGTCCGAGGGCGTATGCGCCGGCGCCACCAATCCGAACCAGGCGTCGGATTCAAAGCCTGGAACGGTTTCGGCAATGGCGGGGATGTCCTGCATGCTGGGCAGCCGATGGCTGGATGCCACGCCCAGTGGACGCATCGTGCCTGCCTTCACTTGCGGATAAGTCGTCGGCGAATTGTCGAACATGACCTGGATCTGCCCGCCGATCAGGTCGGTGGCCGCGGGCGCGCTGCCGCGATACGGAATGTGCTGCAGATCGATGCCCGCATCCAGCTTCAGCAGTTCCATGGTCAGGTGGCTGGTGGTGCCGCTGCCTTGCGAACCATAGGCCACGTGGCCGGGATGCGCCTTGGTGTAGGCGATCAGTTCGGGCACCGTCTTGAACGGTGCCTTCACGTTCGACACCAGCATGATGGGCACCGACGCCAGCATCGATATCGGCGCGAAATCCTTGATGGGGTCGTAGCCCGGCGTGGCGTACAGCTGCTGGTTGATGCTCAAGGGACCGGCGCTGGAAACCATCAGCGTATAGCCATCGGGCTTGGCGCGCGCCACATAGGCGGCGCCCACGTTGCCGCCCGCGCCCTGGCGGTTCTCCACAATCACCGACTGCTTCAGGATCGGGCCCAGTTTTTCGGCCAGCACGCGTGCCACCACGTCGGTCGTCCCACCGGGAGGGAAGGGCACGACGATGCTGATGGTCTGCGCAGGCCAGGTGTCGGCGGCAAGGACCGGCGCGGCGGGCAGGGCGCACGCGATAACAGCGGCCGTCAGTACGTGCCGCAACTGCTTGAACATGGTTTGTCTCCCTTGTTGTTGATGGTTGTCGTTGTTGACGGTTGCGGTTGCCGTTGCCGTTGCCGTTGTCGCTGTCGTTGTTCTTGTCGCTATCGTGGCGTTGATATCGCCGCTGCACGGTCGTCGTAACGCACAGCCCCGGCGAGTAAAGCCATGACGCGCACCAGATCCGATCATGGCTTTCGGTCCATGCCGGTTGCCATCGCATGACCGGCGCATCAAAACCCGTAAAGCACCGCCGGATTCGCTACCAGCATCTTCTGCTGCACCGCCGGCTCTGGTATCCACAGCGGAATCAGATCCACCAGATCACCGTCGTTCGGCATGGGCACATCGCAGATGGGATGCGGCCAGTTGCTGCCCCAAATCAACCGGTCGGGCCAGCGCCGCGCGGCTTCGTGAATCATCGGCAGCATGTCGGCATGCGGGTATGGTTCGTTGGACAACCGATACAGGCTGGCCAGCTTGATCCACACGCGGCCGGTATCCATCAGGCCGGCCAGCGCGCGAAAGGCCGGGCTGTCTACGCCTTCCTCGGCACGGATGCGCGCCAGATGGTCCAGCACCACATCGACCTGTTGCGCGCGCAGGCGCGGCGCCAGGTCCACCAGTTCGCTGGATTTCTTGAAGTGCAGCACCAGGTGCCAACCCATCTCGCGGGCTTCCGCGGCTAGCGCGTCGTAGGCATCGAAACCCACGCCGCCGCCCACCACGGTGGACATGCGATAACCGCGCATGCCCAGCTTGTGCATCGCTTCGCGTTCGGCCAGCGGGCGCCCTGGTGGAATCACGGCCACACCGCGAGCACGCGGCCCCATGCGGCGCAGGGCATCCAGCGTGGCCGAGTTGTCGGTGCCGTGCGCGCCCCCATGCACGATCACGGCGCGATCGATGCCCAGCGTCGCCAGCAGTTTTTCATAGTCTTCGACCGTGCAGTCTTCCGGCGTGTAGCTGCGGTCGGGCGAGTAGGGGAAGCGATCAGCGGGCCCGAAGATATGGGCATGGCAATCGCAGGCATTGGCCGGCATCCGAAAACGCGGCGTGCGGGTATTGCGGTCTGGACCGGGGCAAGCGTGCATAGTGTCTCTCGTGGGCCGGCATCGCGTGGCGCCGGCGCTCGTTGCTGAATGGGCTGTCGGGGAGGCCGCGTCCGCCGCGCCCCCGCTTATTCCGATCCGGCCTGCGCTTCGCGTTCCGCGATGCGCGCCAGCATTTCCGCGCCGCGATTGGCGGCGGAAACCCCGCGGAAGATGTACGCCATGCTGACCACGGCCTGCATCTCTTCCCAGGTGGCGCCGGCCCGGCGCGCGGCGATGCCGTGGATGACGGCGGCATCGCTCAATTCCACCACCAGCATGCCGAAGATCATCAGCTGAGCGGTCTTGGTATCGAAGCATGGCGGATTCATGGCATGCGCGCGGATCTCTTCCTGCAGGCGCACCAGCTTGGGATCGAGTGCACCGGTCACCAGCAGGCGCGATTCCACGCGCGGCGGCAGGTAGCCGAGCAGCGCACGGTACGAATCGCCCAGATGCGCCATGCTTTCGTGCGGTTCTCCCATGGCCTTGCTGGCGACGTCCTTGTCGATGCGGGTAGACATGATGGCTTCCTTGAATCGGCGGCGGCATGCGCCGGAAGCGGCTATCTTTGGCCAAGAAATAATCGAAGTCAACAGGAAAATCGATTTTTATTAGTTTCATCGATTGATACGAGAGGAGAGGTAGAATCCCCGCCATGCACCGACGGACCATCGCATGAAGAATCTTCTGGAAGCGCTCGCGGCTGATCACTCCGCCGAAACCGGGCCCTCGTTGACCGCGTCCGTCGCCATCCAGGTACGCGCGGCCATCCTGCAAGGCGCCTATGCGCCCGGCGCCAAACTGCGTCTGGACGACCTGCGCCGCGAATACGGCGTCAGCCTGAGCCCGCTGCGCGAAGCCTTGACCCGCCTGGCGGCCGAAGGCCTGGTGCAGATCACCGACCAGCGCGGCTATCGCGTGGCACCTGTGTCAGCGGAAAACCTGGTGGAAGTGACCAAGCTGCGCACGCAGCTGGAAGTCATGGCCCTGACCGAATCGCTGGCCAAGGGCGATGACCGCTGGGAAGACAATCTGGTTGCCGCGTATCACCGCCTGAGCCGCATGGAGCGCGACGGTACGCGTGGAGAGGGCTGGGAAAAAGCGCATCGGGCCTTTCACCTGACGCTGTTCGCGGCGTGCGGTATGCCCTTGCTGCTGCGCTTCTGCGGCACGCTGCACGATCTAAGCGACCGCTACAGGCGCCTGTTCCTGGTGCGGCATGCGCCGGACGCCAATGTGCCTGGCGAACACCAGGCGATCTTCGAAGCCGCGATGGCGCGCGATGCCCGGCGCGCCGCGGAAATCCTGACTCGCCACCTGGAGCGCACGGGGCGCAACGTAATGGCGATACTCAGCGAAGCGCAGGCCGCTGAAGCCGACGCCGCGGCCGACTGATCGAGCCGCTTGAAGAACGACATCGTCGCTCGCCAAGCGTCGGTACGGGTCTTCTGTTCCGACAGCAAAATCGGTGTCTATTGCGTCGGTACGGGCCTTTTTTTCCAACAACAGAACCGGTATCTATTCCGCGTGCAGATTGGCGCGACGCACGACCTCGCCCCAGCGCTTTTCTTCCGCGACGATGAACGACGCGAATGCCGTCGGCCCCGCGCCGGAGATCTCGCTGGAATCCTGCGCGAGGCGCTGGCGCACCGAATCCGCGGCCAACGCGGCATGGCCCGCCTTGTTCAGGCGCGCGATAACCGGCGCCGGTGTGCCGGCCGGCGCCAGCAGGCCGAACCATTGCGAGCTTTCGAAACCGGGATAGCCCGACTCGGCGACCGTCGGCACATTCGGAATTGCGTCCAGGCGGCGTGACGAGCCCACCGCGATGATCTTCACCTTGCCGGCCTGGGCCTGCGGCAGCAGTCCCGGCAGGCCCGCCGATGCCGCATCGATATTGCCGGCGAGCAGATCCTGCAGCTGCGCGCCCGTGCCCTTGTACGGAACGTGGACCACGTCGATGCCGGTAGCGGTCTTCAGCATCTCGAAGGCCAGATGTCCCGCGCTACCGTTGCCCGCCGAACCGTAATTCAACTTGCCGGGTTCCGCCTTGGCCAAGGCGATGAAAGAGGGCAGATCGTTGGCCTTCACCTTGGCGTTCAGGGCGAACACCATGGGCAGCTTGGCCAGCAGGATGATGGGCGCGAAATCCTTGGACGGGTTGTAGGGCACGTTGGACATCATCGCCGGATTCACGGCCAGCGTACCGACGTGGCCCAGGACCAGCGTATAGCCGTCGGGCTTGGCG
>DATJHN010000369.1:0-4127 GCA_035493915.1 Bordetella sp.
GACGTCGCCGTGATAGCGATACTCCACGTCGTAACCGATGATCTGGCGCTGCTCGCTGACCTGGGTGACCGGCTGGCAGACCGTCTGGTTGGAGGTATAGGTCTGCCCGCCGCTGGCGACGGAGTTGCCCACCGCACCGCCCACCACCGCGCCGCCGACAGTCGCCGCCGTATTGCCACGGCCATGGCCGATGGTGCTGCCGAGCACGCCGCCCACCACCGCGCCGAGAACGGTGCCGATGCCCTTGTTGCCCGGGGTCTGCTGGACGACCTGCTGGTCATAGCACTGCGTGCTGGGAGCCGCCGTGCGGGCCACGCCGTAGACCGGGTCCACCCGCAACACATCAGCCCAGGCGTAATGAGCGTTGTCCGGGCCAGACGGCCCCTGACCCGGAGGCGGCGGCGGGGGTGGGTAGCCACCCTGTTGCGCCATGGCGCCTGCGGAGAGCACGCAAAGCGCAAACATGGGGATCAGCAGCATCGTTTTATTCATGAACAGCCTCCTGAAGAGGAATTGAGGCGCTTGGCGCGCACATAGTCGAATTGCAGCAAATTCACTCTGAATCCACGCTTAGAACTGCCGCAATTTGATGCTGTTTCCATGTGGTTTTCCGCACGCATCGCCCTTCTTTGGACGGCTGGCCGCGAGAGCTTGATAAGATGACTGGCTCCCTGACTGCGCTACCCGCGGAACCGCCCATCATGCCGATCTCGCTCTATAACAGCCTCAGCCGCCGCATCGAGCCGTTCGCTCCGCTCGATCCGAATCGGGTGACGGTGTACCTGTGCGGGCCGACGGTCTACAACAACGTGCACATCGGCAATGCGCGTGGCCCGGTGGTGTTCGACGTGCTGGTCAAGCTGCTGCGCCGGCATTACCCGCACGTGGTGTACGCGCGCAACATCACTGACGTAGACGACAAGATCAACGCCGCCGCCATGGAACAGTGCGTGCCGATCGGCGCCATCACCCGTCGCTTCACGCAGGCCTATCGCGAGGACATGGCGGAGCTGGGCATCGAGGCTCCGGACGTGGAGCCGCACGCTACTGAGCACATCACGCAGATCGTCCAGATGATCCAGACCCTGATTCACGGCGGTCATGCCTATGAAGCGCAGGGTCACGTGCTGTTCGACGTGTCCTCCTACACCGCCTACGGCGCCCTGTCCGGCCGCGATACCGACGAGCTGATCGCTGGCGCGCGCGTGGAAGTGGCTCCGTACAAGAAGAATCCGACCGACTTTGTGCTGTGGAAGCCTTCCACGCCGGAGCTGCCCGGCTGGGAAAGCCCATGGGGCCGCGGTCGTCCCGGCTGGCATATCGAATGCTCGGCCATGAGTGCGGCTCATCTCGGCGACACCATCGACATCCACGCCGGCGGTGTGGATCTGCAGTTTCCGCATCACGAAAACGAAATCGCCCAATCGACCTGCGCGCACGGTGGCAAAGTGTTCGCACGCTGGTGGCTGCACAACGGCATGCTCACCTTCGAAGGCCGCAAGATGTCCAAGTCGCTGGGCAATGTGTTGCACGTGCACGAACTGTTGAAGCGACATCCGCGCGAAGCGCTGCGCCTGCTGTTGTTGCGCGGCCATTACCGCCAGCCGCTGGATTGGTCTGACGCGGCCATCACGCAGGCGATCAGCACGCTGGACGGCTGGTATCGCGTGCTGCGCGAGCTGGACAGCGTAGTCATCGAGGGCGCGCAACCGTTGCCAATCCCGGAGCGCCTGGAAGCTGCCCTTTGCGATGACCTGAACACACCCCAAGCACTGGCCGAGCTGTCGGAGCTGGCCGATACGGCACGGCAGTCGCCCAGTCCCGCCACCAAGGCTGCCCTCCTCGGTGGCGGCGCCGCGCTCGGCTTGCTGCAACAGGATCCGGAAGCCTGGTTCAAGCAGGCCGGCGGCGATGCGGTAGATGCCGGACGCGTCGAGGCACTGCTGGAAGAGCGTCGCACCGCACGTGCCGCCCGCGATTTTGCGCGTGCCGACGCCATTCGCCACGAACTCGGCGCCATGGGCGTGGTGATCGAGGATAGCGCCCAGGGCACACGCTGGAGCGTAGTCAAGCGGTGATGGTGCGTGTTCGGACTAGGTGCACCGAAGCGCGCGATAATAGCCGCATGAATACGATTGAAAAAAACGCCAGTGCCGCCCAGGCTCAACAGGACATCGCCGACGAATTCGCCTTCTTCGGCGATTGGACTGAGCGCTACCAATACCTGATCGATCTCGGCAAGCAGTTGCCTCCCTTTCCGGATGAGTGGAGAACCGAGGAGCATCGCGTGCACGGCTGTCAGTCGATGGTATGGCTGGTGCCCAGCGGCGACGCATCGAATATGCACTTCGATGCCAGCAGCGACTCGGCCATCGTTTCCGGGCTGATCGCACTGGTCTTGCGCGTTTACTCCGATCGCTCTGCCGCGGAGATCGTCGCCACCGAACCTGCCTTCATCCAGGAGATCGGGCTCGCCAAGCATTTGTCACCGACGCGCTCGAACGGCCTGGCCGCCATGTTGGCCAGGCTGAAGGCGTATGCGGCAGCGGAAGTGGAAAAACCCGGGCAAGCGTAACCAGCGGCCCTGGAGCCCGCCCTACGAAAAAAAGCCCCGCACCAGGCGGGGCTTTTTCATGTCATGGCTTGGTGGTTGACGATTGCTCAGTCACCCATCTGCTTTTGCAGATGCTCGCGGCGTTCCTGGGCGTCCAGGGACAGCGTGGCGATCGGACGGGCGTCGAGGCGTTCCAGGCCGATTTCCTCGTCGGTTTCTTCGCAATAGCCGTAACGGCCTTCCTCGATACGACGCAGCGCCTTGTCGATCTTGGAGATCAGCTTGCGATAGCGATCGCGTGTGCGCAGTTCCAGCGAGTTTTCGGTCTCGCGGGTAGCGCGCTCGGCTTCATCCCCCACATCCCGTACTTCGTCGCGCAGGTTTTCCATGGTCTGACGCGACTCTTCCACGAGTTGCTCGCGCCATTGGCGGAGCTTGTTGCGGAAGTAAGCGAGGTGACGAGGGTTCATGTATTCCTCGTCGGGCGCCGGACGATAGCCCGGAGGCAGATCGATGTTGACGGTGAGCGGCAGGGCGTAACGGCCGTCTTCGCGGGTTACACCATTATCGAGCGTTGTAGCGGAACTGTTCATTGAGGACTGCGTTGTTTTCTGCTTTTTGCTGGAGGAGTTATGCGCAGTGGCATTCGCTACGCGCGGCGTGGTGGGCCCCACGGCACTGGCCACCTTGCCCTCGACGGACCGGGTAGCAGCTGATGATACGTGCTGAGGTGTTGCAGTTTGTGTAGCTGGCGTGGGTTGTTGCTTGGCCGTAGCCGCTGGCTTGGCGGGAGCCGGCGCAGGACGGGTCGCGGGCTTGGCGACGACGATCTTTTCGGCCGCCTTCTTGGCCGGCGGCTTCGGCTGCTGCTTGGCGGCAGCGGCGACTTGCTTGGGTTCCGGTTTGGTCGATTGCGGCTTGGCGGCCTTCTTCACCGCTTTCACCGGGGCGGCTTTTTTAGGCTGCGGCTTGGCCACGGCTTTCTTGGCGGGTGCTTTCTTGGCTACCGCCTTGGCCGGCGCTTTCTTCACCGCGGTTTTCTTGACGGCTTCGGCTTTCTTCGCGGGCTTGGCGACGGCAGCCTTGGCCTTGCCGGCCTTGGCGTCGTTGCTTTTGGCCGCAGCCTTTCCCTTTACAGCTTTCTTGGCGGCGGGCGGATTACGGGTGGTTTTCGCCATTTACCTTCACCATTTTGGCCTTGGCGGCCGGCTGTTATAGCCCAATACCCTTCACACCGGCAACCGTCCTTCTGGGATACTTGCCATCTCTTGCACCGCAGGCGGTTTCGGCAGCGTGAACGCCGTGAGTCGACTTATTACTTTACTGCTTCGTCTCTACAAACGCTTCGTAAGCCCCCTATTGGGACAGCGTTGTCGCTTTTACCCCAGTTGTTCGGATTATGCACGCATCGCGGTCGCCCGCTTCGGGCCGTGGCGCGGCAGCCTGCTTGCCGCTTGGCGGATATCGCGCTGCCAACCGCTGTGCTCGGGCGGCAACGATCCGGTGCCCGATCACTTCCATTTTCCAGGTTGCAGGTCATGCTTCCGGGAATGGAAAGCACCAGATGGGGAAT
>DATJHN010000370.1:0-14284 GCA_035493915.1 Bordetella sp.
CGCATCGTGATATGCGGGCGGCCGCTGTACGCGGCCTTGGTGGCGGTGGGACTGGCCAGCATCGCCATGCCCGCGCTGGCACAGGTCTGCCCGCTGGCGGATCCGGCAGCCTGCGCCGCGCCAGGTGGCGGTGTAGGCGCCTCGGGCCGCGCCGGCGTAGGGGGCGCGGGCAATGGACAAGGCGGCGCAGCTGTGAATGTGAGCGGCGGCTTCATACCCATTCCGGGGCAATCGGCGGTGAACGGCATCGGCGGCGATGGTGCGGCCGGCGAGGCCGCTGGAGGCCCTGGCGGCACGGCAGGGGACAACACGGTACCCACCGGCGTCCGCGGCCAGGACGGCACGGACGACATACGGGCTCCAGGTGGCGGTGGTGGTGGTGGCGCGGGACTGTTTCTCAATACGAGCTCGATCGTCTTGCCTGGCCTCGGCGACGTGAAAGGCGGCGATGGCGGCAACGGCGGCAATCCCGCCGCGACGGCCTCGGGCGGCGCGGGCGGCGGTGGCGGCGGTACGGGATTGGCGTCGGTGTGGGCAGACGGTTTCATCCTTATTGTCCCAACCAACAGTTCGATCACAGGTGGCGCGGGCGGTCACGGTGGCGAGAACACCGGTTTGGCGACATTGGGTGGCGGAGGCGGAGGCGGAGGCGACGGCGTACTGCTGTTCGGCACCAATGCCAATGTGGCCAACAATGGCAGCATCACCGGTGGCGCGGGTGGCGCGGGCGGATTCAACGGTGGCCTTGACGGCGCATCGGGCGCCGGTATCCGCGCCCTGGCGACCGGCCTCACGGTAATCAACAGCGGTACGATCAGCGGCGCCAATGGCACGGGCGCCGGCACGGCCGGCGTAGGCGTGATCACCCAGGGCGACGCGACGATAAACAACACAGGTACCCTGCAGGGCGGCATGGGCGCCGCGGGCCGCGCGGCCGCCGTGCTATTCAATGGAACCGGCAACATCCTGAGCCTGAGCATCGGTTCCCAGATACAAGGCGTGGTGGAAGTCGGCATCGACGCGGACGGGGCGGTCAGCAACAACGTGAACGCGATCATCGACGGCGCAACGCTCGATGGCGGCACGGCGCAACTGCGGTTGCAACCCGGCCTGTCCACAACCCTGGACTTGGGGGCCGCCATCACCGGAACCGGCAATGTGACGTCGACCGGCAGTGGCAGCGTACTCCTCCGCGGCGTCGACATCGACGGCACGCTCACGCTGGGCAACACGGGCGGCGTACAGATGGTGGGGCCGACGCACACTACGGACCTGCAGCACTATACGGTGCCCGTAACACTGGTCGCGGGCGCGTCGACGGTAACCAGCGATGCCGCATCGCTTACGTTCGACCAGACCATCAATGGCGCGCAGGCGCTGGACCTGGAAGCACCGGACGGCACGGCCACCGTCACGGGCGCGATCGGCGCCATTACGCCGCTGACATCCCTGACAGTGAACGCCCACGCGTTGTCGTTGGGCTCCAGCGTGGCAACGGGATCGCTGTCGCTGACGACGGCATCCGGCGATATCGCCCAGCACGGCGTCTACAGCGTTACCGGCGCCACCAGTCTCACCGCGAACGGCGGCGACGTCATTCTCGGCAATACGAGCAATAACTTCGGCGGCGACGTCCAGGTCACGGCCAACAACGCGACGATACGGGCTCAGGGCGACTTGACGTTGACCAGCGTGAATGTCGCGGGAGACATCACGTTGGAGTCCGCCACGGGCACGCTGACGACGCCGGCGGGCGGCATGTCGACAACGGGAGCGATCAGCCTGGCCGGCGCGCAGATAGACGCCGGCACGCTTTCGGCCAATGCGATCACACTGAATTCGGATTTGGGCCTGACGCTCAATAACGACATCACCGCGACCACCACGCTGGACCTGGAATCCTCGGGCGTGGCAACGCAAGCCGGGGGCGCCATCACGGCCGATACTCTCACTGCCACGCTGGGCGGCGGCCTGACCCTGAATTCGGCAGCCAATGCCATCAACAAAATTGGAGACCTGACCGCACAGGACGTCTCCCTTGCCAACAGCGTGGGCCTGACCATCGCCGGCACGGTCAATGTGCGCTCACTGGCAATCGACGACGCAGCAGGTGTAATCGTGACCGGCTCAGTCACCGCCACCAATGGGCTACAAGTCCCGGCCGGCACGACGCTGGCCGTGGGCAATGGCACCGCCGTCGGTACGCTGAGCGCCGACGCAGCGGTCGACGGCTCGCTGATCTTCAATCGCAACGACAGCGTGACATTCAGCAAGACGCTGAGCGGCAGCGGCAACCTGCTGCAGAACGGATCGGGCACGCTGCTCTTCGACGGCGACGGGTCGGCGTTCACGGGCAATACCACCGTGCAGCGGGGCCAGCTCGTGGTAGGCAGCACAGCGGGCAGTACCGCGGTGCTTGGCGGAAATGTGTCGGTCACGACGGGCACATCGCTGGCGGGCCACGGCCGCATCGCGGGCAATGCAACGCTCGACAGCGGCGCCACCCTGTCACCCGGCAACTCCATCGGCACGCTGACGATAGACGGCGATCTATCCATGGCGAACGGCACGCGCATGGACGTGGAGCTTGGCACACCCGGGGTCGGCGACAACGTCTCGGTGGGCGGCAACCTGCGCCTGGATGGCGTCACGGTCGACGTCAGCAATGCCGGCGGCATGGCGCCCGGCGTGTACAACATCTTCTCGTACGTCGGCAATCTGCTCAATAACGCCATTTCCCTGGGCACCACGCCCGCGGGACAGACGTTGCAATTGCAGATACTGACGGGCGCCAAGCAGATCAATATCCTCGATGGGACGGCCCTGCAGTTCTGGAATGCCAACGGCTTGGCGGATTCCACCCGGATGGGCGGCGGCGATGGCACGTGGAGCACCACCGCGCCCGTATGGGCCAATGCCGATGGCAGCGCTACCGGGATAATGTCGCCGCAGCCCGGATTCGCCGTATTCGGCGGCACGGCAGGCCTGGTGACCGTGGACAACGCCGGGGTCCAGGCCACCGGCATGCAGTTCCTGACCGATGGCTATCGACTGACCGGCGGGTCGGTGGACCTGACGACGTCCGGCGACCCGGTCTACATTCGCGTGGGCGACAACAGCGTGGCCAGCGCGGGCTATACCGCGACTATCGATTCCATACTGACGGGCAGCCAGGGCTTCACCAAGATGGATGCCGGCACGCTGGTGCTGAACGGCGCCAACACCTATACCGGCACGACATCAATCGCCGGCGGCACGCTCGCGGTCAGCGATGACGGCAACCTGGGCAATGCCGCCAACGGCATCGTCCTGCAAGGGGGCGCCCTGCGCATCACGGGCACGTCCTACACCGCGACGAATCGCGCGCTGTCGCTGCAGCCGGGCGGCGCCATCGACATCGCGGATGCCTCGAACACCTTTACCTGGCAGAGCGCGATCACCGGCTCGGGCGCGCTGGAGAAGCGCGGCGCGGGCACCTTGGTGCTGACCGCCGCCAACACTTACGGCGGCGGTACGCTCGTCAGCGGCGGCACGCTGCGGGTCGGTGATGGCGCGACGAACGGCAGCATCACCGGCGATGTGAACATCGGCTCTAATGCCACGCTGGCCTTCGATCGCACCGATGCGGTGGCCTTCGGCGGCGCCATTTCGGGCGCTGGCGCGTTGCAAAAGCTTGGCGCCGGCACGCTCACGCTGACAGGCGCCAATACCTACAGCGGCGGGACGACGATCAACGCTGGCATGCTGGTTGGCAGCGCCTCCAGCCTGCAAGGCAATATCGCGAACAATGCCGCGCTGGTATTCGACCAGGCCGCCGATGGCGCCTATACCGGCGTGCTGTCGGGTAACGGCTCCGTGGCCAAGCAAGGCGCCGGCACCCTGACCTTGTCGGGCGACAGCGGCGCTTTCGCCGGCAGCACCCAGCTCAGCGCCGGAGGTCTGCAGGTTGATGGCAGCCTGGGCGGCCAGCTCACCGCCATGGCGGGCACCACGCTAAGCGGCAGCGGCACGGTGGGCGATACCATCATCGGTTCGAACGCGACCCTGTCGCCGGGCAGCGCAGCCACGCCGATCGGCACGCTGAACGTAAAAGGCAACCTGACGTTCGCGCCAGGCTCGATCTACAAGGTGGACACCACCATCGCGGGTGCGCACGACAGCGTGCATGCCACCGGCACCGCCAACCTGGCCGGTTCGGTGGTGGACATCGGCGAGAACGGCAGCTACAGCGCCTCGACCTCGTACACCATCCTGACCGCCGACGGCGGCGTGCACGGCACCTTCGATGAGGTGTCCAGCAACCTGGCGTTCCTGGCGCCCTCGCTGGTCTACGGTGCCAACGATGTCGACCTGCTGATGCAACTGAAAGGCGGCGGCAGCATGCGTTTTGCCGATCTGGCACATACGGGCAACCAGCGCGCCACGGCCGATGGGCTGCAAAGCCTGCCCACCAGCAATGCGCTGTATACCCGCGTGCTGAACCTGCCCAACGGCTCGCCGCCTGCGGTATTCGATTCGCTATCGGGCGAAATCCATCCCAGCACGACGTCGATTCTTCAAGGCGTGGCCGATAACGTCGCCAGCCTGCCGCTGGCGCATCTGCGGGCCAACCTGGATGCCGGCCAACTGCCCGGCGTGCCCACCGCGCAACTGGGCTCGCGCGACGCCTCCGCCCTGCCCCGTTCGGCCGCGCAGCCGGTATGGGCGCAGGTCTTCGGCAACTGGCGCACCATCGGCGGCACGGGCAACACGGCCAAGGTGGAGGACACTGACTCGGGCCTGTTCATCGGTGGCGATCGCGGCGTGGGCCATGGCTGGCGCGTGGGCGGCGCGCTGGGCTACACGAACAGTGACATCGATCTGCACGACCGCGCGTCGAACAGCAACGTAGACAGCTATAGCGCGGCGCTCTACGGCGGGAAGGCATTCGAGGCCGGCCCCGGAAAGATCAACCTGAGCCTGGGCGCGGCCTATACCTGGCATGACATCCGCACCAAGCGCGACGCCGACGCGGCGGGCCAGAATGAAACGCTTAAAGCCGACTACAACGCGAGCACGGCGCAGGTCTTCACCGAGCTGGGCTATGCGCTGCCGCTGAACGATCGCGTCACGCTCGAACCGTTCGTGGGCGCCAACTACAGCGACCTGCGCACGCGAGGCTTCTCGGAATCCGGCGGCGACGCGGCGCTGAGCGGCGATAGCGACAGCAACAAGATCGCCGCGACCACGCTGGGCCTGCACGCGCGCACCACCTTCGAAAGCGCGGGCGCGCAAGGCAGCCTGGACAGCACCCTGGGGTGGCGCCATGCGTTTGGCGACGTCACGCCGCGGACCTCCATGGCGTTCGACGGCGGCCAGTCCTTCACGGTCGCGGGCGCGCCCATCGCGCGCGATGCAGTCGTGCTGCAGCTGGTGGTGAATATGGCGGTGTCCAAGCACACGACGGTCGGCGTCGCCTATACCGGGCAGTTCGGCGACCGCAACCAGCAGAATGCCGGCACGCTGGACGTGCGGTACAGCTTCTAGGTGCCGGCGATCAGGTCCATGAACCGCGCCATCTGCACGTCCAGCGACGTCACGCCATTAGCGTCATGCGTGGACAAAGTGACTTCGACGCGGTTGTAGATGTTGAACCATTCGGGGTGATGGTCCATTTTTTCCGCCATGAGCGCGACCCGTGCCATGAAACCGAACGCGGCATTGAAATCCGCGAAAACGAAGGTCTTGGCGATCGCGTCGCGGTCCTGAACGGCAGTCCACTCGGACAATTCGCGCACGGCGCGGGCGGCGCCGATCTTGGCAATGTCACGCATCGCAGTTCTCCGTGTAGGTGGATCTCCGGCTTGCCTGCCGCGCCGGGGCGGCGCGTGCGGGCTGCCTGGCGATCAAAGGGCTTCGTTGTCGGATTCGCCGGTGCGGATCCGGATGGCCTGTTCGACCGGGGTCACGAAAATCTTGCCGTCGCCGATCTTGCCAGTGCGGGATGCCTTGACGATGGCTTCGATGGCATTCTCGACCAGTTCGTCGGGCAGCACGACTTCGACGCGGATCTTGGGCAGGAAATCGACGACGTATTCCGCGCCGCGGTACAGCTCGGTATGCCCTTTCTGGCGGCCGAAACCCTTGACTTCCGTCACGGTCAGGCCGCTGACGCCGACGTCGGCCAGGGCTTCGCGGACCTCATCCAGCTTGAACGGTTTGATAATGGCGGTGACTTGTTTCACTTGCAGTCCTCAGGGTTTTTTATATAGGAAGGGATGGGGCTGGATCGGGGGATCGGGAAGAATCGGCTATATCGGCGAGGCCTGGCCCGCATGGGCTCAAGTCGTCTCCCGGAATCCGTTGGTGACAGGATAGCGCCAATCCCTGCCGAACGCCCGAGGGGTAATCCGGGGTCCCGGCGGCGCCTGGCGGCGTTTGTATTCGTTGATGCGGATCAGGCGCACCACCTGATCGACGGCGTCCTCGGGATAGCCGGCCGCGACGATATCGGCCGCGGACTGGTTGCGTTCCATATACCGTTCCACGATGCCGTCCAGGATGTCATACGGCGGCAGGCTGTCCTGGTCGGTCTGGTCCGGCCGCAGTTCGGCCGATGGCGGCCGCGTGATGATGCGTTCCGGAATGATCTCCTGCCGGCGGTTGCGCCAGTTGGCCAGGCGATAGACCAGGGTCTTGGGCACGTCCTTGATGACCGCGAAACCGCCTGCCATATCGCCGTAGAGCGTGCAGTAGCCAGTGGTCATCTCCGACTTGTTGCCGGTGGTCAACACCAGCCGTCCGGTTTTGTTCGACAGGGCCATCAGCAGCGTGCCGCGCACGCGGGCCTGGATGTTTTCTTCCGTGGCGTCGGGCGCCATGCCGGCGAAATGCGGTTCCAGGGCGCCTTCGAAGCTGTCCACAACCGGGCCGATGGCGATCACGTCGTAACGCACGCCCAGCCGCCTGGCCATGTCGGCGGCGTCGGTTTGCGAGATATCGGCGGTATAGCGTGAAGGCATCATCACGGCGCGCACATTCTCGGCGCCCAGGGCGTCCACTGCAATGGCCAGCACCACCGCCGAGTCGATCCCGCCGGACAGGCCGATGATGGCCCCGGGAAAGCGGTTCTTGCCCAGGTAGTCGCGCACGCCCAGCACCAGGGCATTCCAGACCTGCTCTTCCGGTTCGCTGGGCTTCATGTCGGCCTGCGGGCCGACCGGCGTGATACTGCCGTCCGCGCCGACGTCCACCGCGTGGACGCAGGCCTGGTACTCCGGCAAGCGCGCACAGGGGCGGCCCTGGGCGTCGACCGCGAAGGATGCGCCATCGAATACCAGCTCATCCTGGCCGCCGACCATGTTCGCGTAGATGACCGCGCCGCCGCTCAGGCGCGCGCATTCGGCGACAACCTCAAAGCGCTGCGCCTGCTTGCCCGTGTTGTAGGGCGATGCGTTGGGTACCAGCAGGACCTGGCTGCCGGCTTCGCGGGCGGCCTTGGGGGCGTGCTGGAACCAGATGTCCTCGCAGATGACAACGCCAAAGCGTGTGCCCTTGACTTCGAAGGTAAGGGGATCGCCACCCGGCGTGAAATAGCGCTGCTCGTCGAATACCGAATAATTGGGCAGTTCGCGCTTGTGGTACGTGCCCAGCACCCGGCCTTCCAGCAACACCGACGCCGCGTTGTACAGCACGTGCCGCCCATTGCGATCGGCGAAATCATACGCCTTGGCGCCGCAGGTATCGCCGTCCACGTGGCCCAGCACGACGTGCAGGCCCTTGAATTGGGCCAGGTCGCGCCGCAATTCATCCAGCTGCTGCTGTTGCTCGCAAACGAACTGGGGTCGCAGCAGCAGGTCTTCCGGGGGGTAGCCGGTCAGTACGAGTTCGGGGGTCAGCAGGACGTCGGCACCCATTTCGTGCGCCTGGCGCGCCGCATCCAGGACGCGTTCGGCATTTCCGCACAAGTCTCCGACACAAGAATTGATCTGGGCGATGGCGACGCGTGGTGCGCTCATGGGGAAACGTTCCATGTAGAGGGTGACAGACGGCCGGCAAGACCGTTTAGACTTGATCCGATTATCTCACCACCGGCAGGACATTGCCGGCCGGTTATCTTACCGGCCCCGGCGGCGGGCTCTATAATCCCGACCACTATGTCGAAGCCCTCTTCCCCCTCCCAGAACCAGTTCGCCAATAAGGCCCAAGCCTGGTCCGCCCGGTTCTCCGAACCGGTTTCCGATCTCGTCAAACGCTACACGGCATCCGTGGACTTCGACCGCCGCCTGGCGCGTCAGGATATCCAGGGCTCGCTTGCCCATGCGGACATGCTGGCCGCCCAGGGCATCATTTCGGCCCAGGACAAGGCCGATATCGAACGCGGCATGGCGCAGATCCTGTCGGAAATCGACGCCGGCACCTTCCAGTGGCTGATCGACCTGGAAGACGTGCACCTGAACATCGAAAAACGCCTGGTCGAACTGGTGGGCGATGCCGGCAAGCGCCTGCATACCGGCCGTTCGCGCAACGACCAGATCGCCACCGACATCCGCCTGTGGCTGCGTGCCGAAATCGACCTCACGCTGGACCTGCTGCGCCAGTTGCGCCATGCGCTGGCCACGGTCGCCGCGCAGCATGCCGACACCATCATGCCGGGTTTCACCCATCTGCAGGTAGCCCAACCGGTTACCTTCGGCCATCACCTGCTCGCCTATGCCGAAATGTTCGGCCGCGACGCCGAACGCCTGCAGGATTGCCGCCGCCGCGTCAACCGCCTGCCGCTGGGCGCCGCTGCCCTGGCCGGCACCAGTTTCCCCATCGACCGCGAACGCGTGGCGGCCACGCTGGGCTTTGACGGCGTCTGCCGCAACTCCCTGGACGCGGTGTCCGACCGCGACTTCGCCATCGAATTCTGCGCCGCGGCCGCCCTGGTCATGACCCACGTGTCCCGGCTGTCCGAAGAACTCGTCCTGTGGATGAGCCCGCGCGTCGGTTTCATCGACCTGGCCGACCGCTTCTGCACGGGCAGCTCGATCATGCCCCAGAAGAAAAACCCCGACGTGCCCGAACTGGCGCGCGGCAAGACCGGCCGCGTCAACGGCCACCTGGTGGCGCTGCTGACGCTGATGAAAGGCCAGCCGCTGGCCTACAACAAGGATAACCAGGAAGACAAGGAAGGCCTGTTCGATACGGCGGACACGCTGCGCGACACGCTGACCATCTTCGCGGACATGGTCGGCGGCATCAAGGTCAAGGCCGACAATATGCGCGCTGCCGCCCTGCAGGGTTATGCCACGGCAACCGACCTGGCGGATTACCTGGTCAAGCGCGGCGTGCCCTTCCGCGACGCGCACGAAGTCGTGGCGCACGCGGTGCGCGATTGCGAGCAGCGCGGCTGCGACCTGGCCGACCTGACGCTGGAAGAGTTGCAGGCCTACCACGCGTCCATCGACGAAGACGTGCACCAGGTCTTGACGCTGGAAGGCTCGGTCGCGGCGCGCAACCATATCGGCGGCACCGCGCCGCAGCGCGTGCGGGAAGAAGCGCAGCGGATCTTGGCCCAGACGTCGGAATAAACCCGGCAGATGGCTGACCAAGGCGTCTGCCTTGGTCAGCCTGGGCGGCTAGGCCGCCTTATCCTTTTCGGCCGCCGCGGCGGCTGCTGCCGCCTCTGCCTCCTGCCGCTTTTCCAGCGCATGGAGCTGCGCCGCCGCGATAGCGGCCTTATCCTGCGACTCGAAAACCGCGATCGATTCCACGTGCCCGGTATGTGGGAACATGTTGATCACGCCCGCGCTCAACAAGGCATAACCGCCTTCGTGCACCATGATGGCGGCATCGCGCGCCAGCGTGGCGGGGTTACACGATACATACACGATGCGGCGTGGCCGTTCGTCGGCCGATAGTAGCGCCAGCGCCTGCGCGACCGCATGCGCGCCTTCGCGCGGAGGATCGATCAGCATGCGGTCGAAGTACCCCAGGCCGCGCAGCCAGTCCACGTCGACTTCGAACAGATTCAGAGTGGCGAACGATGTACGGTCGCCCAGGCCGTTGCGCGTGGCGGCCTCGTGAGCGCGGTCGGTCAGCGCCTTGCTGCCTTCGACCCCGACGACTTCGCGCGCGCGGGTCGCCAAGGGCAAGGTGAAATTGCCCAAGCCGCAGAACAGGTCGGCCACGCGTTCGTCCGGCCGCGCTTCCAGCAGCGTGAGCGCGCGTGCAACCAGCGTGCGGTTGATGGCGTGATTCACCTGCGTGAAATCGGTGGGCTTGTACGGCATGCGCAGGCCGAATTCCGGCAAGGTATACGCCAGCGTTTCGGCATGCTCGCGTTCCAGCGGATGACAGGTATCCGGGCCCTTGGGCTGCAGCCACCATTGCACGTCATGTTCGCTGGCGAACGCGCGCAGGATATCGATATCGCCCGGTTCCAGCGGCAGCAGATGGCGCAGCACCAGCACGGTGGCCACGTCGCCCACAGCCACCTCGATCTGCGGCAGGCGGTCCGGCGCGGACATGGCGCCGATCATCGCGCGCAGCGGCATCAGCAGCCTTGCGACCTGCGGGGGCAGGACGTGGCATTCGCGCATATCGGCAACGTAACTGCTTTTGCGCTCGTGAAAGCCCACCAGCACGCCGCCCTTTTTCGGCACCAGGCGCACGGAAAGCCGGGCGCGGAAGCGGTACCCCCAGGTAGGGCCGTGCAAGGGTGCCAGGATGCGCTGCGGACGCAGCTTGCCCACGTGCCAGAAAGTGTCTTCCAGCGAACGCTGCTTGATCGCCACCTGGGCGGCGGGTTCCAGGTGCTGCATGGCACAGCCCCCACATACGCCGAAATGCGGGCAGCGCGGCACCACGCGCTGCGACGAAGGTCGCAGCACTTCCACGGTACGGGCGATTTCGTAGGACGGCTTGCGCCGCACGGTCTCGGCCACCACGCGTTCGCCTGGCAGCGCACCTTCGACGAAAATCACCTTGCCCTCGTGGCGGGCGATTCCCCTGGCTTCCAGGTCCAGGGATTCGATATTCAGAACTTCGGCCATCGGCAATCTCGAGAGAACAGCCCGGCATTGTAGAAGTTCTGGAGAATCTCGGCATGGACACGGTCTGTCCGGACAACATGCCGGCCGGATCTTGTGCACGAGAACCCCGCCAAAAAAAAACCGTCCACCTGATGGTGGACGGTTCCCCTTGGGAGCGCGGTCAAGCCGCTTTTGGTATGTCTTGCATCGGCCCCGGAATATAGGGCCGGGATATCCGAACAAACGAACGCGCGTCGCGCGCCTGCTTCAGAATGTGCGGGAAATCGATGCCACCAGGCCCAGGCGGCCGGCGGGGTGGTCGTATTTGGTGTTGTACCAATTGTCCTTGGATGCGCCGACCGCGGCCAGGCCGAAGACCCAGCCCTTGATGTCCTTGGTTACGCCCAACTTGTAGTCGACGTAATGGCCCAGCTCGTCGCCGTCCGTGTCGACCTGGTTCTTCAGCTTCTGGTAGCCGACGTGGCTGACTATGCCCCAGCCTTCTCCCAGATCGAAGGTCGCCGACGCGTCCAGGTACCAGGTGCCCTTGGAATTCGGCGTGCTGAAGAAATCGCTGGGCGTATAGGAATACTTCAAGGAATAGTTGCCGTAGGTGCCGGCGATGTAGAGATCGGTGTTGTTGTAGTTGCCGCCCTTGGGCGAGGTCGAACCCGGGTAGTAGTAATGCAGCGCGCCGACGTCGATACCGAAGCCCTTGTACACCTCGCCGCGCCAGCCGCCGTAGAAGTCCATTTCCAGGTTGCCCTCGGTGTACAGCGTGCTGGACACATTCGAGTTCCAGTTGCCCAGGTAGAAGCCCGAAGAGTGCGTCAGATCCAATCCCAATTGCGCCGCCGGCCGAAAATCGGTCTGCGAATAGCCGCGGAAGCGATAGTCGTTGGTAATGGTGCCGTTACCGCTCAACGAAAATCCACCGCCCAGGTCGGTCGGGTCGGCATGGGCAGCAGCGGCAAAACACGTGGCGAGAACAAAGGGAACTGCGCGCAGCGTCTTCTTCATGGCAAGGATCCTGATTTCAATAGTGCGTGTAGGTGGACATGGCGCGGCGGCTGTTACCGCCGGCCATGGCGCAGCTGGAAATGACTGGACTTCAAAGCCGCCACGGCCATCCGCCATTCGCATGACGCGGAACCGTATCTCCCCGGCTTCATCCCACATAAAGCGAAATCCGTGCCAACTTTTCACACCATGAAGAATCCGTAAACAATCATGCCAAACGGGCTTGTGTCTGGTCTGATGCACCATCGTCGTGCACGGCTTAGGGCAAACGCATGCATCCGACGCCCCAAAAAAGGGAAACGCCCGGATCCGTGCGGATGCGGGCGTCAAAGCGCTGCTTATTGGGTGACTGTTTGAACGTACCGCTTGAACGTACCGCTCGGTGCGGTTAATTCACCCAGGCGGGTGGATCGGCCCAAAAGGCGCGAGGTGGCGGTTCAAACCGCGCCGGTGGATCGATCCAAGCCATGCCCCCGGGGGGGCGACTCACGCGGCGCGGCCAGACCAGGCGTTTCAACTGGACGTGGCAGGCGCGGCCGGGGCGGCCGGCGTGGAGTGGTGATTCGCGCCGGTACTGCCTTGCTTGCGGTGCTCCTGGCGGTGTTCCTGCATGCGCGCCTGGCGGTCCTTGACGTACTGCGTGACTTGCTGGCGTTGGCCGTCATTCAGGCTATCCCACAGGGCCAGCCACTTCTGGCGGACCTGATCGGATTGGCCCTGCATCTGCTGCCGGGCCTGACCCTGTGCGTCGGCCAGGGCGTGCGGATCCAGCTTGCCGGCCTTCAATTGGTCGTCCAGGGTCTTGTGGCGGCTCATCATGTTTTCACGCATGGACTTGTGAAAGTCCTGCTGTGCCTGCTGGGCGGCGGTGAACAGCGATTGCTGGTTGGTGTCCAGCTTCAGCGCCGTGACTTCCTGCTTGCCGACGGGACCGACGCCGGGCAGCCAGATGGCGTCGCGCATGCCCTGCATGTGATGGAAATGGTGGCCGCCGGAATCCTTGCCCCAGTGGCTCGCACCGGACTGGGCGGCGGCGGGCGAGGCATCCGGCGCGGCCGAGGCGGCCCCGGCGAACGTACCGGCGGCAAGGACAACGGCCAGGCTGGCGACGATGGGACGAATGGCGAATCGGGACATGAAAGGTCTCCTGAGAGGTGAGAGTGCGAGACCATTGTCATGGCGGCCCGATTACGCACCCGTTTCGCGCACGGAGCTGTATGTTTCAGTCGATTGCGCACCGCCCCGGGTGCGGGACCGCGCCGTGGATCAGCCCTGGTCCCAGGCGGCCAGGTATTCCTTCCAGTGCGGCGCCGGGCTGGCGGCGAGGGTTTCGCGCACCAGATCGATTTCCTCTTGATAGGAAGCAGCGTCGAGCTCGCCGCGCAGGAAACGCCAGCGGCAATACACCAGCCAGGTATTGACCACGTCCGTTTCACAATAGGCACGGACTTCATCGGCCTTGCCTTGGCTCCAGGCTTCCCAGACCTTGCCGCCGTCCATGCCCAGCTTGCCGGGAAACCCGCACAGTTTGGCCAGTTGATCCAGCGGAGCGTTGGCGCGTCCGTTGTACTTGGCCAGCACGTCCATCAGGTCGACGTGGCGGGTGTGGTAGCGGCCGATGTAGTTATTGAACTTGAAATCCCGGTCGTCCTCGCCCAGGTCCCAGTAGCGCGGCGCCGGCACGGAATGGATCAGGCTGCGGTAATGCAATACGGGCAGGTCGAAACCGGAGCCATTCCAGCTGACCAGCTTGGGCGTGTAGCGCTCGATCGTTTTGAAGAAACCCGCCAGCAGGACAGGTTCGGGATCATCGGGATTGCCCAGCGTGCGCACGCGGAAACCCTGGTCGTCGCGAAACACGCAGCCGATCACCGCCACGCGATGCAGATGCAGCGGCAGAAAATCGCTGCCTCCCGTGGCTTCGCGCCGTTCGGCGAACGCGCGCTCGGCGACTTCGCTGTCGGACATCTCGGCGCCCCAGCCGTTCAGGCGCCGCAGCCCTGCCACGTCGGGCAGGGTTTCCAGATCGAAGACCAGGGTGGGTGTCATGGTCAGCGCTGCGGCAGGTACTGCAGGGGATCGACCGGCGTGCCCTGGCGCCGGACTTCGAAATGCAGCCGCGGCGACGGTGCATCGGTCTGGCCGATTTCCGCGATCTTGGCGCCCTTTTTCACGTCCTGGCCGCTCTTGGCCAGCAGCGCGCGGTTGTGCGCATAGGCGGTGATGAAGCCATTGGTGTGCTGGACGATGATCAGGTTGCCCAGGCC
>DATJHN010000371.1:0-10768 GCA_035493915.1 Bordetella sp.
GTGGAAGAAACTGGAAGAGCGCGCGCTGGCCGATGCCGAAGGCGGCGTCAACCCGCAGCGCACCGTGTGGGAGCTATCACCCCGCGTGCCCTCCAACGCGATCGTCACCAGCGATTCCGGCTCGGTCGCCAATTGGTACGCGCGCGACCTGAAAATACAGCGCGGCATGATGTGCTCGCTGTCCGGCGGACTCGCATCCATGGGCGCCGCCGTCCCCTATGCCATCGCCGCCAAGTTCGCCTATCCGGAACGCCCCGTCATCGCGCTGGTGGGCGATGGGGCCATGCAGATGAACAACATGGCCGAGCTGATCACGGTATCGAAGTACTGGAAACAATGGGCCGATCCGCGCTGGATTTGCATGGTGCTGAACAACTCGGACCTGAACCAGGTGACATGGGAGCAGCGCGTCATGGAAGGCGACCCCAAGTTCGAGGCTTCGCAGAGTATCCCGTCCGTGCCGTACCACCAGTTCGCCGAATCCATAGGATTGCGCGGCATCTATGTCGACCGGGCGGATGCCATGGGCGCCGCCTGGGACCAGGCACTGGGCGCGGATCGCCCCGTCGTGATCGAAGTAAAAAGCGATCCCAACGTGCCGCCGCTACCGCCTCATATCACGCTGGCGCAGGCCAAGGCATTCGCCAGCACGCTGGCCAAGGGCGATCCCGATCAGGGCCACGTGCTGCTCGATACCGCCAAGCAGGTACTCAGCAGCGTGCTGCCGGGGCATAGGGACAAGTGATGGCGGGGATCGGTGGCGCGATCCGTTTAACAGACATCGACCACAGGCGGAGAACTTGTTATGCATAATCGAAAGTTCGCCAACCACATCGTCGTCATCACCGGTGCCAGTGCCGGCGTCGGCCGTGCCACCGCACTGGAATTCGCGCGCGAAGGTGCCGATGTGGCGCTGCTGGCACGCGATTCCGGCTCGCTGGACGCCACCGCCCGCGAAGTCAGGAACCTGGGCGTGCGCGCCCTGCCCATACCCGTCGACGTCAGCAGTGCAAAGGCCGTTGATCGCGCCGCGAAGCAGGTGGAAGATGAATTGGGGCCCATCGACGTCTGGGTGAACAACGCGATGCTGACCGTGTTTTCCCCTTTGTCGAAACTGACGGCCGAGGAGTACGCACGCGTCACCGAAGTCACATACCTTGGCCAGGTGTACGGCACCATGGCGGCGCTTCGCCACATGCGCCCTCGCGATCGCGGCACGATCGTACAAGTAGGCTCCGCGCTCGCATACCGGGCCATCCCCCTGCAATCGGCCTATTGCGGCGCCAAGCATGGCGTACGCGGCTTTACCGACTCGCTGCGCAGCGAACTGATGCACGACCGCAGCCGCATCCACATCACGATGGTGCAAATGCCCGCGCTCAACACACCACAGTTCGACTGGGCAGAATGCCGCATGCCGTTCGCGCCTCAACCCGTGCCGCCCATCTTCCAACCGGAAGTCGCCGCGCGGGCCATCGTCTGGGCGGCTCGCCACCGGCGACGTGAACTCTACGTGGGGATGTCCGCCATCAAGGCCATCGTCGCCAACAAATTCTTTCCTGGCCTGCTGGACCGGTACCTGGCGCGCACCAACTACGCGGCGCAACGGCGCAAGCCCCTGGCCCCGCCGACCGAGACCGGCAACCTGTGGCGGCCCGTGCGCAAACTGCACGGCACGCACGGCTCCTTCGACCAGCGCGCGCGGACGTCCAGTGCCGCCCTATGGGCATCCACGCATCGCACGGCGCTGCTGGGCGCCGGACTGGCCGTGGGCGCCCTGCTGTGGGCGAGCCTGAAAAAGCGCTGATTGGTCCTGCTCAGGCCGACACGCAACCTTCCGCTGCCTTGCGCACGTGCGCGAGCATATGCGGCACCACAGCCTGCAGATCGAAACGAGGCTGCCATCCCCAATCCGACCTGGCCTTGGAATCGTCGATGGAATGCGGCCAGCTGGCGGCAATGTGCTGACGGAAGTCGGCGGCGTAGGATATCTGGAACCCGGGGATGCGCTTCTTGATCTCGGCGGCCAGCTCCGCGGGCGTAACGCTGAATCCCGCCAGGTTATAGCTGCCGAACTCCGTGAGCCGATCCACCGGCGCTTCCATCAGCTCGATGGTCGCCCGCACGGCGTCCGCCATGTACATCATGGGCAACTCCTGGTCCGCATTCAGGAAGCAGCGGTATGAACCCGCGCCCAAGGCCTGGTGAAAGATATCTATCGCGTAATCGGTGGTACCGCCTCCGGGCGCCGTTTTGTAGGAGATCAGGCCCGGATATCTGAGACTGCGGACATCGACATTGTGCTTGGCGCGATACCAGCGGCACCAGCCCTCTCCCGCCAGCTTTGAAATGCCATATACCGTCCGTGGATCCATGACGGTGTCCTGGGGCGTACGGTCCTTGGGTGTGGACGGACCGAACGCCGCGATCGAGCTTGGCCAGAATACCTTGCGGATGCCATGACGCCTGGCGGCCTCCAGCACATTGAGCAAGCCGCCCATATTCAGATTCCAGGCCCACTCCGGCTTGACTTCGCCCGTGGCGGACAACGCCGCGGCCAAATTGTAGATTTGGCCTATACGGTGGTGTTCAATGACCCGATCGAGCGCCTCGGCCGAGGTAACGTCCAGCACCTCGTGCCGGCACGCCGCATCCGGCCCATCGCCGCGAATATCCGCCGTCACGATCCGGTCCTTGCCGTGGCGGTCCGCGAGCGCTTCGACCAGCTCCGTTCCGAGTTGGCCGTTGGCGCCGATCACCAAGGTTCTCAAGCTTTCCGTCTTCATCCCAATATCCCAAGTTCATGCCCCGCCTGGCGAAACGCCGCCACGGCCCTGGACAACTGCTCTTTGTCATGCGCGGCGCTTACCTGCACCCTGATCCGCGCCTGCCCCTTGGGCACGACCGGATAAAAAAACCCTACGGCGTAGACACCAAGCTCCAACAGCCGCTGGGAAAGTGCCTGCGCCTTGGCGGCGTCATGGACCATGATCGGAACGATCGGGTGCGTACCTTCCTTGATGTCGAAACCGCATTCCGATATCGCCGAACGAAAGAACCTGGTGTTTTCCTCGAGCCGGTCGCGCAGCGCGGTATCGGCTTCCAGCAGATCCAGCGCCGCGAGCGAGCCCTGGACGATCGCGGGCGCCACCGTATTCGAAAACAGGTAAGGACGGGAGCGCTGCCGCAGGATGTCGACGACTTCCTTGCGGCCGCTGGTGAAACCGCCCGACGCACCGCCCAGGGCTTTGCCCAATGTGCCGGTAATGATGTCGACCTTGCCGAATACGTCCCGGTATTCGTGCGTCCCGCGCCCCAGCTTGCCCAGGAAGCCCGTGGCGTGGCAGTCGTCCACCCCCAGGATGGCATCGAACTCGTCGCACAACCGGCGTATTTCATCCAGTTTCGCGATGGCCCCGTCCATCGAGAACACGCCGTCGGTGAACACGATGATATTGCGCGCCTGTTCCTCCCTTGCCGTCTGCAGGCAGGCGCGCAGGTCATGCATGCTGTTGTGCTTGTACCGGTAGCGCTTGGCCTTGCACAACCGGATTCCATCGATGATGGACGCATGGTTCAGCTCGTCGCTGATGATGGCATCCTCGGCTCCGAACAACGGTTCGAACAGGCCGCCGTTCGCATCGAAGGCCGCGGCATAGAGAATCGTGTCTTCAGTACCCAGGAAACGGCTCAACCGCGCTTCCAGTTCCTTATGGATATCCTGCGTGCCGCAGATGAAGCGAACCGAACTCAGCCCATAGCCGCGCGCGTCAAGACCCGCATGGGCCGCCTTGATCACATCAGGATGGGATGACAGTCCCAGGTAGTTGTTCGCGCACAGGTTGACGACTTCCCTGCCTTCGCTGGTGGTCACTTCCGGACCTTGTGCCGTCGCGATGATCCGCTCTTTCTTGTACAGGCCATTGGCGTGTATCTCTTCCAACTCGCCGCGCAGCCGCGAATAGAATGGGTTTTCGCTGTTCATTTCGATAATTTCCTTTGGCGCTTCACGCGTCGAGCCCGGGCACGCCTATTCCGACATATGCTGGTCTTTCGCCAGCTGCTTGTACGAAGCCGCATCCACTTTGATCTGCTCACCCAGCTGCGCCGGCGTCATCGGCAGCGCATTCATGCCCGAGGCCAGCAGCTTTTCCTGGACATCGCTGTCTTCCAGGATCTTGTTGATCCGCGAGTTGAGTTTGTCGATGACTTCGCGGGGCGTACCCACCGGCCCGACTATGCCCAGCCATTGCGACATGTCGAATCCCGTCAATCCCGACTCGGCCAGCGTCGGCACGTCGGGCAGGCCCTGAAAGCGCTGCGCGGTCGTGACCGCCAGCACCTTCAGCTTGCCGCTCTTCACATGGGGCATCACCGGCCCCGTGCCCAGGAACGCGATGGGAATCTGATCGGCCAGAAGATCCGAGATCGCCTGGCCGCCGCCCTTGTACGGCACATGGGTCAACGACAGGCCGGTCATTGCATTGAACTTTTCTCCCGCGAAGTGCTGGTTGTTGCCCACACCCGATGAACCGAAGGAAAACCTGGAGGGATTCGCTCTTGCCATCTCTATCAGCTGGGAAACCGTTTCGGCCTTGGTATTGGGGTTTTCGACCAGAACCAGCGGTCCCTTCGCAACCATCGCGATGGGCGTGAAGTCCTTGATGGGGTCATATTGGGTCTTGCGTATGGCGGGCGATGTCACGATGGCATCCGGCGCGAAAAGCAGTGTGTAGCCGTCTGGTGCCGCATGCTTGACGAACGTGGCGGCGATATCCCCATTCGCGCCGGGACGATTTTCCACCACGAAGCTGGCGCCCAGCGCTTTCGTAAGCTTCTCCGATATGATCCGGGCCGCGATGTCCGCGGACCCTCCTGGGGCGAATCCCAGAATGATCGAGACAGGACGCGCGGGCCAGTTTTCGGCATGCGATGGCGCGATATGGCACAGCGCGATCAGGCTGGCGGCCAATACAGTTTTCTTCATTACGACCCCTTGTATTTGTTTGCTTGTGCGGTTGAACCGCTACTTCACGACATAGATAGGACTGCTCCACGCCAGGTGCCCGCTTTCCTGGGTGACCCGGACATACAGCGGGTTGTCGCCGGTTTCTTCCAGTTCGACATCCGCGGTAAAGCTATAGCTCTTGACCTGGTTGACCTCCGGAAGCCGGAAAATGCGCAGCTTGCGATCCACGCCGCCCGCCTCGAACACAATGTCTTCCAGGCCGATCTGCCGGATGTTGAAGTCCAGCTCCAGATACGGTGTCCTGATGCTGATCTGGCCGTCATCCGCGTGCGCCAGCCGAATATCCACACCGGCGTAGTTTCCAGTGGTCACGGACTGCCACCTCAGCTGCGTATCGCTGACCTTCTCCAGCTTCTTGTCCAGGTGCCAGAAATTGATCGGCGTGGCGTCCGTGATGGTGTTTCCGGATATCGTGATCGAACCGTCCCAGTTCGACATCCGGGATCGTCCCCTGTCATCGGCACCTTCCCAGATCACCCGGATGCGCGCGCCCAGATCCGAGGCGGCATAGGGACGAATCGTCTTCACCGTCTTCTTCCCTACCCGCACATCCACGCGTTCGATTGGCGACCCGCACACCGCGCTGAAGCCGATCGTCGCCGACCTGGCCGCGGACTTGACGATGTCGCCCATCATGGCCACGGCGACTTGCTCGGATTCCGTGGCGCCGAACGCTGGGTCGTCAAGATAGCGGGTAACCGGGCCGCCAAAGGACGCCTGCACATCCATGAACATGCGATCGCCGGTGGTCCCGTAATGGCGGCGGTCGCGCAGCGCCTTGAACACGTCCTGGCGCGTCAGCGCCGGCAGCGACACGCAGGTCAAGCCCCCATACGCACCGAACACGGAAGCGCCGGGGTGACTGGCGCCGGGCCGGCCTTTGTGGTCGTCGCTGTTGCACACCACGCCCACGCGGTAGCCCAGGTCGAAGGCGTCGAACAACAGCCACTCGAAAGTGCCCCAGGAAGAATGGATTTCAACCGACCGTTCGATGCGCCCGTCATGCGCCACCGCCAGGTCGGCATAACGGCCACCCACGTGCGCGAAGGCGACGCAATCCTCTTTCGCCTCCAACAGCTTCCCGAACAGTTCCGCGGCGTGATTGCAATCCGTGGCGATGTCCTGCGTGTCGGGAACAAGCGCGTGGGACGATCGGCGAATCTGCCGTCCTTCCTCGGAAAAGTACACATTCCGGTCGCCGCCAAGCGGCGTGACCCCAGACCATTCATAGCCCGGCAGCGTCACGAACTTGCCAGGTGCATTGAATTCAGCGGTCACGGCGTTCAAGTCCGACCAGAAGGCATTGGTGATCTGGAAGTCGTTCCCCTGGTGCCCGATGATGTCCACGAATGCGCGGTCGCGGGCGAACACGTGGTAGTCGACGACGGAATTCGTTCCCACGGTTTCCTCGCTCTGAGCATGGAATTCCGCCCAGTAATGACGCAATGGCGTCTCCGGCTTGACGCGCATCGGGTTCGAATCCGCGACGATATTGCCGGCGTCATCCTTGATCGAGATGGTCAGGTCGCAAGACTCGCTCACGGACAATCCCTCGATGACGAACGGGTGGTCTTTTTCCCCAATCGATATCCGGCTTGGCAAACCTTGAACGGGATGCGAACTCGCGACCGAAAAGCTGTGATTGGTGAACTCGGTTGGATTTCCGCAGATGTCTTCCGCCTTGATGCACAGGCGGAACGAATCGCCCACGGAGCGCAGCGTCGGCAGGATAGCCTTCCATAGCACGGGTTTCCCGGGAACGATATTGATCGTCCGAACCGTGGGCACATCGATGTATTTGACAACGCCGAAGGGGTTGGCCTGGACACGGATCTCAAAGGTGGATTCGCGCAGGGTTTGAACGCGCATGCCGGCGGAACCGTGTGACCTGTCGCCCAGGACGACCGTGATCCTGTCCCCTTCCTTCAGGAAATTCTTGACCACGCGGATCACGATGGTCTTCCACCAGGGTCGTTCGCTACCCATCGGATCATAGGTAAGGTCGAGCACGGCGCCATTGGACGCCGTGGCCGACACATAGTTGGGTGCGTTGGGGCGATCGAACTGCGGACGGCCGGAATCCGTCGCAAAGCGCAGCATCAGCTTGATGGAGCCCGCGTCGTCAATGCCGAATTTGCCCGCCGTGTAGACCACCTTGATGGTGGCCATGGACCCAGCGATCAGCGACTCGGGGGCTTCGATCTCCACCTTTCCGGCGGCATCGGTGTACAGAGGAACGTGGGGCATTTGAAAGCGCTCTTCCTGGGCTGGTTCGTATAGCGAGGAAGTTTGATATCGCCCGCGGAATTAGGGAAACGATTTTTTCTTGACCACGTATTAGAAAGTCTTATACAAAGGCCCGCGCTTGATGCCGCACCGTTCCGCGGGCCGCGGCAGGCGCCAGGCCGCGCGTCCTGCTTTTCAGTTGGCCGGCTTCGGAAATTCCCGCGCTGCCTCGCCCAGCGTGTACTCCAGCAACTCGACCAAACTGGCCGCGGCGGGAGATAGTGCACTGCCATTGCGCCGGATCAGCACGACGTCCGACTCGACCGCCGGCCCGTTCAACGCCCGCCCAACCACCCCTTCCATCGCCAGGCTTGGAATCGCATACGAGGGCTGGATAACGACCCCGAACCCCTCCCTGGCCATGGCCATCGCGGTTGACGGGAATGTCACCTCGAAAGCGACCTCAAGCGTTATGCCCTCGGAATAGAGCATGGCCATCGCTCTCTGCCATAGCGCGTTCAACGGGTTGACGACGATAATGGGCCACGGCTTCAGGTCGCGCCAGCGTATCGTCTTGCGAGACTCCAGAGGATGCCCTTGCGGAAAGAAAGCGCCCAGCCTGAAATGCCGCAGCGACTGCACGGACAACATGCTGCGATCCAGATTCGCATCGGTACCCACGGCAAAATCGACCTCGCCACGAAGGACC
Organism: Bordetella sp.; assembly: GCA_035493915.1. Classification (GTDB taxonomy): domain Bacteria; phylum Pseudomonadota; class Gammaproteobacteria; order Burkholderiales; family Burkholderiaceae_B; genus Bordetella_C. Next base: position 7,965 of record DATJHN010000371.1, read on the forward strand.
GTTCCGGCCAGATCCGTGGACAACATATCCCGGACGCGCAGTTCGATGTTGGGAAAACGTTCGCGATAGATTTTCAGGACAGGGGGCAGGATAGTAGAAGCAATGAATACGCCCGCCGCTATCGCGACTTTGCCGCGAGCCTTTGTCGCCAGCCCATTCAAGTTGTCGACGGCCTGGTCGACATCGCCGATAATGCGTTCCGCGATATGCAGGAACTCCTGGCCGGCTTCGGTCAGGATAAGCGCGCGCCCGTGCTCGAAGAGCTGGACTTCGGACTTTTCCTCCAGGTCCCGTATCAGCAGGCTGATTGCTGATTGCGTGACATGCAGTTGCTCCGCCGCGCGGGTCGCGCTGCCAAGACGAGCCACCGCCACAAAGGCCCGAATCTGCTTTAGCGTGAGATTCATCGCCATGCGGGATACCGTTCAACAAGATTGGGATTCATTGGGCCAACGTCGTCCGAATAACAAGATGACCGATATTTTCGACCAGAAAAAAATGGAAGAGGCAGCCGTGGCGATAACGCGCGGCGGAATCGTCGCCCATGCCACCGAGGCAGTATATGGCCTTGCGTGCAACCCTTTCGACCAGAAAGCGGTAACGGCGCTCGCCCGCCTGAAGGGCCGTTCGATCGACCAGGGCTTTCTCTTGATCGCGGCCGACTTCGGCCAGATAGAACCGCTGATCGACATGGCCGCCGTTCCCGCGGCGCGGCTTCGCGGAATTCAAGATCGATGGCCGGGCCCCATAACCTTCGTGTTTCCCAGTTCGGCAATAGTGCCCGACTGGGTACGCGGCACGCACCCGTCGATAGCATTGCGCGTGACCGCGCATCCGCAAAGCGCAGCGCTATGCAATACCTTTGGAGGGCCGCTGGTTTCCACCAGCGCGAATCCTCATGGGAAACCGCCCGCGGTCGATACGGCCGCCTTGCTGGACTATTTTCCCACCGAGCTTGCCGCGGTATTGGAAGGCAAGCTGGGGGGCCTGGCGAAACCCACTCCGATCGAAGATGCCATTTCCGGAGAAACACTTCGATCCTAGGGACAAGGGATAGCCTTCAGGCGACGACTTCAATTCGATCGCCGCCTGAAGGCATGCAGCGACAACGCTACGACCACATGGCATCGGCCCGCTTATCGCCAATTCCGCAGAACTGGAAATCGACATCGGGCCGGCGCCCGGAAATCAGTTCCGACAACGCGCGCCCCGACCCGCAACCATGGGTCCACCCCAAGGTCCCATGGCCCGTATTCAGGTACAGCCCTTGGACCTTGCTCTTGCCGATATAGGGCACGTTGCCCGGCGTGGCGGGGCGCAGGCCGGCCCAATAGCTGGCCAGCTCGGGCCGGCTCATTCCCGGAAAGACTTCCAGCGTACGTCGTACGATCGCCTCGCAACGTACCGGGTTCAGGGCCAGTCCGTAGCCATTCAACTCGGCTGTGCCCGCGATGCGCAAACGATCGCCAAAGCGTGAAAACACGAGCTTGTATTCATCGTCGGTAAGACTGACGCTCGGCGCCTTGGCGGCATCAAGCACCGGCAGTGTCGCGGAATAGCCCTTGGCGGGATAGATATCGAGTTTGATGCCGATCTCTTTCGCCAACAGCGGGCTGAAGCTCCCCGCCGCCAGCACATAGGCGTCGGCCTTGGCGACCTCGTACATCCCCGTCTCGCTCGCGACTTCCACACCGACCAGGGCGTTGCCTTCGGTTCTGAGTTTCTGGATGCGCACGCCGTAGCGGAACCGGACACCCGCCGCCTGGGCCTTGTCCGCCAAAGCGGTCGTGAACTTGTGCACGTCGCCGGACTCATCGGCGCTCGTATAAGTGGCCCCCGCCAGCCGCTGCTTGATGGACGCCATCGCCGGCTCCAGCTCCACCACGCGATCCGGGTCGATCACCTGCCGTTCACAACCCAATTCCCGCATTACTCGCGCCGGCTCCAACGCAAGGTCAAACTCCTTTTTGCTGGTGTAGTAATGCAGGATGCCTTTGCTCAGCTGGTCGTAGTCGATTCCCGTTTCCTGCCGCAACTGTTGCAGGCTGGCGCGGCTGTACGTCCCCAGGTTTAGCAGTTGCTTCATGTTGTGCATGGACCGTTTGGTCGGGCATTCCAGCAGAAACTTCCACCCCCAGCGCCACTGGTCGGGATCCGCGCGCAGGCGGAACAACAGCGGCGCATCTTCACGGCCCAGCCACTTCAGCAGTTTCAGCGGCGCCGATGGATTGGCCCAGGGCTCGGCATGGCTGACCGAAATCTGCCCGCCATTGCCAAAGCTGGTTTCCCTTGCCGCGCCGCTGTTTCGTTCCAGCACGGTCACTTCGTGGCCGGCCTGGCTCAAATACCAGGCGGTGGCGGTGCCCACGACGCCCGCGCCCATGACGATGACCTTCATGTTTATCTCCAGGAAAAAACAAGGGGCCGCGCGACCAGATGGCCGCGCAGCCCCACTGTCCTTGTGCCTGAGAGATTCACCACCTTCCCGGTATGGGACGTGGTTTGCACCTTCGGCGGCCGCCAGGTTTCAAATCCAACCTGCGGCACTCTCCAGTTATCGATGTGTTTCCAGTCTTCGGGACCTGAGCGTTTCGGGGTTACGCCTTCGGCAGGCGGTTCAAATACAACCGCGCTTCTCCTGGAAGCCGACAAGCTATCACTACAACCGGAACTCTGCAACGGATATTGATGCGGTCATCCCTGGCGCTCAGGCTCGGTACCGCCCGCCATCACTCATAAAGACTTGCCTTCGTGCCCGAGCGGGCCCGGCCCCATATCTCGTCGTCGGTCAGTGTCGTCTGGAT
>DATJHN010000372.1:0-6534 GCA_035493915.1 Bordetella sp.
GCCACAGTACGCCCTGCACGATGTAGTTGCGGATATCGCGCACTTTTTCGTCGCCCAGCTGCGAGTCGCGCAGCCGCGATACGGCATCGTATTCGTACAGCCCCTGATGCGCCTTGGTGGTGGACTTGATGTGCCACTGCATCAGGGGGCGATCCAGCGCGCGTGCGACTTCTTCGGCCAGCATGGTTTTGCCCGTGCCGGGCTCCCCCTTGATCAACAGCGGCCGTTGCAGTGTGAGCGCGGCGTTCACCGCGAGTTTCAGATCTTCGGTCGCGACATAGCGGTCCGTGCCTTCGAAGCGGGCGGCGGCGGGGGAGGGAGCTGCGGGCATGGAGATGGAGCCTCGTGTGGCGCGGGGCCTGCAGTGTCCAGGCCCCGCCGTTGGCAATGGGCTAATTATCGTACAATCGTCGGGTTTGCGGCCCGGGGGAGGCCGGTCCGCGGGCAGTTCTGTAAAGCAGTTCCAGAAGTTCCAGCAACCAAAGTCGCCTATCAAGAGCCAATTCATGAAGTTGCGAACCACTGTATTGCGTACGGCGTGCCTGCTTGCCGTTTGGGTGTCCTGTGCGGCGCAAGCCGCGGATGCCGTCAAGCCTGGAGATGCCCAGGCAGCGCGTGACAAGATATCCATGTGCATAGGCTGTCACGGCATCGCCGATTACAAGACAGCGTTCCCCGAGGTCTACCGCGTACCGATGATCGCCGGGCAGAATGCCAAATACATCGAAAACGCGCTGAACGAATATAAGAAGGGCGATCGCAGCCATCCCACCATGGACGCCGTCGCGGGCAGCCTGTCCGACCAGGACATCGCTGACATTGCCGCGTATTACTCCAATCTCAAATGACGGGGGCATCCATGAAACGCATTATCGTGACCCTCGCCGGGGTGCTGCTGGGCGTTGCCGCAACCGCGTCGCATGCCGACGATCTGGCTGCCGGCAAGGCGGTTTTCGACAAATTCAATTGCGCGTCCTGCCACGGCGCCGATGCCAAGACGCCGACGGATCCGCAGTATCCGATACTGGCCGGCCAGCATGACGACTACCTGGTGCATGCGCTCAAGGCCTATCGGCGCGGGCAGTCGGGTGCCGCCGCGACCGCGAACATCCGCAAGAATCCCATCATGGGCGCGTTCGCCGTGCAGCTCAGCGACGCCGACATCGACAATGTCGCGGCCTGGCTGTCCAGCCTGCCCAGCGATCTGGGTACGCGGAAGTAAAGCCCCCACGCTGCGCCTTCGGCTTGCTGCCCCCCAAGGGGGCGCTTTTTGCCTTGGGGCGGCCCGGCGGCAAAAAAGCCCCCACGCCGCGCCTTCGGCTTGCTGCCCCCATGGGGGCGCTTTTTGCCTTGGGGCGGCAAGGGTACCTATTTCCCGGCGCGCTGGCGGATCAGGTCGATATACGTGTCGCTGTCCATCGGCGTGCCTAGCCGCTGGGCTTCCCACACGACCTGTCCCAGGCATTCCATGATTTCGTGCACGGCCTGGTGTTCGTCGCCGCGGGCGGCCAGGCGCTGATACGCCGCCCGGATGCCGGGGGGATGGTCGATCGACAATTGTTCGGCGATCGCCAGGTGCATGGAAAGATGCAGGAAAGGATTGGTGCGGCCTTTTTCCACGGAATATTCGGCCGTCATCGCTTCCGGACTTTCCAGGTCCTGGTGATATTCGGGGTGTCGGATCATCCAGTCGATCGCCATCGATTCCAGCGGAGTCTGGACCTCGCCTGCCTTGTGCTTGCGCCAGGCTTCGATAAAAAACTCGCGCACCTGGTCGCGTGACGGATTGAACATGGCGGAAACGGACAGTGGATAGATGCAAACGGCGGATGGATGCGGAACGGTGATCCCGCGATCATCCATGGCCGTCTATTTTACCCACTCGCCTGATAGTCATTGCCGTGCGCGCCGCCACCTGGATATAGAATGGCATGCATAGGCCAGCAGGCATCGGAGCGTCCATGTCGTACCAGCATATCCAGCCTCCCGCGGGAGGACAGAAAATCACCGTCAATGCGGATTTCACGCTGAACGTGCCGGATCAGCCCATCGTGCCCTACATACAGGGGGACGGTGTCGGGGTGGACATCACGCCAGTGATGATGGCCGTCGTGGATGCCGCGGTCTCAAAATCGTATGGCGACAGGCGGCGTATCCATTGGATGGAGGTCTACGCCGGCGAGAAGGCCACGCGCCTGTACGGCGAGAACGCCTGGCTGCCGGAAGAAACCCTGCAAGCCGTGCGTGAATATGTCGTCTCGATCAAGGGCCCGCTGGCTGCCGCCCGGATCGACGGCGGCGTCCGTTCGCTGAATGTCGCGCTGCGGCAAGAGCTGGATCTTTATGTGTGCCTGCGGCCCGCCAGGTATTTCCGCGGCGTGCCCGCCCCGCTGCGCGAGCCGGAAAAGACCGATATGGTCATCTTCCGCGAGAACTCGGAAGACATTTACGCGGGCATCGAATTCGCGGCCGGATCCACGCAGGCGCGCGAGCTGGTCGACTTCCTGCAGAACCACGTGCATTCCCGCCACCTGCGCTTTCCCGACAGCTCGGCCATCGGGATCAAGCCGGTCTCGCGCGAAGGCACGCGCCGCCTGGTACGCAAGGCCGCGCAATATGCAATCGATCACGATCGTGCGACCCTGACCCTGGTGCACAAGGGCAACATCATGACGTATACCGAAGGCGGATTCCGCGACTGGGGATACGAGTTGCTGCGCGATGAGTTCGGCGCCGAGCAGATCGACGGCGGGCCGTGGTGCCGGTTCAAGAACCCGAAATCCGGCCGCGAGATCATTGCCAAGGACATCATGGCCGATGCCTTCCTGCAGCAGTCCATGCTGCGGCCGGGCGAATTCGACGTCATCGCCACGCTGAACCTGAACGGCGACTATATTTCCGCCGCCGTGGCGGCTCAGGTGGGCGGCATCGGCATAACCCCCGGTGCCAATATGTCGGATTCCGTGGCCATGTTCGAGGCCACGCACGGCACCGCGCCCAAGTATGCGGGCAAGGACTACGTCAATCCGGGTTCGGAAATCCTGGCCGCCGCCATGATGCTGCGGCATCTGGGCTGGGTAGAGGCCGCCGATCTGATCATTGCCAGCATGGAAAAAGCCATTCTGGCCAAGAAGGTCACTTTCGACTTCGCTCGTCTGGTAAAGGGGGCGGAGCAGGTGTCCTGTTCTGGGTTTGGCCGGGTGATGATTGAGAATATGTAACTGAGCTGGCCGCGGGGGTATTCTGGCCGTTCGCATCGGCGGCCGCTTCCCTTGCCACGGGCGCGCCGTCTCCGGATGCCAGTTCCCGCAGATAGGACAGCGCTCTTTCCTTGAGTTCCGGCGACAAGACGTGATAGGCCAGCAGCAGTTCGGCCATATCGTCATCGCGTGTATAGAACCAGGGCGTCGGCATGTTCAGCGCCTGCGCCAGCCGCTCGATCAGGAAGAATCCTGGCGTGTGCTTGCCACGCTCGTATTGATTCATACGCGAGCTGGCCGACATCTCATCCAATCCCGCAAGCGTGCCCAGCCTTTCCTGGGAAAGGCCCGCGCGGAGTCGTGCCTCTTTGAGCCTGCTGGTTAGCATGGAACGGGAAGTCCTGTCTGATGCGGCGATGGTCTTAGATTTTTCGTGCTGGCTCCCTAAGATTTTCATAGTGCCACAGAGTCGCGATATTTGTAATAATGTATCTGTGTGATACCCAATGTCTCTGAGTGATGACAATCGGAGAAACCCAGGTCCGCCCCATCCCGTCCTGCGCTTGCAGGGAAGTCCAGCCAGAAAAACGAACCGTGACCTCGATTTCCCTTCCCCGCCGTGAGCTGCAAGCCACGCTTATCCAGCTTGAGGCCGACCTACGCAAGTTGACGTCCACCGTGCAGGATCTGTCAGCTCACCTGGCCCATCTGCGCGATGCTGATGATACGGCGCACGGTGCGTTGGTCGAGACCGCTGACGTGCCACGGCCTGTCGCCGCCGAGCCGTCGTCTTTGCCATCGCCGTCGGCGTGGCGCCTGCGCGAAGGAGGCTGGACGCTGCTGTCGCCGCAAGGGCAGCGCCTGGGCCTGACCACGCTGGAGCGGCTGTTCATGCTGACGCTGTTCAATGCACCGAATCTCAGCCTGGCGCGCACCGAGCTGGGCGCGCTGACCGCCGGCCGCGGCGAAACGGGCGATAAGTCCACGACGTCGCCGCGCGGCGTCGATGTGATGGTCAGCCGTCTGCGCCGCAAGGCCCAGGTCATGGGCATGCCCTTGCCGCTGCGCTCGGTGCGCCGCTGGGGCTACATGTTCACGGCAGAGGCCGCGGCGGAATAGCCGGATCCGCGCGCGGGGGGCGTGCGCGCGGTCTCCACTGCCGGCAGACGGGCGATGGCGCGCTGCAGGCGGGCCGCCAGCGCGCGGCTGGCCGGCGTCAGCGGCATGCGCAGCTCGTCATTGATCAGTCCTTGCAGCGCCAGCGCTTTTTTGACGGGCGCCGGATTGGGTTCGGTGAACAGCAGGCGGATGACCGGCGACAGCGCGTCGAACAGCTCGCGTGCCGCGTCGGCCTGGCCGGCCTGAGCCAGTCGCATCATTTTGACGAACAGATCGGGACGGACGTGGGCCGACGCCGGGATCGCGCCGGTGCCACCGGTGTGGAAATGCGTCAGCAGGGCCTTGTCTTCGCCGCACAGCGTGGCGATCTGGCCGCGCTGCCGCAGCGTTTGCAGCACCGTGGGATTGCATTCCTTGACCGCGACGATCGTGGGGCAGCGTGCCAAGGCTTCCATGGTTTCCACGGTCATCTGCACCCCGGTGCGCTTGGGGATGTTGTACAGGACCAGCGGGCGATCGGTCGCCCAGGTGATCTGCCTGTAGTGCCACATGATGCCGGCCTGCGAGGGACACAGATAGTAAGGCGGCGGCACCAGATAGCCCGCCGGCTGCAAGGCATCCAGGCGGCGTATGGCGGTGGCGACGCCGCCGGTGTCGACGCCGCCGGCGCCTATCATGATCGGCAAGGCATCGGCGTCGTCGCGGATGGCCTGGACCATCTCGACTTTTTCCGCCAGCGTAAGCAGGTTGCCTTCGCCGGTGGAACCGAACAGGACCAGGCCGGATATGCCGGCATCGCGATAAAAGCGCGCCAGGCGTTGCGCGGCGGGCAGGTCCACGCGTCCCTGGCGCAGCGGTGTGACCATGGGCAGCCACAGGCCGTCGAAGCGTGCGACAGCGTGGCGGGGCGTGGTATCGCCAGGTTCAGGCTGGTACGCGGGCTGCGTTCCGGGCTGGCCGGCGAGCGTCGGCTTGCCGGCGGGCAGGGCGGCCGGCTGGGTGGCGGCGCGCGGAAGGGTGGTTGGGGAAGCGGATGCAGACATGTCAGGCCCCTGCTATCGATGAACAGGATCAGTGCACGGCTGCCAGGACGGCAGGCTGGATCGGGCCGAGTTCGGCACCCGGAACACCGATCATGATCAGATGGAGCATGGCGTCGAGTTCATCGCGCGGCGCTTGCAGCGCCAGCGTGGCGATGCCGCGGTGGTGGCTGACCGTCATGATGTGCAGGTCAACGATGTCCCTGAGCAGGTCTTCCAGGCGGGTGCGGGCCTGGATGCCGTCGGGACTGGCGACGCGCAGCGTCAGGCTCACGGGGTTATCGGCATCGGGCCGGGTCCAGAAGATATCGCCGGTGCGGCGGTGGAGCAGGGTGGATTGTGCGTGAACGGGTCGTTCGGGCATGGTATCGGCGGTGGCCGCGCCGCTCGGCGGCGACGTGGCGGTTCCGGGTGGTTGATAACGTCTTCACTATAGGCAGGGCGGCATAAAGCGCATGAAAAAAACCGCCCGCGCCATATAAACTTCGTGTCAACGCCGATCCGCCGCGATGGCGGATCGCCGGGTGTTCGCAAGCAAATCAGAACGTCTTGGTGATGGAAGCCAGCACCGTGCCGCGCCCCATGAAGCGGCCTTGCGAATTCGTGTAGACATCGCTATCCGCATTGGTGTCGATATAGGCCAGCGACACGCCCAGGCCCTGGCCCAGATCCTTGGTCAGTCCCAGCTTCCAGTCGTAGTAGGAGCCGTTGTCGACGTTGTGCACGTACTGGTAGCCGACATGCGCATTCAGCGTCAGGCCCCATACGCCCAGATCGTAGTTGCCGCTCAGGTCGTAGTACTGGCTGCCCTTGCTCTTGGCGAAACCGAACAGGTTGGAGATGGCGTAGGAATACTTGAAGGTGGTGGTCTTGTAACCCACGCTGCCGTAGAACTCGGTGGTGTCGGGGTTGGTAAAGCCGCTGGGATAGTCGCCGGGGTAGTAATACTTCAACGCGCCGAAATCGAAAGGCACGTCCTGGGCGAAGTTGCCGCGGTAGCCGCCGTAGAAGTCCATTTCCACCGGCGCGGAGACATTGGAATTGCTGTCCGATAGCCAGCTGATGTTGGAATTCCAGTTGCCGAGATAGAAGCCGCTTTCATGGGTGAAGTCGAAGCCGCCCTGGATGGCCGGTTTGTTGTCGGTCTGCATCAGGCCGCGATAGCGGTATTGCGA
>DATJHN010000373.1:0-3695 GCA_035493915.1 Bordetella sp.
TTTCAGGACGCACAGGCCGAAATACAGAAGATTTTCGCTCCACGGATCGCGCACCGTCTTGCGGACCGTTGGAGCCAGGCCCGCGAGCTCGATCAACGTGACCAGGCATACCGAGATAGTCGGGTCGTCGGTAAGTATCCAAATGGGAATCGTGGAAAAGGCCGCCGCCAGGAAAAACCAGTCCGACCGGGTCCAGCCTTTCTCGCCGCGAAAAATGCTGGCGACGAAGGTCAGGAAACAGGTCAGGGCCACCGCTGCGGTACACCATGCCGAGGGACCGGCCCCCGCGACGAACTGACCCGCGGCGGCTATAACCGTGACAACCGACCAGATCAGCCAGGTAAACAGATGAGGACGGATGGCACGGCGCCAGATCGCCAGGCCATACGGAATCACGGAAAACAGGGAAACGGCGGCCCCAAGAGCCCCTAGCAGTTGTGCGGTGTTCTGATCGATACTGGCCATGTACCTGCTCTTACCCGGGATCGCATGCCTGAACCCTAATGTAGTGCATCCTCGAATCCCGCCCAAAACACAGAGAGGCATCAATCATGACCGGATGGATGGTTGGCTCGATCGTGTTCGTATGCGTCTTCGGCTGCGGGGTGCTGGGGCTGCTGCTTCGCCGCTTCCTTGCCGACCATCATGTGAATGACGATTCGATGGCAATCGTAAAGCTGGGGGCCGGCCTGATGGCGACGCTTGCCGCTCTCGTCCTTGGCCTGCTGGTCGCCTCGGCCAAACTTGCCTTCGACCGCCTTAACGACGATTTCACGCAGACCGCGGGCACGGTCGTCATGCTCGATCTGACGCTGGCCGATTACGGACCGCAAGCGAAGGACGCCCGCGATTCCCTGCGCGACGCCTATGCGTCGGCCGTACGGACTTTCTTTTCCGATGGGGATGCCGCTCCCATAAAGGCCCATGCGCCCGGCAACCTGACACGCGTGGAGCACTTCCAGCAAAAGGTCCGGGATCTGAAGCCGCAAAACGACATGCAGCGCCTGGCGCAAGCCGAGGTCGTACTGCAAAGCCGCGACCTGGCGCGTGCGCGCTGGCTGGTGATACAACCCGGTCAAGGCTCGATTCCCGGGCCATTCCTGACGATTCTGGTGCTATGGCTTTCGGTACTCTTCGGCGGTTTCGGCGTGGTAAGCGTCAACAGCCGGACCGCCATCGCAACGCTTTTCGTCTGCGCGCTATCGGTCTCCGGCGCCATTTTCCTGATCGAGGACATCGCCCATCCATTGGAGGGAATGATGACGATCGCGCGCGATCCGGCGGACATGGCGCTGGAGCAGCTGGGTCGCTAAGACGCTCCGATCGGCCCGTCCGCCTGGCGGCGACAGCAATGCCACGCCATCGGCGCCCTGCAGCGCCAGGATCACCCGCTCACTGGGCCGTCACGGGTGGAAGGACGCCCGATCGGGTAACCGCCGGCGGGTTCCACTTGCCGGTAAGCGCTTCGGATGCCGGCGCATAAAGACGCATGGTCAGGTTGAATCCACCCTTGGGCGCCGGCAGCCAATTCGCCTCTTTTTCCTTTCCGGGGCTCTCGTTCTGGAAATACAGCTCCAGCGAACCGTCCGCGTTGTATTTGAAAGGCATCCAGCTGCTGACCGCGAAGCGATTCAGATCATTCGCGACCTGGAATCCATCGGGGTCGTACAGCGTGATCGACCAGAAAGCATGGGCGGGCGGCATTTCGCCCTTCTCGAAGCGAATGACATATTTGTTCGAGCCGTCCAGAGGCTTGCCTTCGCCGTCGGCCAGGTTCAGCGGATAGATCGCGTCTTCCACCAGGTTCGCGCCCAACCCCTGCTGCGCGACGATCGCGCGCTTCAGGTAGTAATTGCCGTACACGCCCATCGTATCGGTGTTCATGGACCAGCCGTTGGCGACGCGCGCCAGGGTCGCCAGCTTCCATTGCATCAGCTGCTGGCCCGCTTCGGGCGCCGCCGCGATCGCCTTGCGCACCGTCGGATCGAGCTTTCCCGCGTCGAAACTCTTGCCGGGGTCGATGCCTATGGACTTCATCCGCGCGACGATCGGTTCATCCGTAATATGCGGTGGATGCAGCTTGAGCAGCTCCGCGGCGTAGGCAAAGTACTTGTCGCCCGGCATGGTGTCTACCTGGGTTTTCGGCGGCGTTTTCATATCAACCGCCGAATCGACGGTCCCCGCGACAGGCTGGGCGGCCTGCCCCCATTGCGACAGCGGCGTGAATTTATAGCCGGCCTGGATCTGATGCACTTTATCGTAGTCTGGCGGACCGTCGGTTTTGGTACGGCCGATCACCAGCACGTATGGCGTCGGAGCGTCGATCCTGACCGTGCCCGCCGGGAGTTTGTACTCGTCGAATTTCTCGCGCAGATCGGGGCGCCAGTCCGGACGCGCGACCAGGAAATTTCCGGCCTGGGTGCCGGTGGTACGCCAACCGGGCGAGGCGAACACATCGGTCCACATATCCAACATCGGCAGAAGATAATAGCGTCCGCCCGTGTCCGGGACGGACACCACAACCGGCTCCTTGGTCAGGTCCAGAAAGCCGGTCGAATACAGCGTATCGAAATTCGGCCGCACCACGAGTTTCAAGTCCGCCGGCGGGAACGACGGCCAATTGGAGATCGCGTTCATCGGGGCAAAGCCCGGCTTTTGGCCAGCGGCCGCCACGTTGGTGCTTTGCCTGCGGGTCACGTCCATCGAAACGAGCGGGTAGAGATAAACATAGGCATCCGTCGCGATCGACAGTGCCTGCGCCTCCGTGATCTGCCCGGCTGCGCGGCTGGGCCCGGTGAACATCGCGAGGGAGAGCGCCGCAATGGCGATCGGCATGAACCTGCCAATGTGACGGATATCCTGGGCGATGCTCGGTAATCGCATGGCAATCTCCAATGGAGTCCCGGAATGTCTGCCGCGGCATGGCGACGGCTCTGAAGCAGAGCACCGGGCTGGTTATCGCTTCCGATGGTAGTGCCGGACATTCCGCGCGCACAACTGCACTTAAGGATTAGCTGCCCACTCGCTGGATTTCCCCACGATTCATCAGCGACGCAACGCCTCGATGGTCTGTTCGAGCTCTCAAGCCATGATTTGCGAATTAAGTTAACGGTGTTATCATTCGCTATGGATATTGGTGTGGATATTCGATTTCCCGCGCCTGATGCGCGGGCGGATGGAGACCGTTATGCACTTGAACGAAACCCATGACGCGCGTCAGAAAAGCTGGGTCGAAACCGCCAATACGGCGGATACGGATTTCCCACTGCAGAACCTGCCGCTGGGCGTATATACGACAGTCGGCAGCGAGCAACGCCGCATAGGCGTGGCAATAGGCGACTGCATTCTTGATCTGACAGCCGCCGCCGACAAGGGGCTGCTGGCCTTGGATGACACGCTCGCCGCCGCGATTCGCGAGCCTGAACTGAATGCGCTGATGGCCTTGGGCACGGCCCCCGCTTCCCTGCTGCGCGCGACGATATTTCGCCTACTGCGTGCCGATGGTACCGGCCATGCGGCCGCGCAAGAGTGCCTGGTTCCGATGCCGTCGGCAGCTATGCATCTGCCCGTGCGGGTAGGCGACTTCACCGACTTTTATACGTCCATCCATCATGCGACGCGGGCTGCGCGTGCCATGCGTCCGGACGGTGAACTCGCGACGAATTTCAAGCACCTTCCCATCGCCTATCATGGCC
>DATJHN010000374.1:0-10842 GCA_035493915.1 Bordetella sp.
CTGCGTTTTTCGCAAGTACCGGAAGTGGAAATTGCCATCGTGCAGCATCGCGGCGATGATCCGGTCGGCGCCGGCGAAGGTTCGCTGGGACCGACGGCGGCGGCGATCGGCAATGCCGTGTTCGATGCCTTGGGTGTACGCGTGCGCGACCTGCCGCTGACCTTCGACCGCATCGTGGCCGCCATGGAAGATTAGAGATCCGTCAAACCTAGAGCCAACCAAGGAAACGCATGAAACTGACCCTTTTCAGCGGCGGCGCCGCGAAAGCCGTCGTCACCGGCCTGCAGACCGAATTCGAACAACGCCATGGCGGTACGCTGGACGCCAGCTTCGGCGCGGTAGGCACGATGCGCGACAAGCTGCTGGCGGGAGCGCCGTGCGATGTCATCATTCTTTCCGATGCCCTGATCAAGGATCTGGAACAGCAAGGCCACGTGCTTGCCGGCAGCGCGCGCCCGCTGGGCCGCGTCGAAACCGGCGTGGCCGTGCGCACCGGCACGCCGCCCGTGGCGGTCGCCGACGGCGCCGCGCTGAAGGCGACGCTGGCCGCCGCGCGCGGCCTGTACGTGCCGCACCTGAAGCAATCGACCGCCGGCCAGCACATCGCCAACATACTGCGCAAGCTGGGACTGGACGAAGCGCTGGCGAACGTCATCCATGAATATCCAAACGGTGCCGTGGCAATGGGTGAACTGGCCAAGACTACCGGCGACGGCATGGTGGGCTGCACGCAGGTCACGGAAATCCTGTACACGCCGGGCGTGACGCTGGTGGGGGAACTACCGAAGGAATACGGCTTGAGCACCGTCTACACGGCGGCCTGCTGCACCAAGGCGGCCGATCCGGCGCGGGCAAAGGAATTCGTGGAAGCGCTAGGCGGAGCAGCGTCGGTGACGCTACGCAAGCAGGCGGGTTTCGTGCTCTGATTTATTTATGCAGCAGGCGCCGCATGGCCAATGCCGCGGCGGCGCCTATTACCAGCGTGAACATGATGGCGGCCACCGCCAGGATGGGCGCCTGATCGGCAAAATCACTGGTTACCGTGGCGAACAGTACCCACCCTCCGTTCACGACCGCCAGCACCGCGCATCCCATCAACGTCGCGCCGATACGGCCGGCGCGGGCACACAGTGCGCCACCCAAAATGGCGATGGCCACTACAGTGGCCATTCCCCAGAACAGATTTTCGTACGCCATCGCAACCGCTGCCTTCCGGACGAGAAGCGGCAGTGTAGCGGGCAATCAATCAGTTGCGTGAATACTCTGGTTCGCCGTTGTAGCGAACCCCGCGGATGCCCTGGAACAGCTGGTGGCAATTGCGTTCGGCCTCGTCCTGCGACGTAAAGGTGCGGCCGCCCGCCATGGTCCAGCATTTCTCCGGTGCGTTCACGCCAATCTTGCGAGTCCACACCTGCACGCGGTATTTGCGGTCGCCGTCGGCAGCCACCGCGCAACGCACCCGAAATCCATTGACCGTACGAGTCTCCATGTGAACTCCCTTGTATCGATCGGCCCGCCGGGATGGTGGCCAGTTGAGCGGCATTGTGCCGCGCGGAATAGGACGCCTTTATTGCGGTAAAGAAACCAAAAGCGATAAAGGTTTTCTGAGTGCGAAGCACCTGGGCGCCGGAAAACGTCGCATGGCGCTCCCTGGCGGAGGCCGAGTTTGTAAGAATTTGTTTTGGAATCATCCGTTTGCACGGTTGAGCACACCTGTTTCACCCGATTTCGGCGACGCGCCCTCCCCCTGGAACAGCCAACCCAATTTTGCACAAATACCCATATTTACATGATCCGGCCGCACTGGTGTAGCGGATTGTCGCCTTTTGATGAGGCAGGTCGAAGACGAAAGTAGGACTTTTGCCCGACAATAGAGTCGTCAAAGTCCACAGCTGCCACGGCAGCAAAGCGCAGGTACATCATGATCAAACGTTGGATAGTTTCCGGCCTCGGCGCCGCCGCTCTGCTGGCCTCTGGCGTGGCGCTGGCTCACGTGGATGTGGGCATCTCCATCGGGGTCCCGCCAGTCATCGTCGGCGCGCCCGTGTATGCGGCCCCGGCGCCTGTATATGCCCCCCCGGCTCCCGTCTACGTCGCCCCGGCCCCAGTCTATGTCGCGCCGCCCCCCGTCGTGGTCGCGCCGCGTCCGGTCTATGTGGGACCGCGCCCCTACTACTATTCCCGTCCGTACTATCACGGCGGTCCGCGCTACTACCATGAGCGCTGGGACAAGGGGCACCACGATAACGGTCACTACGGCCATCGTTGATCGCGCGCCTCAACCCCGGGCGGCCAACCGCCTGGTCCCTTGAACGAGGTCTGACCGCCAAAAAAAACCCCGCCTAGGCGGGGTTTTTTTCTGGACTGGCGACTCTTCGCTGGACGATCCCGGTATTCAGGGCCGCAGCACCGATACGCCCCCCATATACGGCTGCAAGGCCTCCGGCACGAGGACGCTGCCGTCCGCCTGCTGGAAGTTTTCGAGTACGGCGACCATGGCCCGCCCGACGGCCAGGCCCGACCCATTCAGGGTATGCACGTATTCCGGCTTGCCCTGGGCGTTGCGGAACCGGCCCTGCATGCGGCGCGCCTGGAAGTTCTCGCAGTTGGATACCGACGAGATTTCGCGCCAGGTGTTCTGCGCCGGCAGCCAGACTTCCAGATCGAAGGTCTTGGCGGAATTGAAGCCCATGTCCCCCGTACACAGCAGCATGACGCGATACGGCAGGCCCAACAGCTGTAACACGCGTTCGGCGTGGCCGACCATTTCGTCCAGCGCCGCGTAGGACGCTTCGGGCTGCACAATCTGCACCATTTCAACCTTATCGAACTGGTGCTGACGGATCATGCCGCGGGTGTCGCGGCCGCCGCTGCCGGCTTCCGACCGGAAACACGGCGTATGGGCCGTGAGTTTCAGGGGCAGGTCGGCGTCCGCCAGAATGGCATCTCGCGCCACGCTGGTCAGGGTGACTTCCGAGGTGGAGATCAGGTACAGGTCTTCGCGCACGTAGGCCTTGCCATGCTCGTCCTCGCGCGGGCCGTCGTCGGCGCCACCCTTGGTCACCCAGAACATATCGTCCTTGAACTTGGGCAACTGGCCCACGCCGTACAGCGTGGAACTATTGACGATATAGGGCGTGTAGCACTCGGTGTAGCCATGCTTGCCGGTGTGCAGATCCAGCATGAATTGCGCCAGGGCGCGATGCAGGCGCGCGATCTGGCCGCGCATGAAGGAAAAGCGGGCGCCCGACAGCTTGGCCGCCGTATCGAAATCCAGGCCCAGCGGTTCGCCGACGGCGACATGATCCTTGGCTTCGAAGGGCAACGGAACGGGATTGCCGTCCGCGCCGGCCGCGGCGGGCAGCCAACGACGGACTTCGACGTTGTCGTCGCTGGATTCGCCGACCGGCACGCTGGGGTGCGGCAGGTTGGGGATGACGCGCAGCAGGTCAGTCAGCGATTCCTGCACGCCGGCCAGCTCTTCTTCCAGCTGTTTCAGGCGCGCGGGCACTGCCTGCGATTCGGCCATCACAGCGCTGGCGTCTTCCCCCTTGGCCTTGAGCTGGCCGATCTGCTTGGCCAGCGCGTTGCGCCGCGCCTGCAGGGATTCGGTTTCGGTCTGCACGGACTTGCGGCGCGACTCCAGCGCATTGAAGCGCTCCATATCGAATTGCACGCCGCGGGTCTTGAGCCGGTCGACGACGGTTTGCAGGTCTTTGCGCAGCAGGGTGGGGTCAAGCATGGTTCTCTGGGGCAGCGGGGTTGCGGATGGCAGGGCTGAAACGGGCGGGCCCTACCGCTTGCCGGACTTGGCCTGGGCGTCCAAATCGCGCAGGAAAGCCAGCTTCTGCTGGATTTTAGCTTCCAGGCCACGATCGGTTGGTTGATAGAACGTGGGATGCATTCCATCGGGAAAGTAATTTTCGCCCGCGGCATAGCCGTGCGGCTCGTCATGGGCGTAGCGATAGGCATGGCCGTGCCCCAGCTGCTTCATCAGCTTGGTGGGCGCGTTGCGCAGGTGCATGGGTACCGGCGCGCTGCCGTGTTCCTCGGCGTAGCGGCGGGCGGCGTTGTAGGCGTTGTACACGGCATTGGACTTGGCCGCGCAGGCCAGGTAGACCACGGTCTGCGCCAGCGCCAGTTCGCCTTCCGGCGAACCCAGGCGCTCGTAGATGTCGGCGCCGTTCAGGGCGATTTCCGTCGCGCGCGGATCGGCCAGCCCGATGTCCTCTATCGCCATGCGCACGATACGGCGCGACAGATAGCGGGGGTCGGCGCCACCGTCGATCATGCGCGCGAACCAGTAGAGCGCGGCATCGGGATCGGAGCCGCGCACCGACTTGTGCAGCGCGCTGATCTGGTCGTAGAAGGCGTCGCCGCCCTTGTCGAAGCGCCGCAGGTTCTGCGACAGCGACGTTTCCAGCCATTCGGCATCGACGATATCGCGATGCGCCGAACGGGCCGATTCCGCCACCACTTCGACCGCGTTGATCAGGCGGCGCGCGTCGCCATCCGCCCAGCCGGCCAATTGCTCGCGCGCGCTGTCGTCGAAACGCATGGCGGCGTCGTCGGGAAAGGTGGCGTTCAGTTCCACCAGCGCGCGGTCGATCAGCTGCATCAGTTCCGCGGCGGTCAGCGACTGCAGCACATACACACGGGCACGCGACAACAGCGCGGAATTGACCTCGAAAGACGGGTTTTCCGTGGTCGCGCCGATGAAGGTAAAGAGGCCGCTTTCAACATAGGGCAGGAAGGCATCCTGCTGCGCCTTGTTGAAGCGGTGCACCTCGTCGACGAACAGGATGGTGCGCCGGCCCTGCCCCTGGGCGACCTGGGCCACGGTGACGGCCTCGCGGATGTCCTTGACGCCGCCCAGCACGGCGGAAATGGCGATGAACTGGGCGTCGAAGCCGTCGGCCATCAGGCGCGCAAGCGTGGTCTTGCCTACGCCGGGCGGGCCCCAGAAGATCATGGAATGCGGGCGCCCGGACTGGAATGCCACGCGCAGGGGCTTGCCTTCGCCCAGCAGATGCGACTGGCCGACGACATCGTCCAGGGTGCGCGGGCGCAGGCGTTCCGCCAGGGGGACATGGGCCCGCTGCGCCGGATCGCCGGCGAACAGATCGTTGCTCATGGGAAAAAGTAGACGAATTCGAGGGAGTATTACACCAGATATGGGGGCTGGGCCGTCCGGCGCAACCACGCCCGGACTGAAAAGGCGTCAAGCCCGCGCGCGACGCCAGCTGTCGGAAAACGCGTAGCAAGACATAAGCGGGGCCGGGGGTAGCGCCGGAAATCGCGGGTCCAACTCATGTGCCAGGGACGACGCGGGAAGAGGATCTGCCCTGGACCTGGGGAAAACCCCGGCTGGCGCTCTGTAAATAATTTTCAGGATAATCGCAAAAAACAGATTTCCCGGTAAAAATTTTCAGCTCTGCGGTGGCCGACATGACAGATGCCTCTCTTTCCTTCCCTCCCGTCGATCCGGTCGGCAAAGGCCTGGGCACATTTCCGGCCGGCTGTGCGCCGGCTCAAGTCGCCGGCCTGGGCTGGAATCTGTTGGCCGAGGACGTCAGCCTGCCAGTGGCGGTGCTGTACGAATCGCGCATCCGCCATAACCTGGCCTGGATGCAGGAATTCATGCGCGCCTATCAGGTCCAGTTGGCCCCGCACGGCAAGACGACCATGAGCCCCGCCCTGTTCCATCGCCAGCTGGCCGGCGGCGCCTGGGGCATTACCCTGGCCACCGCGCCGCAGGTCAATGCCGCCTACCGGCACGGCGTGCGCCGCATCCTGATGGCCAACCAGCTGGTGGGCCGCGCAAACATGGCGCTGATCGCACAGCTGCTGCACGATCCCGCTTTCGAATTCTGCTGCCTGGTCGACGACCCGGCCAATATCGCGCAGCTTGGCAGTTATTTCGCCGGACAGGGCCGCGTGCTGCACGTGCTGGTCGAACTGGGCGTGCCCGGCGGGCGCACCGGCGTGCGCGACGAGGCGGCGCTGCAACGCGTGGCCGACGAAGTGGCGCGCTGGCCGCAATCGCTGGCGCTGGCCGGCGTGGAGCTTTACGAAGGCGTATTGTCCGACGAAGGCAAGATCCGCGATTTCCTGCGCCGTGCGGTCGCCACCCTGCGCGATCTGCAAGCGCGCGGCCAGTTGGCGCCGCGCGGCGCGGCCATCCTGACCGGCGCCGGCTCGGCCTGGTTCGACGTGGTGGCGCAGGAATTCTCGGGCCTGGACATCGGCCGCCCGCTGGACATCGTGCTGCGCCCCGGCTGCTACCTGAGCCACGACGTGGGCATCTACCGCAGCGCGGCCGAACGCATCGGCCGCGACAACGACGTGGCGCGCGGCATGGCCCCCGGCCTGATGCCGGCGTTGCAGGTGTGGGCCTATGTGCAGTCGCTGCCCGAACCCGGGCGCGCCATCATCGGCATGGGCAAGCGGGACGCCGCCTTCGACGCCGGCCTGCCCGTTCCCGCGCGCCACCATCGCCCCGGCAACGCGGCCCCCGGCAATGCACCGGCCGGCTGGGAAGTGACCGCGATGATGGACCAGCACGCTTTCATGCGCATCGCCGATGGCGATGACATCCAGGTCGGCGACATGATCGCCTTCGACATCTCGCACCCGTGCCTGACTTTCGACAAATGGAAGCAGGTACTGCTGGTGGACGACGACTACCGCGTCGTCGATATCGCACAAACCTTTTTCTGATTTCGCAGTCCCCGTCCGGCGGCGCTGTCCGTCCTGAACTTCTGGAGCACACTCGATGAACGCATTGGTCTCTCGTCGCCGCGACGGGCTGAAGACGCTATTGGCTGTCGCCGCGCTCGGCGTCGCCGCGCTGGCCGCCCCCGCGCATGCGGCGCCCGTCAAGGGCGGAACGATCTCGGTCGCCACCATC
The DNA here is from genome assembly GCA_035493915.1 of Bordetella sp. Taxonomy (GTDB): domain Bacteria; phylum Pseudomonadota; class Gammaproteobacteria; order Burkholderiales; family Burkholderiaceae_B; genus Bordetella_C. Next base: position 6,911 of record DATJHN010000374.1, read on the forward strand.
GGCGAACCCCCGACACTGGACCCGATGATCAGCACCGCCGACCTGGTCGGGATCATCAGCCAGCATATCTACGAAACGCTGTACACCTTCGACGCCAAGTGGAACGTGACGCCGCTGCTGGCACAGGCGCTGCCCACCGTCAGCGCCGATGGCCTGACCGTGACCATCCCCGTGCGCACCGACGTCACCTTCCATGACGGCAGCAAGATGACCGTGGACGACGTCATCGCTTCGCTGCAGCGCTGGACCACGACGGCGTCGCGCGGCAAGCAGACCGCGCCGCTGATCAAGGCGATCGAGGCGGCCGACGACCACACCGTGCGCATCACCCTGACGCAGCCTTATGCGCCGCTGACGGCGCTGCTGGCCATGAACAACGCCGCGGCGGTGGTCATGCCCAAGAGCAAGATCGCGGCGACGATCACCGATTACATCGGTACCGGGCCCTATATGGTCAAGGCCCGCGTGCCCGACCAGTATCTGCAGCTGGTGCGCTTCCCCGGCTACAAGTCGCGCGGCGGCCAGCCCGACGGCTACGGCGGCGCGCGCGAGCAATACCTGGACGAGATCCGCTTCGTGCCGGTGCCGAACGCCAATACGCGGTTGGAAAGAGCAGTGGCCGGCCAGTACGACTACGTCGACTCGATCGCGGTGGAATCCGCCGCCAAGCTGAAGTCGGGCAAGTCGCAGGCCGTGCTGCTCAAGCCCTTCGGCTGGCCGCGCCTGGTCATGAATACCAAGCAGGGCATCATGTCCAACCTGAAGATGCGCCAGGCCGTGCAAATGGCGCTGAACGAGGAAGACATGCTGGCCGCCGCCTTCGGCAGCACCGATTACTACACGGTGGACGGCGCGATGTATCCCAAGGGCTATCCCTGGTACACCGACCGCGGCACCAAGGTCTACAACAAGGCCGATACCGCGGGCGCCAAGAAGCTGATCGCCGAGTCGGGCATTCCCGACCGCACCATCCGCATCCTGACCAGCCAGCAATACGAGTTCCACTACAAGATGGCATTGGTCGCCGCGGAATACCTGAAGCAGGCCGGCTTCAAGGTCGACATGCAGGTGGTCGACTGGGCCACGCTGACCCAGCGCCGCCAGGACCCTGCCCTGTGGGATATCTTCATCACGCACAGCCCCTTCCTGCCGGAGCCCGCGCTGATCGACTTCCCGTCGAAGAACTCACCGGGATGGTGGGATACGCCGCGCCGCAACGCCGCGCTCGACGCATTCAACCGCGCCACGTCGCAGGAAGAGCGCGTCAAGCTGTGGGGCGACGTGCAGCAGGTCGTCTTCGATGAAGTGCCCTTCATCAAGGTCGGCGACTTCAATGCCGTGGCCGCCAAGTCGCCCGCGCTGGAAGGCGTGACGCCCGCGCCCTGGCCGTATTTCTGGAATGCGTGGAAGGCGTCGAAGTAAGGCCGTCCATACCGAGCGCCGCGAGGAACACCCGTGCTGTCCTATCTTTTCAATCGCCTGCTTGGCCTGGTCGCGGTCATGTTCCTGGTGGCCACGATCGTCTTCGTGATCATCCGGGTCACGCCCGGCGACCCGGCCGCCGTGATGCTCGGCCCCGAAGCGACCCAACAGGACATCGCCGCCTTGCGGACGCGGCTGGGCCTGGACCGGCCGCTGCCCGTGCAATACGTGACATGGCTGGGCCAGTTGGCGCGCGGCGACCTGGGCCAGTCGATCTTCCTGAACAAGCCCGTGCTGTCCGCGCTGGCCGATCGCGCCGAACCGACCTTCTGGCTGACGGTGCTGTCGCTGATCATCGCCACGCTCATTGCCCTGCCCGTCGGCATCCTGTCGGCGGTGAAGCGGGGCACGACGCTGGACCAGTCCGTGCTGAGTTTTTCCATGTTCACGTCCAGCGTCCCCAGCTTCTGGCTGGGCTTGCTGTTGATGCAGGTGTTCGCGGTGAAACTGGGCTGGCTGCCTGTGTCGGGCTACGGCGGCCCGGACGCGTCGTTCGCCACGCGGCTCAGCCACCTGGTGCTGCCGGCGGTGGTGCTGGGCCTGGTCAATTCGGCGCTGATCACGCGCTTCATCCGTGCCAGCATGCTGGACGTGCTGCGCGACGACTATGTGCGCACGGCGCGCGCCAAGGGCCTGCCTGAGCGCAAGGTGATCATGAAGCACGCGGTACGCAACGCCCTGATCCCGATCCTGACCGTGCTGGGCCTGACCACGGCGCTTCTCATCAGCGGCGCCGTCGTCACCGAAACGGTGTTCGGCCTGCCCGGCGTCGGCAGCCTGGTCGTGTCGGCGGTGCTGCGCCGCGACTATCCGGTGATCCAGGGCGCCCTGCTGGTCGTGGCGGCGATCTACGTGCTGATCAATCTATTCATCGACCTGCTGTACCTGGTGGTCGATCCGCGGGTGCGCTACTGATGTCCATGGTCCTTTCCTCGCATGCCGGCGGCGAACGCTGGCAGGTCCTGCGCCTGCTGGTCGCCCGCAAGACCGTGCTGCTCAGCCTGATCGTGCTGGTCGTGCTGGTCGGCGCGGCGCTGCTGGCGCCGCTGATCAGCCCCTACGATCCCTTCAAGCTGTCCATCGTCAACCGGCTCAAGCCGCCCGGCACGGCGCACTGGTTCGGCACCGACGACTTCGGCCGCGACGTGTTCAGCCGCGTAATCTACGGCGGCCGCCTGTCGCTGACCGTGGGCTTCTCGGTCGTGGTGCTGTCCAGCATCCTGGGCATCGCGCTGGGCCTGATCGCCGGCTTCTTCCGCCGCGCCGATAAATTCGTGTCGCGGCTGATCGACGCGATGATGGCCTTTCCAGACATCCTGCTGGCGATCGCCCTGGTGGCGGCCCTGGGCCCGTCGGTGCTGAACGTGGTGATCGCGCTGGGCATCGTCTATACGCCGCGCCTGGCGCGCATCGTGCGCGCATCCACGCTGGTGATCCGCGAACTGCCGTTCGTGGAAGCGGCACGCGCCCTGGGCGTGCCGACCCGCCGCATCGTGGCCGTGCATGTACTGCGCAACCTGGTATCGCCCATCCTGGTGCAGGGCACGTTCATCTTCGCCTATGCCATCCTGGCGGAAGCGGGATTGTCCTTCCTGGGCGTGGGCGTGTCGCCCGATATTCCCACCTGGGGCACGATGATCAGTGCCGGACAGCAATACATGGGATCGGCCGACTGGATCATGATTTTTCCGGGGCTGGCCATCGTGCTGTCCGTGCTTTCCCTGCAATTGGTGGGCGACGGGCTGCGCGACGTGCTGGACCCGCGCTTGCGCAAGGAACTGTAAGCCATGACCGCAAGCACACGCGACGTCGTTCTTTCCGTGGAAGGACTGAAGACGTGGTTTCATAGCCGCGACGGTATCGCCAAATCGGTGGACGGCGTCACCTTCGACCTGGCTCGCGGCGAAACGCTGGCCATCGTCGGCGAATCGGGCTCGGGCAAATCGGTGACCAGCCTGTCGATCATGGGTTTGCTGCCCAAGCCGGCTGGACGCATCGAAGCCGGCCGCATACGCTTTCGCGACCGCGCGGGCGCCGAGCACGACCTGGCGACGGCATCGGCGGCGCGCATGCGCGATATCCGCGGCAGGGAGATCGCCATGATCTTCCAGGAGCCAATGACCAGCCTGAATCCGCTGTACACCGTGGGCGACCAGATCGCCGAAGCGGTGCTGCAGCATGAAGGCGGTTCGCGCGCCGCCGCGCTGGAGCGCGCGCGCGAGATGCTGGAACGCGTGGAGATTCCCGCCGCCGCACGGCGCGTGAACGAGTATCCGCATCAAATGTCGGGCGGGATGCGGCAACGCGTGATGATCGCGCTGGCATTGGCCTGCAACCCGTCGGTGCTGATCGCCGACGAACCCACGACCGCTTTGGACGTGACAGTGCAGGCGCAGATCCTTGACCTGCTGCGCCGCCTGCAGGCGGAACTGGGCATGAGCATCCTGTTC
>DATJHN010000375.1:0-8844 GCA_035493915.1 Bordetella sp.
GCTGGAATTCAAGCTGCGCAAGGACGTCAACTTCCATAACGGCGAGCACTTCGATGCCGACTCCGTGGTCTATACCTTGAACTTCGTGGCGGATCCGAAGAACAAGGCCACCACGCAGCAGAACGTCCAGTGGATAGACCGGGTGGAAAAAATCGACCAGTACACGGTACGCATCCACACCAAGGAACCCTTCCCCGCCGCCAAGGAATACCTGTCCACGACCGTCGCCATCCACCCCGCCAAGTACTACAAGGAAGCCGGCCCCGCGGGCATGAACGCCAAACCAGTGGGTTCGGGACCCTACAAGGTAGTCGACTACCAACCCGGAAAATCCATCACGCTGGCACGCAACGCCGACTATTTCAAGGACTCGCCCAAACCGCAGCCGAAGATCGGCAAAGTAGTGATCCGCTTCATACCCGATCGCCAGACCCAGATGGCGGAAGTCATTTCCGGCCAGGAAGACTTCATCATGAGCGTGCCCAAGGACCAGGCGGAACAACTGGCCAGCATGCCGAATTTGCAGGCGGTCAGCGGCAACACCATGCGCATCGTCTTCATGCAGATGAACACACTGCCCAACACCCCGGCGCCGCAACTGAAGGATGAACGCGTGCGCAAGGCGATCTCGCACGCCATCGATCGGGAATCCATCATCAAGAATATCGTCGGCGGCGACGCGAAGATCCTCAATACCATCTGCACGCCATCGCAGGTGGGTTGCACGGACAAGGGCGCCGCCGTCTACAACTACGACCCCGCGCAGGCCAGGAAGCTGCTGGCTGAAGCCGGCTATCCCAACGGCTTCGATATCGACATCGTGGCCTACCGCGAACGCAACCAGACGGAAGCGATCATCAATTACCTGCGCGCGGTCGGCATCCGCGCCAAACTCAGCTATCTGCAATACGCCGCGATGCGCGACATGATCCGCGCGGGCAAGGCATCCCTGACGCACCAGACCTGGGGATCCAACCTGGTGAACGACACGTCGGCATCGACACCCGTGTACTTCGCCTTCGGCACCGACGACATCAACCGCGACCCCACGGTCAAGGAACTGCTGGACGAGGGTGACCGCACGATCGATCCCAAGAAGCGCGATGACACTTACCAGAAAGCGCTGGATCTGATCTCCCGGCAGGCCTACGCGGTGCCGCTCTGGTCCCTGCCCGTCTACTACGTCGCCAGCAATGAAGTGAATTTCAAGCCCTATCCGGACGAGCTGGTCCGCTTCTGGGAGATGAGCTGGAAGTAGCGCGCCGATCCGCGGACCAGCGCGGCACGGCACCTCCGGCCGCGCGCTATCCGCATGACTAGGGAACGATATGCTTGGATTTACGATCCGCCGGCTGGGCCTGGCGATACTGGTGGCGCTGACCGTTTCCATCCTGGCCTTCATGCTGCTGCACCTGTCCGGCGACCCCGCCGTCGCGCTGGCCGGCGAAGGCGCGCGGCAGGCCGACATCGACATGATCCGCAAGGCCTACGGCCTGGACCGCCCCATCGCCATACAGTACGCCAGCTGGCTGTGGGACGTCGTGCGCGGCCATTTCGGCACGTCGGTCTATTTCAAGACCGATGCCGGCCCCCTGATCCTGTCCAAGCTCAAGACCACACTGCTGCTGGGCCTGTATTCCCTGGGCGTGGCCCTGTTGATTTCAGTGCCGTTCGGCGTGCTGGCCGCACTGTACAAGCACAGCGTCATCGATCGCATCTGCCTGGCGCTGGCGGTACTGGGGCAGGCCCTGCCGAATTTCTTCTTCGCGCTGCTGCTGATCATGCTGTTCTCGCTTACCCTCCGCGTGCTACCGGTATCGGGCAGCGGCACGTGGAAGCACTTCGTCATGCCGTCCATCGCGTTGGGCTACTACGTCGCGCCCGCATTCATGCGGCTTATCCGCGCCGGGATGATCGAAGTCCTGAGCGCGGACTATATCCGCACCGCCCGCGCCAAGGGCCTGCCGGCCGGCAAGGTCATCTTCAAGCACGCGCTGCGCAACGCCATCGTGCCGGTCGTGGCGCTGGCCGCGGTCCAGCTGGGCTATCTGCTGGGCGGTTCCGTCGTTATCGAGACCATCTTCGCGCTGGACGGCCTGGGCTACCTGGCCTACCAAAGCATTACTTTCAAGGACTTTCCCGTCATGCAGCTCATCGTGCTGCTGTTGTCGGTCATCTATGTCCTGCTGACGCTGGCGGCCGACATCGCCAATGCGTGGCTGGATCCTCGTATCCGGGTCTCCTGACCATGGCCACGCCCACGCTGCCCATCATCGCGCAGGTCCCGTCCACGGTCATCGAGCCCAGCACCGCGGGTTCGTTCAGCTGGCGCCGCCTGCGCCGCAATACCGCCCTGCTGGCCGGCGGCGGCATCCTGCTGGCCATTGTGCTGATCGCGCTGCTGGCCCCGTGGATTTCGCCGCACGATCCGTATATTCAGAACCTGGCGGCGCGCAACGTACCGCCGGTGTGGTACCCCAAGGGCTCATGGGCCCACCCCTTCGGTACCGACCCCCTGGGCCGCGATTATCTTTCACGGCTGTTCTACGGCGCGCGCATTTCGCTGCTGATCGGCGTCTGCGTGGCGGGCATCTCCGGCGTCATCGGCACCGCCATGGGCATGGCGGCGGGCTACTTCGGCGGCAAGGTGGACATGGCAGTGTCCTTCCTGGTTTCGACGCGCCTGTCGATGCCCGTGATCCTGGTCGCGCTGGCCACCGTCGCCATCCTGGGCGGATCGCTCTGGGTGGTCATTCTTGTGCTGGGCCTGCTCAAATGGGATCGCTTCGCCGTGGTCATGCGCGGCGCCACGCAACAGGTGCGCGCCCTGGAATACGTGGCGGCAGCGCAAGCGGCGGGCGCTTCAACCTGGCGCATCGTACGCGGCGAAGTCCTGCCCAACGTCGTGCCGCACCTGATCGTTATCGCCACGCTGGAAGCAGCCAGCGCGATCCTGCTGGAAGCCGCGCTGTCTTTCCTGGGCCTGGGCGTCCAGCCGCCCACGCCTTCCTGGGGCCTGATGATCTCGGAAGCCAAGGCCTATATGTTTTTCTCATTCTGGCTGATCGCCATCCCCGGCACCGCGCTGGCCGTGCTGATTTTCGCCATCAATCTGGCCGGCGACGGCCTGCACCAGTTGCTGACGCCAGAGGAGCGGGGTTGAACATGGGCACCGATGCCGACATCGTGCTGGACGTGCAGGGGCTGCACGTGGACATCGATACGCCCCGCGGCCCGCTGCACGCGGTGCGCGACGTCTCGTTCCAGGTCGCCCGCGGCGACACGCTATGCCTGGTCGGCGAATCCGGCTGCGGCAAGTCGATGACGTCGCTGGCGATCATGGGCCTGCTGCCCAAGACGGCGCGCCGGCGGACTCGCCGCCTCGCCGTCCTGGGCCAGGACGTCGCCGCCATGCCGCCACGGCAGCTGAATCACTTGCGCGGCAGCAAAATGGCCATGATCTTCCAGGAACCGATGACGGCGCTCAACCCCGCTTATACCATCGGCGACCAGTTGACCGAACACTATATGCATCATCGCCGCGCGAGCGCCGCGCAAGCCCGTGACCGGGCCGTTGAACTATTGGAAAAAGTCGGCATCGCTGCAGCCGGCGAACGCCTGGGACAATATCCGCACCAGCTTTCCGGCGGACTGCGCCAGCGAGTAATGATCGCCATGGCGCTGATGTGCGGGCCGGAACTGCTGATCGCCGACGAACCCAGCACGGCGCTGGACGTCACCATCCAGGCGCAGATCCTGCGGCTCCTGGCCGAACTGCAGGCCGAACTGGGCATCGCCATGGTGCTGATCACCCATGACCTTGGCGTGGTGGCCCGCATCGCGCGCCACGTCGCCGTGATGTATGCCGGACAGATCGTCGAGGAAGGACCCGTGGAGGCGATTTTCGACCGGCCCTGCCATCCCTATACGCAAGGACTGCTCGCCTGCATTCCCGTGCCGGGCCGCACGCCGCCGGGCGAACCCCTGGGTACGATACCCGGCGTCGTGCCCGCCCTGACAGGCGAGCTGCACGGCTGCGCCTTCCGCGACCGCTGTCCCTACGCGCAAGCCGCCTGCGCCCATCATGTCCCGGTGCACGACATCGACCAGCATGCCTGGCGCTGCGTTCGCCAGCCCGAAGAGGCTCTCGCATCGCCATGACCGCACTCATCCAGGCACAAGCCGTCACGCGCGACTTCTCCGTGCGCGCGGGCATGTTCAAACCCCGCCGCATCCTGCATGCCGTCAACGGCGTCGATCTGTCGGTACCGCGCGGGGGCGTGCTTGGCATCGTCGGCGAATCAGGCTGCGGCAAATCCACGCTTGCCCGCATGCTGCTTGGCCTGACAACGCCCAGCAGCGGCACCATTACGCTGGACGACGAGGATATCCGCCGCATGCCGCGGCGCCGCCTGGCGCGGCGCGTCCAGCCGGTGTTCCAGGACCCGTACTCATCGCTGAACCCGCGCCGCTCCATCGCCTCTATCGTATCGTTGCCGCTGGAAGTGCATGGCTTCGATAATCCCAGGCAACGCACGGCGATCGACATGCTGGAGCGCGTGGGGTTGCCCGCCCGGCTGGCCGGCAACACGCCCGGTCAGTTGTCAGGTGGACAGCGCCAGCGCGTGGCGATCGCGCGCGCGCTGGTTATGCAGCCGGAGGTCGTCATCTGCGACGAGCCGACTTCAGCGCTGGATGTGTCGGTGCAGGCCCAGATCATGAACCTGCTGATGGACCTGCGCCGCGAGTTCAACCTGACCTATATTTTCATCAGCCACAACCTGGCCGTGGTCGAGCATATCGCCACCGAGGTCGCGGTCATGTACCTGGGAAGAATCGTGGAATCCGGCCCGGCGGCACAGATCTTCCGCCAGCCGCGCCATCCCTACACGCAAGCACTGCTGGCATCCGTTCTTACTCCGGAGCCCGGCTTGGGCATCCCCGACATGGGCTTGGGGCTGTCGTTTCCCGACCCGGTCAACCCACCCGCCGGCTGCCCCTTCCATCCGCGCTGCTGCCACGCCATGCCGGTATGCAGCCAGGAACGACCGCCGCTGCTGCGGCATGAACGAACGCTCGTGGCCTGTCATCTCTATCCGGCCAACCGGTAGATGCCAGGCCCAGAACATATTTGGGCCGAGGCATCGGGCCAGGAGTTCGAAAAGGCCGGGATTGCGTCCGATCAGGATTGATTCAGCGTCGCCAGATCGACGGGCAAGGCCCGGTTCAGCACCGACGCGACTTTCACGCGCAGGGCATTCGAATGCGCCCGGCGGACTTCGCGCTTCACATCCAGCAACTGCTGTGAGTGCATGGAGAATTCCGTCAGCCCCAGACCCAGCAGCAGCCGCGTCAAGTTGGCGTCGCCCGCCATTTCTCCGCATACCGCGACCGGCTTGCCGGCCCGCTCCCCCGCATTGATCGTATGCGCCACCAGCCGCAACACGGCCGGATGCAGCGGGTCGTACAACGACGCCACCTGCCCGTCGCCACGATCGATGGCCAGGGTGTATTGGATCAGGTCGTTCGTGCCGATGGACAGAAAATCCAGCGCCTGGGCAAAAGGCTCGATGGCGATCGCAATGGCCGGGACCTCGACCATCGCGCCCAGTTCGATATGCGCCGCGTATGGCTGGCCGCGCGCATCCAGTTCCCGCCGCGCGGCATCCAGGGCTACGCGGGTGGCCTCGACTTCGTGCATATGCGCGATCATCGGGATGAGCACCCGCACCGGTCCGTGCGCGGACGCCCGCAATATGGCCCGCAACTGCGTCGCGAACATTTCGGGATGCGCCAGGCAATAGCGGATCGCGCGCAGCCCCAGGGCAGGATTGGTCGCGACCGTCGCTTCGTCGTCCAGCGTTTTGTCCGCGCCGATATCCAGTGTGCGTATCGTCACGGGCATGCCGGCCATGACCTTCACGACGGACGAATATGCCTGGTACTGTTCTTCCTCTCCGGGCAGGTCCGGCCGGCCCATGAACAGGAATTCGCTGCGGAACAGCCCTATGCCTTCGGCGCCGGCCGCACGCGCGGCTTCCGCCTCTTCGGGTAATTCGATATTGGCATGCAGCACGATACCGATGCCGTCCAGCGTAATGGCGGGCTCGTCGCGCAGCAGCGCCAGTTCCGCCCGTTCTCCTGCATAGGCGCGTTGGCGTTCGCGGAACTCATCGAGGATGGCGGGCGAAGGATTGACGATCACGGCACCGCTCGCGCCGTCCACCACCAGCATGTCGCCGTCGCGCACCAGCTCGCGCACATTGCCCAGCGCCACTACCGCGGGCACGCCCATGCTGCGCGCCACGATGGCCGTATGGGACGTGGCGCCCCCCAGGTCCGTAACGAACGCCAGGAAACGCCCACCCCGCAGGCGCAGCATGTCCGCGGGCGAAATATCGTGCGCCACCACGACCAGCGGATCGTCGCCGTCCACCTCGTCGGGATCGCGTATGCCTGACGTGCCGGCCAACACGTGCAATACCCGTTCGATGACCTGGCGCACATCGGCGCCGCGTTCGCGCAGGTATTCGTCTTCCATCGCGTCGAACTGCTCGCCCAGCAACTGGCCTTGGGTCGTCAGCGCCCATTCGGCGTTGTAGTGACGTTCCTTGATCAGCAAAAGCGCCTGCTCGGCCAGCAAGGGATCGGCCAGCAGCAGGTGGTGCACATTCAGCATGGCGCCCAGTTCGCGCGGCGCGTCGTCCGGCAGCGTGTCCGCCATCTGCAGCATGTCGGCCTGCGCCGCCGCCAGCGCGGCCGTCAGGCGATCGCACTCGGCTTGTATGTCTTCGGGCGCGATGCGGTAGTGGGCGACCTCCAGTGCCGCGGCACCCATGACCACGGCGCGGCCGATCGCATAGCCGCGCGCCACGCCCTGCCCATACAGGCAAATGACCGCAGCGGGCTGGCCGGCGTTATTTGCGCGCAGGGCGGCGGCAGCAGCCCCGCGAACCCGCGCGCGCGCGGGTTCCGGCAAGGACTGTACGAGGATCGAATTATTCGAGCTCACCGAATTTGCTATCGAACAGGGATTCGATTTCCTTCAGCGCATGGTCCGCATCCGGACCCGACGCATCCAGCTTCACCGTCACACCCAGACCGGCCGCCAGCATCATGACGCCCATGATGCTCTTGGCGTTCACGCGTTGCGCGCCGCGGGAAATAAAGATATCACTGTTGAACTTGCTGGCCAGCTGGGTAAGTTTGGCCGCTGCGCGCGCGTGCAGGCCGAGTTTATTGCTGATCGTGATTTCGGAGATAGGCATAAGGAAAGTCGGGCGCGAAACCGCTGGCGATAGGGCTGAAGATACCAGGTGACATGATAGGATAAATTTTCCTTCAGTCTACACGCAAGACTCCCTGCACTCCCCCCGCCAACGCCTTTTCGCGGGTTTCCGTCAGTGGCAGTCCGCGATAGGTCAATGCCCGTAGCAGCATGGGGGTATTCAGGCCGGCAAGCACCGCGCACTGGACTCCTTGCGCCTGCGCCTGGATCACGGCCTGCTTGGCGATATTCGCGGGTGTCGCGCCGACCAGGTCGGTCAGCACCAGCACCCCATTGCCGTCCTGCCCGAGCCGCAGGATATCGGTCACCACGCCGGGGATCTTGGCCTCCGGCATGTCGTCGGCCTGGATATCGTGCACGGCGACTTCCTTGACCTTGCCCATCACGTGGCTGGCGCAGTCCATCATCGCCGAGCCCAGTGGCGTATGAACGACGATGACTATGCCGGTCATGGATATCCCGCTTACGCGGCTACGGCGCGTTCAAGCGCATCGACGAACATTCCCGGTACGTCGAAGCCGGTCTGTTCGGTGATTTCGACGAAACAGGTCGGACTCGTGACGTTGATCTCGGTCACGTAGTCGCCGATGACATCCAAACCGACCAGCAGCAAACCGCGCGCGGCCAGGCGCGGTCCCACCGCCGCGGCAAGTTCGCGATCGCGATCCGAAAGAGGTTGCGCCACCCCGCGGCCGCCCGCGGCCAGGTTGCCCCGCGTTTCGCCCGCGAGGGGGATGCGCGCAAGCGCATACGGAACCGGTTCACCGCCGATCAGCAGCACGCGCTTGTCGCCCTTGACGATGTCGGGGATATAGCGCTGCGCCATGATGGTGCGCGCACCGTCATGCGTCAGCGTTTCCAGGATGGCATTCAGATTGGGTTCTTCCTGGCGCAGCCGGAAAATACCCGTACCGCCCATGCCATCCAGCGGCTTGACGATGACATCGTGATGCCGCGCATGAAATGCCTTGATGCGCGCCATGTCGCGCGTAACCAGTGTCGGCGCGGTGAATTCGGAGAACTCGGTGATCGCGAGCTTTTCCGGGTGATTGCGGATGGCACCGCCATGGTTGTATACCTTCGCGCCCTGCGCCTGCGCATATTCCAGCAGGTGCGTGGCGTAGACGTATTCCATGTCGAAAGGCGGATCCTTGCGCATCAGCACCGCGCCAAACGCGGATAACGGCTGCTCGACCGCCGCGCCGCTTTCGCGCCACCAGTCATGCTCGTGCAGATCGGCGTCGGCAACCAGCGAAATCGGCGTGGATTTCACCAGTACCTTGCCTTCATCGATGTACAGATCGCCTTGCAGCGCCACGCTTAGAGTATGGCCCCGTGCGGTCAAGGACCGCATCATGGCAACGGAACTATCCTTGTACGCTTTCAGTAGCGGCAAGGGATCGATAACGAAAAGGACATGCATCGCGACACCCGGAACGTGCACCGCCCTCCGGCTGGAGGGCGGCGTATTGACGACGGACTGGCTGGCCCTCAGGCTCCCGCCGCTTCCTTGCCCGGCGTCGCTTTCTTGCGCGGCGCCAACACCATGATCATCT
>DATJHN010000376.1:0-12303 GCA_035493915.1 Bordetella sp.
GCTGTCGCCCATGGCAACGCCATCGCATGTTTCTGCCGCAGCGCGATCGCATGCTTCTGCGGCAACGCCATCGCATGCTTCCACTGCCGCGCCAGCCCTGAGCACCGCCATGGCCGGGGCGACGCCGACATCCGGCAGCGCCGGGCGCGAGACTGCCTGGCTTGCAGGTGAGCCCCGCGGCATGCTGCGTCCCCTTCGCCAGGCGCGCGCCGGCATATCGCGCCCGGCCATCGTCCATGCCTGCATCGCGCTGGCGCTGCTGCTGTATCCCGCCGTCGCCACGCCCTTCTTTACCTTCCAGGTCGGCGCGCAGTCGCTGGTGCTGGGCCTGGTGGCGCTGTCGCTGGCCTTGCTGGCCGGTTATGGCGGCATGGTCACGCTGTCGCAGATGACCGTCGCCGGCATCGCCGGCTATTCGGTGGCGCTCCTGGGCGTCAATGCCAATGCCGCGCACAGCCTGGGATGGCCGTGGTGGCTGGCAGTGCTCGCGGCGCTGGCGATCGGCACACTGGCGGCCACGCTGATCGGCATGCTGGCCGTGCGCACCGAAGGCATCTACACCATCATGATCACGCTGGCGATCGGCGTGGCGTTCTTCTATCTGGTCCAGCAGAACTACAGCGTCTTCAACGGCTTCCAGGGCCTGGCGCGCGTGCTCCCGCCCATGCTGTACGGCGCCGACCTGCGCGCCCCCGTGCCGTTCTACTACATCAGCCTGGCCTGTGCCGCGCTGGGCTATGCGGCGGTCGCCTATATCGCGCGGGCGCCCTTCGGCATCGCGCTGCAAGGCATACGCGACAACGCCCGCCGCATGCGGGCGCTGGGCTTCGACGTAACCGTGCATCGTGTCGCCGCGCATGCCCTGGCCGGCCTGATCGCCAGCATCGGCGGCGTGCTGCTCGTTTGGTACAACTCGCAGATTTCTCCCGGCTCGGTCAATACGACCTCGATGATCAACATCCTGATCATCGCCGTGCTGGGCGGCATGCGGCATCCGGCGGGCGCCTTCCTGGGCGCGCTGCTTTTCGTGCTGCTGCAGAACTTTGCCATCGATCTGGTGGACCGTGAGCGGTTCAACCTGGTGATCGGCGGCGTGTTCCTCCTGGTTTTGATGGTTTCGCCGGACGGCCTGGTAGGCGTCTGGCGGCGCTTGCGCGGGCCGGCTCGCCCCGCCGTGCAGGTTCATACACAGGGCATAGCCCCTGCGGCCGTATCCACTGGAATAACCACGAAAACCAGGAGACATCCATGAAATACGCGATTCCCGCATCAACACCGAAATGGTCACGGCGCCACGTCGTACTGGCCACCGGCACGCTGGCCTTGGCCATCGCCGCCGCGCTGACGGCGCATCCCGCCAAGGCCCAGCAGCAGGTTATCAAGATCGGCGCGCTGGCCACGCTGGAAGGACCGTTCGCCGTGCCTGGCCAGGACGGCATGCGCGGCGTGGACCTGGCTGTTGCCCAGCACAAGGGCATGGTGGCCGGAAAGAAAATCGAGATCATCAAGGCGTCGTCGAACGGCAATCCCGACACCGCCGTCAACGCGGTGCGCAAACTGGTGGAACAGGACGGCGTGCAGATCCTGATCGGACCGCTGTCCGGATCCGAAGGCATCGCGGTAAAGGACTACGCCAAGACCCATCCCGAAGTGACCTTCGTCAACGGATCGTCGGCGGCGCAGGCAACGACGCTGCAGAACCCGGCGCCGAACTTCTTCCGCTTCTCGACCGATGGCGCGCAGTGGCAGGCGGGCCTGGGCACCTATGCCTATAAGGACAAGGGCTACAAACGCGTGGTCTCGGTCGCCGAGGACTACTCCTTTCCGTACTCGCTGCTGCAGGGCTTCATGATCGAGTTCTGCAAGGCCGGCGGCAAGGTGGTGGACAAGCATTGGGTACCGCTGGGCACCAAGGATTATTCGTCCGTGATCGCCCGCCTGCCGGACAACATCGACGCCATCTACGTCGCCCTGGGCGGCTCCGACGCGGTGAACTTCTTTTCGCAGTACGAGCAAGCCGGCGGCGACAAGCCGCTGATCGCCGGCTCCATCACCATCGACCAGTCGGTGCTGGGCTACAAGGGCAAGCGCCGCGATGCGCTGGTCGGCACGCCGTCCGCGGGCCCGATCGCCGACAACTACGACGACCCCGCCTGGAAGAAATTCGTGGCCGATTACCGCGCGGCATACAAGGACGGCTTGCCCAGCCCCAGCCTGTTCGCGCACGCCTACTACGTCAACACCAAGGCGGTGCTGGACGCACTGGAACAGGAGAAAGCGGATCTGTCGAACAATCAGGCCAAGCTGCGCCAGACCCTGTCCACCATGACGGAGTCCACGCCCACGGGCAACGTCAAGCTGGATGAGAACCGCAATGCGGTCGCCAATATCTTCCTGACGGAAGTCGCGAAGAACAGCGACGGCACGCTGTATAACAAGTTCGTCAAGGTCATCCCCGATGTGAATCAGCGTCTGGGACTGTCCAAGGCGGAGTTCGACAAGATGGGACTGGGCTCGCGCACCAATCCCGAATGCAAATGAACGGCATGCGCGCGGCCACCGGCTTTTCCTCCGGCAATGCGCTGGAACTGCACGGGGTTACCCGCGCGTTCGGCGCGTTGAAGGCCATCGACGGCGTTTCATTCAATGTCGAGGCCGGTCAGCGCCACGCCGTGCTGGGATCGAACGGTGCCGGCAAGACCACCCTGTTCAATATGATCACGGGCGATTTTCCGGTAACCGGCGGCCGCGTGCTGTTGTTCGGGGATGACGTCACGGAGCTGCCGCCCTGGGAACGTACCCGGCGCGGCCTGCGCCGTACCTACCAGTCTTCGCTGCTGTTCCGCGACCTGACTGTGCGGGACAACCTGTACCTGGCCGTGCGCGGCGTCTCGCGTGGGCGTTTCAGCCTGCGGCGCACGCGGCGTACGTCCGCCTCCGATCTGGCGGCGGGGGAACTGCTGGAACACGCGCGGCTGACGCATCTGGCCGATACGCCCGTCGCCCTGCTGTCGCACGGCCAGCAGCGGCAGCTGGAAATCGGCATGGCGCTGGCCGGCGCGCCGCGCCTGATCCTGTTCGACGAGCCGGCCGCCGGCCTGTCGCCCGGCGAACGCCTGGAGCTGGTGGCACTGCTGCGCGCGCTGCCGCACCACATCGGCTACGTCATCATCGAACACGATCTGGAGATCGCGCTGTCCGTGGCGGCACGCATCACCGTCATGCATAACGGCCGAGTGCTGCGGCATGGCACACCCCAGGAAATCGAAAGCGACCCCGACGTACAGGCCATTTACATGGGAGAGCGGCGGCATGGCCACTGACACGCGCCTGGCGGACAGCGGGCGGACGGCGGTGCCGGCAGGCGACCGCGTGCCGCCGGTCCTGGAGATCGCCGGCCTGAACGTGTTCTACGGCAGCGCGCATGCGCTGCACGACGTATCGCTGACGCTGCCGCGCGGGGTGCTGGCTGTCGTGGGCCGCAACGGCATGGGCAAGACCACCCTGTGCAATGCCGTGACCGGACTGGTACCGGCTCGCGGCGTCATCCGGCTGCACGGGCGGGACATCCTGGGCAGGCCGCCCCACGCGATCGCCGAACTGGGCATCGGTTATGTTCCTCAAGGACGCCATGTCTGGCCCTCGTTGACCGTGGACGAACATTTCCGCCTGGCGGCCCGCAGCGCCCGTCGTGGCGAATGGACCATCGAGCGTGTCTACGCGACCTTTCCGCGCCTGGCGGAACGCCGCCCCAACGGCGGTGCGCAGTTGTCCGGCGGCGAGCAGCAGATGCTGGCCATAGGCCGTGCCCTGCTCTTCAATCCCACGCTGCTGGTCATGGACGAGCCGACCGAAGGGCTGGCTCCGGTGATCGTCGACCAGGTGGCGGCCATGCTCAAGTCCCTGGCCGGAGAAGGCCAGATCGCCGTCCTCCTGATCGAGCAGAATCTGGGCGTGGCGATCGACGTGGCGGATAGTGTTGCGGTACTGGTCAATGGCCAGGTCGCGCGCGTCATGCCGGCCGATGAACTGGCCGCGGACCGCGCCTTGCAGCAGCGCCTGCTGGGCGTGGCCGCGGGTACGGATGCGAAGAGCGCGGATAGCGGCGGCCTGGCCGTGCCTGCCGCCGTGGAGGCGGCGCGCGAAGGCATGGTGGAAGTCCTGACGATACGGCGCGAGCATGCTGCCGAAGTGCCTCTGTCGGCGCTGCCGCGCGCGGACAGCGGCTTCAACCGCTGGCAGGCGGCGGACATGCCTGGCAGCGTGAATGGCCATGCCAGCTCCGGATCCGGGACCACTGCTCACGCCGCGGGCTCCGCGGCCCACGGCCATTCCATGCGTTCCGGCGACCAAGATCCCGCGGATACGGCCGCATTGTCCCGATCCGCAAACACTTCCGTCGATACCGCCGCATCCCTTGGGCTGGTCAACACTTCCTTCGATATCCCCGCATCACCCCGGCCGGCAAGCGTTCCCGGCAATCGCGCCGCCTACGTGGTCGGCACTTTCGACACCAAGGCTCGCGAGCTCTTTCTTTTGCGCGACTGCCTGCAGCGCCTGGGGCTGAGGACGGTCACTGTCGATGTATCAACGTCCGGGCAACCCTCGCCCGCCAGCGTGCCGCCGCGCGAAGTGGCGCGTCACCATCCGGACGGCGAGCAGGCTGTATTCACCGGAGACCGCGGCTCCGCCGTGTCCGCGATGGCGTGGGCGCTGGCGCGATTCCTGCCCAGCCGGCGCGACCTGGGCGGCGTCATCGGCGCGGGCGGTTCGGGTGGAACAGCCTTGGCAAGCGCCGGCATGCGCGCCTTGTCCGTGGGGGTGCCCAAGGTACTGGTATCCACGGTCGCTTCCGGCGACGTGCGCCCCTACGTCGGCCCCAGCGATATCTGCATGATGTATTCCGTCACGGACGTATCGGGCATCCATCCCATCAGCAAGCAAGTCCTGAGCAACGCCGCCCATGCGCTGGCCGGCATGGTCCTGCATCGCGAACCACCGCAGGCCGCCCTGCGTCCCGCCGTCGGCCTGACGATGTTCGGCGTTACCACGCCCTGCGTACAAGCCGTCACCGCGGCGCTGGGCGCCGATTACGACTGCATGGTGTTCCACGCGACCGGCATCGGCGGCAACTCCATGGAAAAGCTGGTCGAGTCGCACATGCTGCAGGGCGTGATCGACGTATCGACCACGGAAATCGCCGACGAGATCGTCGGCGGCGTGTTCTCCTCGGGGCCGGGCCGCCTGGATGCCATCATCGAAACAGGCATCCCCTACGTCGGCTCCTGCGGCGCGCTGGACATGGTGAACTTCATGGCGATGGACACCGTGCCGGAGCGCTTTCGCGGGCGCAACCTCTACAGGCACAACGACAACGTCACACTGATGCGCACGACGCCGGAGGAGAACCAGCGCATCGGGGCATTCCTGGCCGAAAAGCTGAACCGCATGACGGGTCCGGTGCGCTTCCTGCTGCCCGAAGGCGGGGTGTCGGCGATCGATATGCCGGGCAAACCCTTCTGGGACCCGGAAGCGGATCGCGCGCTTTATGCGTCCATCGAACAGGCATTCCGCGCGACACCGGAGCGGCAGCTGCAACGCCTGCCCTATCACATCAACGACCCGCGCTTTGCCGACGCGCTGGTCCAGGCATTCCGCGCCATCCACGAGGCCGGCCCGGCCACCCCCTACTCCCAACGCCAGGAGTCCGCACATGCCACGCATCGCGCGTGAAACCATACTCGAACGCCTGCGCGGCATGATCGCGCGTGGCGAGCCCATCGTCGGCGCCGGCGCCGGCACGGGCCTGTCCGCCCGCTGCGAAGAGGCCGGCGGCGTCGACCTGATCGTCATCTACAACTCGGGGCGCTACCGCATGGCGGGACGCGGTTCTCTGGCGGGACTGATGGCCTATGGCAATGCCAACCAGGTAGTCCTGGAAATGGCGCACGAGGTGCTGCCCGTGGTCCGCCACACACCGGTGCTGGCCGGCGTCAACGGAACGGATCCCTTCATGATCGCCGACGATTTCCTGCGGCGCCTGTGCGAACTGGGATTCTCCGGCGTGCAGAACTTTCCGACCGTGGGCCTGATCGACGGCATCTTCCGCGCCAACCTGGAAGAAACCGGTATGAGCTACGGCATGGAAGTCGACATGATCGCGCGCGCCCATGCGCTGGACATGCTGACCACGCCCTATGTTTTCAGCGAGAACAATGCGGCAGACATGGCGCGCGCCGGGGCCGACATCGTCGTGTGCCACATGGGACTGACCACCGGCGGCGACATCGGCGCCCGCACCGCGCTGACCTTGGCCGATTGCGTGCCGCGCATCCAGGCGTGGGCCGATGCCGCGCGGGCGGTGCGCGACGATGTCATCGTGCTCTGCCATGGCGGTCCCATCGCGACACCGGAGGACGCCTCCTATGTCCTGTCGCAATGCCCCCTGTGCCACGGTTTTTTCGGCGCCTCCAGCATGGAGCGCCTGCCGGCCGAAACCGCGCTGACGGAAACCGCGCGGCAATTCAAGCAAATCACCCGATAAAAGAGGCTCAACATGTCAGGCTCACAATTCGGCACCTTTCTGCTGATCGTGCTCGCGGTCGCGATCGTTGCCGCCATCGTCGTCGGGCTGCTGCACTGGCTGTACCTGCGGGCGTCCAAGGAACGCGCCTTCGTCCGCACCGGGCTGGGCGGCCAGCGCGTGGTCCTGGACGGCGGCGCGCTGGTGCTGCCCATCGTCCACGACGTGATCCCCGTCAACATGAACACGCTGCGGCTGGAGGTCTCGCGCGGACGCGACAAGGCCCTGATCACCAAGGACCGCATGCGAGTGGACGTCATCGCCGAATTCTATGTGCGCGTACAGGCCAGCGCCCAGGCGGTATCCGATGCGGCCCAGACCCTGGGCCAGCGGACCATGGCGCCGGAGCAGCTGAAGGAGCTGCTGGAGGGCAAGTTCGTCGATGCGCTGCGCACCGTGGCCGCCGAAGTCACCATGGAAGAACTGCACGAACGGCGCGGCGACTATGTGCGCCGCGTGCGCGAAGCCGTCGCCGACAACCTGACCAAGAACGGCCTGGAGCTGGAAGCCGCCTCACTGACCCAGCTCGACCAGACGCCCATGGAGTTCTTCAATCCCAGCAACGCCTTCGATGCCGAAGGCTTGACGCGCCTGACCGAGCAGATCGAACGGCGCAAGAAACAGCGCAACGACATCGAGCAGGACACCCTGATCGCGATCCGCAACAAGAACCTGGAAGCCGAAAAACTCTCGCTGGATATCGATCGCGAGTCGGAAGGCGCGCGCCTGGCCCAGGAACGCGAACTGGAGATCGCGCGCGCCGAGCAGCGCGCGACGCTGGCGCGCGAACGTGCCGAGCGTGACAAGGAAGGCCAGCGCGCCCAGATCGCCGCCCAGCAGGCCGTGGACGAAGCCCGCCTGCGTGCCGAACAGAGCGTCGAATCCAACCGCATCAATAAGGACCGTGAAGTCCAGGCAGCCGAAATCGAGCGCCGCAAGTCCATCGAACTGGCCGAGCAGCAACGCTCCATCGCCGTCGCCATGCAATCGAAATCGCAGTCCGAGGCCCAGGCCGCCGCCGACACGGCGCGCGCACTGGCGGTGGCGGCGGAAGAAAAAATCTTTACCGCGCGCGAACTCGAAATGGCCGAACGCCGCAAGCGTATCGAATTGGTCGCCGCGGCGCAGACCGCCGAACGCGAGGCCCTGGGCATGCGCGTGGCGGCAGAGGCGGAACGCGCCGCCAGCGAAGACCGCGGCTACGCCATGCGCGCCCACGCCGAAGCGCAGGCCGATGCGGAACGCATCCGCCTGGCCGCCACGCGCATCCGCCACGAAGTGGAAGCCGAAGGACTGCGCCTGATGAACGAATCGTCGAATATCCTGACGCCGGAAGCGCGCGCGTCCGCCCTGCGCATGCGCTTGCTGGAAAAAGTCGAAGGCATTATCCGCGAGTCGGTCAAGCCGATGGAGAAAATCGACAGCATCCGCATCATGCATGTCGACGGCCTGGGCGGCGGCGCGGGTGGACACGATCATGGCGGAAATTTCTCGGATGCGGTCGTCAATTCGGCGCTGCGCTTCCGTGCCCAGGCCCCCATCGTCGACCAGTTGCTGAAGGAAATCGGCCTGGACAGCGCCGATATCAATCGCATGGCTGGGGCCGGCACCCTGGCGGCGCCGGCCGGAGAGAAAAAGCCATGACCTCGATCTACGTGTCCAGCGTCATCGACGCGCCCGCGGCGGACGTCTGGGCCAGCGTCCGCGACTTTAACGGCATGCCGCTATGGCACCCGCTGATCGCCGATTCGCAGATCGAAAACGGCTTGACCTCCGACCGCATCGGCTGCGTACGGTATTTCCACACACGCGATGGCGGCCTGATCCGCGAACAGCTGCTGGCGCTATCCGACTACGACTACACCTTTACCTACGCCATCCTGGAAAGTCCCATGGGCGTATCCGACTACGTCGCGACCCTGAAACTGACGCCCGTTACGGACGGCGATCGCTGCTTTGGCGAATGGACCGCGGATTTCAGCGCCCCGCCGGAGCGCGAGGCGGAGCTCAAGCGCTTCGTCAGCCAGGAAGTTTTCCTGGCGGGCTTCCAGGCGCTGCAGGCACGGCTGGCGCGGCGCCGGTGACACGGTCGGCACCACCGTTTTCCGGCGGCAAGCCGCGCCTGTTGCCGCGCATGGCCGTTGCGCGGGCAGCCCTGTATCGAACTAGCAACGCCACCGTCCGGACAACGGCATGTATCGGCGCCGGCCAGGCTCGCCGCACGCAACGTCAATAATGCGGCGGAAGTTCGTCCCGCAGGCTGCGGAACGAACCCTTGGCATCGTCGGCGTCCGCCAGCTGGCTGCGCAGCAGGCCGATCTGCTGCGCCATTTTCTCGATCTGCGTTTGCTGCCTGTGCACTACCTGGTTCAGCTGTTCCAGCAGATCCTCGGCAAAACCGGCCTTGATTTCCAGTTCCTGGACGCGCCGCGCCAGGTCTTGCGTTTCTTCCGTCGCCATCAATACCCCAGTGCCGCCCCAGCCGGGCGGCGTTCGTCGTTGGCGCCGTACAAATAGCCCGGCCGCACCGCGCCGGACACCGACGCGTCGTTGCCCGAGCTGCCCGCGCGATCCGCGCGCGCCTCGTCCGGCAGGCCGACAAGCACCAGTTCGGCCGCGCCCCACGGCGTCTGCTCCACCATCTTGTAGCCCATGCCGCGCAGGATGCGCAGGGTGTCGGGAGATAAGCCGTATTTCTCGAAATAGACCTCGTCCGGCAGCCATTGGTGATGGATACGCGGTGCGTCCACGGCTTCCTGCGGCGCCATGCCATGGTCGATGATGTTGATCGCCGTTTCCAGCGTAATGGTGATGATGCGCGATCCGCCCGGCGAACCTAGCACCATGTAGGTCTTGCCGTTGCGCGTCACCAGCGTGGGCGCCATGGACGATAAGGGCCGCTTGCCGGGTTCGATGGCGTTGGTGGCGCCCTGCACCAGCCCGAATAGATTCTGCGCGCCTATCTTGGTCGTGAAATCGTCCATCTCGTCATTCAGGAAGAATCCCGTTCCCGGCGCGATCACACCGGCGCCGAAGCGGCCGTTCACGGTGTACGTGGTGGACACGGCGTTGCCGTCCTTGTCGACGATGGAATAATGCGTTGTCTCGGTTTTTTCATGCGGCGCCATGCCCGGCTGCACCTGCGCCGACGGCGTCGCGCGGTCGCCCGCGATTTTCTCGCGTATCGATGCCGCATAGGATTTGCTCAGCAACCGGCCCAGGGGATTGTTCACGAAGGCCGGGTCGCCCAGATACGTGTTGCGATCCATATAGGCATGCCGCATGGCCTCTGTCATGACATGAACCGATTGCGCCGATCCGTAGCCCATGGCGGGCACATCGTAGCCGGACAGGATATTCAGGATTTCGCACAGAGTCGCGCCCCCCGAGCTTGGCGGCGGTGCCGACACGAAAACGTATCCGCGGTAGTTGCAGGTGATCGGCGCGGTTTCCGTGATCTTGTATGCGGCAAAGTCGGCGGCCCTGATCACGCCACCGCCCCGTGCCGAGGCCTGCTCCACCGCCGCCGGAATACGCCCTTTATAGAAAGCGTCTGGCCCGTGGTCGGCGATCGCCTGCAGCGTGCGCGCCAGGTCCGCTTGCACCAGCCGGTCGCCCGGCTGCAGCGGCGTGCCGTCCGGCCGCAGGAACACCTTGGCGGCATCCGCATCGCGGCGGAACATGTCGGTGCTGGTATCCAGGATATCGGTATCCGCGCGCGTCAGCACGAAGCCGTCACGCGCCAGCTTGATTGCCGGCGCCATCACGGCCTGGCGCGACAAGCGGCCGTACTTGCGCAATGCGGTGTCCATGCCCAGCACCGTGCCGGGTGTCGCCACGGCCAGGTAGCCGTACAGGCTGGCGCCCTTGACCAGATCGCCCTTGGCATCCAGGTACATGTCGCGCGACGCGCCGGCTGGCGCCGTTTCGCGGAAGTTGATGAAGGTATCTCGGCCATCGGCCAGATGTATTGTCATGAAGCCGCCGCCGCCGATATTGCCGCAGCAAGGGTTGACGACCGCCTGCGCATATCCCACGGCAACCGCCGCGTCGATGGCATTGCCGCCCATTTTCAAAATATCGACGCCCACCTGCGACGCCAAGTACTGGGACGTGACCACCATGCCGTTCCTGGCCTCGACCGCCGGGCGCGACGCCGCGTACCCGCTCGGCAACAACCCCACGGACAGCACTGCCCCGGCCATCCACACCGCCAAGCGACAAAAGCGCTGAATGCAGTTCATTTCATCCCCCTGCCATATATGCGTAAACCTTGATGCGGCATTGTAAGATGCGCTCCGATGTTCACAGTAACCACACCTTTCCCACTGCCATGACGCGTCACCGCGTGCTGTGCCTGCTCGGATTCATTTTCGGCTATGCGTGCCTGGCCGTGGTCAGCATGGGCGAGCGCGATGCCGTCACACTGTCCACCTTGTTCTGGCCGCCCGCTGGTGTGCTGATGGCCGCGCTCATGCTGAACCCGCCGCGCCGCTGGGGCGGCTGGATGGCGCTGGCCGCCACGATGCATATCGCGATCGGCCTGCTGGTGGGCGACCGGCCATTGATAGTCGCCGTGGTTTTCGCCCTGACCGACCTGGTGTTCTGCGGCGCCGTCGCGGCCCTATGGCGCTGGCGCACGCGGGCATCGGATACGCTGACCACCCTGCGCTCCGCGCTGTGGTTCGTCGCCCTGCTGGCCGTGGGCAGCGTGGGGGGGGGCGGGCTGGCGGCGCTGGGCCTGCGCATCGCCGATCCATCGGCGTCGGCCGAACACTGGTATGTCTGGAGCCTGGCCGCCTTCGTCGGCTGCATGATCGCGACACCGCTGATTCTGGCGTGGTCGCACTTTCGCCCGGGCGCGCTGGCCGAACAGAACGTCATGCATCTGTGGATCGGCCTGATTGCCGCTTTCGCCTTGCTGGCGGGCACGACTATCGTCTTCAATGATCCGCCACGCGGCCAGCACTTCGTATGGCACGATGGCTTCGGCATGAGCTACGGCCCGTTGCTGTTCCTGTCCATCGTGGCGCTGTCATGGGGGGCCACCGGTACGACGCTGATCGTGGCCGGCCTGGCGCTGGTCGCCGGCTCCTACACCATGAGCGATATGGGCCCCTACGCCAACATGGTGCATTTCAGCGGCGAACCACTATTGGCGGTGCAAGGTTTCCTCGGCTGCGCGTCGCTGCTGAGCCTGATCACCACGGCGCTGTCCGCCGACCGCGAACGGGCCTTGAAACGCACCGCCGCATTGACGCGCCAGCTGGAAGCTGCCCTGAGTGTCAGCGGCCAGGTTGCGTGGGAATTTCGCCGCACGGAACAACGCCTGTATTGGCTGGGACGACTGCCTTATGGCATTGATGTCCCAGCCGCGCCCATGCCGCTTGGCGACTGGCTGGCGCGCGTGCATGACGACGATCGCGACAGAGTACGGGCCTGGCTGCATACCGGCGTCGACTCCTACGCCTCGCGCCGGCTACGCTTGCAAATACGCGGGCCCGACGACGCCTTCCATCCGGTGGAAATGACGGGATCGGCGATCAACCAAATTCCGGACAGGATGACCGGCCTGATGGGCACGGCCGGCGATGACATGCAGCCATGACGAATGGCCGACATCAGCTATCCTGCCTGACCGCCCTGTTCCGCATCAAGAATATCGGCTTCAAATTTGAGCTGATATTCAATATTGGATTTTTCCTTTTGATATCTGGCTT
>DATJHN010000377.1:0-9726 GCA_035493915.1 Bordetella sp.
GCAATCCAGCCGCTACAGCGGTTCGCAGTGGTAAGCAGCCGTTCCCGGTAAGGCCGCCCCGACAGGCTGGCTGAGCAATCGTTGTCCTTGCTCGCCGCTCGTCGCTGGCAGTACGTCAGGCCGCTGGAAACGCCCAAGTCCGAGGGACAAATCGCCGTGTAGCAGTCCGGCCGATACGACTCGTTGACGGGCATACCCGCCAGGCGCCGCGCCCCGCCGGAAAAATCGCAGTTGCAGTACCCGTTGTGCGTTGTGGAAGTAGTTGTAGCAGCAAGTAGTGCGTTGTAGATGTGCCTGTAGCAGCAGCAAGCAGTACGTTGTAGATGTACCTGTAGTAGCAGCAAGCAGTACGTTGTAGATGTACGCAGTAGCAGTCTCCGCAGTACGTTGTAGAAGCACCTAGCAGCATCGCAGTAGCAGTTGCAGCATCGCCCGCAATACAGTGATGGCCGGCGATCGCGCGTCGTAGTAATCGCACATACGTACGATGCCGGTCATTACTGGGCTTGCAGGTTCTGCGCTCCCCTCCGCGCGGGACCTGTAAGCGGGCCTCTCCCCTTCTTTTTCGATCCGCACGCCCGGCCGCGGCCGGACTGAACGGCGACATCTGGTTGCCGCGGTGCATCGTCCCCCATCACATTCCCCGGTAAACCGTTGTCCGCTCGCTAACGCGCATTGACAGGGTTTGAGCCGCGTCAGGATAATCGCCCGCTTCGGCGATACGTTTGATAACGAGTTGGTTACGGCTGCATTCCTGGCCGCAGCGTCGCGGGACCAGCGGCCGGAGCGTGGAAAAGCCCTCCGCCCGAGTGCCCGCAGTTATCGTCGCGCGCCTCTTCCCGGAGTCCGTCCATGCTGTTTACCCGCCACGCCCTGGCGCTGCTCTGCGCCAGCGCCGGTATCGCCGCCGCCATCCCGGCCCAGGCCCAGACCCTGAAAATCGCCCTGTCGGCAGAACCGACGTCCGCGGATCCCCACTATCACAAGATGTCCGCGAACGACGCCTTCTCGGCGCACGTCTACAACTCGCTGATCGGGCGCGACGCCGACATGAACCTGGTGCCCTCGCTGGCGACGTCCTGGAAAAACCTGGACGACCTGACCTGGGAATTCAAGCTGCGCCACGATGTCACGTTCTCCAACGGCAAGCCGTTCACCTCCCAGGACGTGCTTTTCACGATCTGCCGTACGCTGAACAACGAAACGAACATCTCCAGCTCGTACGCGACCCTGACTAAGATGTTCGCGGACGTGCAAACGCCGGACGACTACACGGTCATCATCAAAACGCGCGACCCCTTGCCCGTCATGCCGGCGGAAGTCGCGCGTTCGCTGCCCATCATCTGGAACGGCATCCTGCCCCATGGCAAGTTGACGTTCACGCCCAAGGAAGGCTGCGGCGTGACCGGCCCCTGGCCCACGGTGGTGGACTTCAACAACGGCAAGGATGCCATCGGCACCGGCCCGTATATCCTGAAATCGTATGTGAAAGGAACCGGCATCGACCTGGTGCGCAACGAGCACTATTGGGGCCCGAAGCCGTACTGGAAGGAAGTAAAAATGGTGCCGGTACCCAATGCCGGCCCGCGCATGACGGGCCTGCTGTCGGGCGATTTCGACCTGATCGAAAATCCGGCCGCCCGCGATATCCAGCGCCTGAAGGAAAATCCCAAGTTCAGCTACGTGGCCACGCCGTCGACCCGTCTGGTGTTCTTCCAGCCTGACGTGGGCCGCGATCCCAGCCCGCTGGTCAAGGCGCCCAACGGGAAGAACCCGCTGCAGGATCTGCGTGTGCGCCAGGCCATCAATATGGCGATCGACCGCAAGGCGATTACCCAGCGCATCATGGACGGCATGGCGACGCCGGCCTACCAATACATGCCGGATGGCATGTTCGGCGGCCTGGCCCACGCGCCGGAAATCAAATACGACCCCGTCGCCGCGAAGAAGCTGTTGGCCGATGCCGGCTATCCGGACGGCTTCGAACTGACGCTGTCCTCGACCAACGACCGGTATATCAATGATGGCCAGGTCACCCAGGCCGTTGCACAGTATCTGTCCCGCATCGGCATCAAGGCGAATGTGGACGCGATGACCGCGTCGGTCTATTTCCCCAAGCGCGCCAAGAAGGAATTCAGTTTCTCGATGGGCGGCTGGCCGTCCGAAGTGGGCGAGGCTTCCGCGCTGTTCCAACTGTGGGTAACGTCTCTGGATGCGGCGAAATCGCTGGGAACCAGCAATTACGGCGGCTATTCCAATCCCCAGTTCGACAAGGTTTATCGCGAGGCGGCGGTGACCGTGGATGCCGACAAGCGACGCAAGCTGCTGGAGGAATCGACGCGGATCGCGCTGGCGGACGTGCCCCTGATCCCGCTGCACTTCGAAAGCACCCTGTGGGCCTATCGCAAGGGGATTACTTACGAAGGGCGGCGCGACCAGTTCACGCTGGCGATGTCGGTGAAACCGGCCGCGAACGGTAGTAAATAAGCCGGGCGTAAAGCCGGGCACACCCAAATGCCCGGCCCGCTGAACCGCCCTCGGCTAGTTCGGCGGCCGTGGGGCTAGTTTGAAAGGCCTGGTCCGGTACTGAACCGGAACCAGGCCTTTTTAGTTTTATCTACGACACGAGCGGACGCATCACCGGACGGCATGGGCCAGAGCCTGGGCTGCGACGCCCTCTCTTATGCGTCGGCGATTGCCGCCTTTACCGTGACGGCACCGGATACGCGCAGCGCTTTTTCGCGGGCGGCGTCCACGGTATCGGCCGTCGCCAGGGCCACGCCCATCCGCCGCTTGACGAAGGACTCGGGCTTGCCGAACAAGCGGATATCGGTACCCGGCTCGGCCAAGGCCTCCGCCACGCCATCGAACGTGACGGCGCCTGCATCGACACCGCCGTAGATCACGCTACTGGCCCCAGGCTGTCGCAACGTGACGTCCACCGGCAAACCCAATAGCGCGCGGGCGTGCAATTCGAATTCGTTCTGTGCCTGCGTGATCATGGTGACCATGCCGGTGTCGTGGGGACGCGGGCTGACTTCGGAAAACCACACCTGGTCGCCGGCGACGAACAATTCCACACCGAACAGGCCTTGGCCGCCCAGATTGCCGGTGACGGCCAGCGCAATGGCGCGCGCGCGTTCGAGCGCCAGGGGCGACATGGGATGCGGCTGCCAGCTTTCCACGTAGTCGCCATCCACCTGCTTATGGCCGATGGGCGCGCAGAAACCGGTTTCGATTTCGCCCGAGGCACCGCGGGCGCGTACGGTCAGCAGGGTGATTTCGTAGTCGAATCGGATAAAGCCTTCCACGATGGCGCGCCCAGCGCCGGTGCGGCCGCCTTCCTGGGCGTAGCGCCAGGCCGTTGCGACTTCATCGGGCCCCTTGATGACCGACTGGCCCTTGCCCGACGACGACATGACGGGCTTGATGACGCAGGGATAACCGATACCGCCATCGATGGCCTCGCGCAGTTGAGCCTCGGTATCGACGAACTTGTACGGCGAAGTCGGCAGCCCCAGGGTTTCCGCGGCCAGGCGGCGGATGCCTTCCCGGTTCATGGTGAGCTGGGCGGCACGCGCGGTCGGCGTCACCCGCGCGGTGCCGGCCGCTTCCAGGTCAACCAGCAGATCGGTCGCGATGGCTTCGATTTCGGGGACAATCACGTGGGGCTGCTCGCGCTCGATGACGGCGCGCAGCGCGGCGCGGTCCGTCATGGATACCACGTGGGATCGATGGGCGACCTGCTGGCCGGGTGCGTCGGCGTAGCGGTCCACCGCGATGACTTCCACGCCCAGGCGCTGCAGGGCGATGACGACTTCCTTGCCCAGTTCGCCGGCGCCGAGCAGCATGACGCGGGTGGCGGCGGGAGAAAGCGGCGTACCGAATCGGGGGGCGGGGATCGTGGGCATGGAAAACCTGCGAGAGAAAACGGGCCGGAGCCCATGGCGTAGGGAGCCCGCCAGCATGCCATAGGCCCCGTGCAGGGGCAACCTGGGCGGCCGCTGCAGTCCCTGGGGAAGCGGAATATCGTCTGGCAGCCGCGCGATCCATGGCGTGACCGGGGGTGTCCATGCCCACAAGCGGGCAACTCCTCACTCTGCGATTAAAATCGATCCATGAATGCTCTCCCCGCTACTTCCCCGGACGCGGCGCTGGCCTCGGCCCGGCGCACCCTGCGCATCGAAGCGCAAGCTCTGCACGATCTGGAAGCCCGCTTGGACGACAGCTTCGCCCACGTGGTGGAAATGCTGCTGGCCTGCCGCGGCCGAGTGGTCGTCAGCGGAATCGGCAAAACCGGACATATCGCCCGCAAGATCGCCGCCACGCTGGCGTCCACCGGCACGCCGTCATTTTTCCTGCATGCGGCCGAAGCCGTGCATGGCGATCTGGGCATGCTCACACCGGACGATGTGCTGATCGCGGTTTCCTATTCCGGCGGGGGCGCCGAACTGCTGACCATACTGCCCGCTGCGCGTCGCCTGGGTACGCGCCTGGTGGCGATGACGGGCAACCCCGCTTCCGAACTGGCGCGCCAGGCCGATATCCACCTGGACGTCAGTGTCGCGCAGGAAGCGTGTTCGATGAACCTGGCGCCGACCGCCAGCACTACCGCGGCGCTGGCCCTGGGCGATGCGCTGGCAGTGGCCTGCCTGGAAGCGCGCGGGTTCGGCCCCGAGGATTTTGCCCGCTCGCATCCCGGCGGCATCCTGGGACGGCGTCTGCTGACCCATGTCCGCGACATCATGCGCCAGGGCGACGCCCTGCCCATGGTGCCCGCCGACGCGCCGCTGTCGCGGGCCCTGGAAGAAATGTCCGCCAAACGCATGGGCATGACGGTGATCGTGGACGGGCGGCGCCATCCGTTAGGCATCTTCACCGATGGCGATCTGCGCCGGCTGATTGAACGCCATGGCGATGTCCGCGGTCTGAAGATAACCGACAGCATGACTTTGTCTCCGCACACCGTGCCCGCCGACGCGCTGGCCGTGGTGGCGGCCCAGCAAATGGACGAATTGCGCGTCAGCCAGATGCTCGTCCTGGACGACGAAGGCGTACTCATCGGCGCCCTGCACATGCACGACCTGATGGCGGCGAAGGTAGTATGAACATGATTTCAACCACGCATTCCGCGCAGCACCCGGCAGAGGCCCTGATCCTGGCGCGCTTGCAGCCGGCCGTGAAGGAACGGGCGGCGGCGGTACGCTTGATGGTTTTCGATGTGGACGGCGTGCTGACCGATGGCAGCCTGTACTACGGCGAACACGGCGAACTCTTCAAGCGATTCAACGCCCTGGACGGCCATGGCCTGCGGCTGCTGGCCGAAGGCGGCATCGCCGTTGCCTTGATCACCGGCCGTTCCGGCCCCATCGTGGACCGGCGTGCGGCCGAACTGGGTATCGCGGAAGTCATGCAAGGCGTGCGCGACAAGGGCAGCGCGCTGGCCGCGCTGGCTCAGCGCGGCAACGTCACGCTGGATCAGACCGGCTATATGGGCGACGACATCATCGATCTGCCGGCCATGCAGCGCGCCGGTTTCGCGGCTTCCGTCCCGAACGCGCCGCCCTACGTGGCGCAGGGCGCGCACTGGGTTTCCAGCCTGCCCGGCGGCAGCGGCGCGGTGCGCGAATGCTGCGACGTGCTGCTCGCCTGCCAGGGGCGGCTGGGCACGCTGCTGACATCGCCGGGCCTGCTGGGGCCCGGAGCCATTCAATAAACGCCCTTCGAATGAACGCCACATCCCCCGGACACCCGGCCGCACGGTATCGAATCACCCACCGTATCGCATGAAAGAACGTTTCCCGTCGCTGATCGCGCTGTTTCTCCTCCTTGTCCTGGTTCTTGGGACCTGGTGGGCGGCCGACTACACCCAGCACGCCGTGGCGACCGATCCACCGCGCCGGCTGACGCACGAAATGGACGCCTGGTCGCGCAATTTCGTCATGGTGCGCACGGGCGACGACGGCAAACCCATCAATCGGCTGGAAGGCGATTACGGCGAACACTATCCGGATGATGACTCCTACGTGGTCACGAATCCGCGCGCGGTTGGACTACGCCCAAATACGCCCGTAACAGTGGCGACATCCGAAACCGGGACCATGTATAACGGCGGAAAGCGCATCGTCATGGATAAGAACGCGCACATGCACCGCCAACCGGACGAAGACACGCCGCCGCTGGATGTGCGCAGCGAACAACTGGTAATCCTGCCCGACGATGACACGATCAGCACCACGCTGCCGGCGCTGGTCACGCGCGGCCAGTCGCGCATGAACGGGACGGGGATGACGTACAACAACAAGACCCGCCAGTTGGAAGTATTCTCGGCCACCAACGTGGAGATCGCGCCGGCGGACACGCGCGGCGCATCCAAGGACCAATCAAAGGATCAGTCGAAGAAGCAATCGAAGGATGAGTCGACTGATTCCTCCGGTACGCAGTCGACGGACCCATCGACAGGCGCCGCCGGGGCGCCGTCGAAGAATCAGTCGAAATCCGCCGCCAAGGCACAGCCGAACACTCAGTCGAAAACCGCCGGTGGCTCGCACGCCCCGGCGACCCATTCAAAACCGCCTGCCGGTGCATCCGCCGCCCCCGCGCAGACGCCCGCCCACGCATCAGCAAAAAAACAATCATGATCGAACTTCGCAAACGTCTGCCTTCCGTGTGGCTGACCGGTGTCCTGCTGGCCATGGCCGCGGTTGGCGCGCATGCGCAAGGCGCCGCGCCGGCACCGGAACAGGCGCCGGCCAAAAATAGCCAGGGAGCATCCGGCGGCAAGCCCGCGGGCAAGGGCAACGCCCAGACGCCGGAGGAAGAACCCAACACGGTAATCCTGTCGGAAAAGTTGCACTACGACGACGTCAAGAAGACCAGTGTCTTCACCGGTAACGTCATCATGACGCGCGGCCTGATGACGCTGCATTCCGATGAACTGCAGATGCGCGAGGACGCCCAGGGCAACCAGTACGGCACGGCACTGGCCAGCCCCGGCAAGATGGTTACCGTGCGGCAGGAACGCCCGGAAAACTTCGAAGTCATCGAAGGTGTCGGACGGCGCGCGGAATATGACGGCACCCAAAGCATCTTCGACCTGATCGGCCAGGCCGTCGTTACGCGCTTTATCTGCGGCAAGCCTTTCGATACCATCCGCGGCCAGAAAGTCCGCTACAACGACAAGGCCGGTACGTATGAAGCCATAGGCGGCCCAGAGTCGGCCGCGCCGGCGGGCCGAGTACGCTCGGTCATGGAACCCCGTGCGCGCACCGATGCCGCCATCGCGGAATGCCAGGCCAAGCAGGGCGGCAAGCCTGCCGCCGGAAGTACCGCGCCCAAAAGCCCGGCTTCCTCGACGCCGGGCGCCGCCGACCAGGCCACCGACCGCAACAATGGCGGCGGCAAGGCGTCTTCCGGCAAAAACACCGTCAAACCCTGACCCTCGCGGCCGGCCGCCGCCGCGCTTCGCGCGGATGGTGCGTGACGGCCCCTAATCCTGTTACCCGATTCCAGCCACGCTCAATGATCACGCAAGCTACACCCGAGACCCAGGCGCCGGTAATCGCGCATCCCAGCAGCCTGCGCGCGGTGGGCCTGCGCAAGACCTATCACGGCCGCACAGTCGTGCAGGACGTCTCGCTTTCGGTGGATAGCGGCGAAGTCGTGGGTCTGCTGGGACCGAACGGCGCGGGCAAGACCACCAGCTTCTACATGATCGTGGGCCTGGTGCCCGCCGAGGCAGGCCGGATCGAGATCGACGACCAGAACATCACCGGCCTGCCCATCCACAAGCGTGCCCGGCTGGGCCTGTCCTATCTGCCGCAGGATGCGTCGGTGTTCCGCCGCCTGACCGTCGAGCAGAACATCCGCGCGGTGCTGGAATTGCAGGTGGACGAACGCGGCCGGCCGATCACCACGCCAGCCATCAACGAAAACCTGGAATTGCTGCTGGACGAACTGCAAATCGGCCACATCCGCGGCAATACGGCGATCTCGCTGTCCGGGGGCGAACGCCGCCGGGTGGAAATCGCCCGGGCGCTCGCCACCCGGCCGCGCTTCATCCTGCTGGACGAGCCGTTTGCCGGCGTCGATCCGATCGCCGTGATCGAAATCCAGCGCATCGTGCGTTTCCTGAAGAGCCGCGGCATCGGCGTATTAATCACCGACCACAACGTGCGGGAAACGCTGGGCATCTGCGATCGCGCGTACATCATCAGCGAAGGCAAAGTCCTGACCGACGGTCATCCGGAAGACATCGTGGGCGATCCGGCGGTGCGGCGCGTTTACCTGGGCGAGCACTTCCGTATGTAACAGTCCGTGGTCCGCCCCGGGCGCCGTTCCCTACTTCTTTCAGGGACGGATTGAATTGCCCGATGGAGTCTTTACACTAGGATTACAGGGCTTCGAGTCCCGAAAGTAGCCGTCCATTCGGACGGCAGGCCGGGCATACCGGCTTCGAGAGCATTCCTGAACTTTTTTACAAAGGAGAGATGTAAGGCTACTTTTTGCGCAATACGCGCACGAACCTTTTCTTGGCAGAAGGAGATTGCACTATGAATCTAAGCATCTGCGGTCGTCATCTCGACGTCACCCCGGCAATCCGGGAGTATGTTGTGAACAAACTGGCGCGAGCTCTGCGGCATTTCGATCACATTATCGATGTGCAAGTCATGCTGTCGGTGGAACCGTTGCGACACACGGCCGAAGTCACCATGAGATTGCGAGGCAAGGACATTCATTGCGAAGCCCAGGATGAAAACCTATACGCCGCCATCGACTTGCTTGCCGATAAAATCGACCGTCAGGTTATCAAGCACAAGGATAAGGTACAGAGCCACGCCTCCGAGTCCGTGAAGCGACTACCCGCCGCGGCCGCCTGACGCCGCCGCATCGCGCCTCATGACTGCTCGTTGACGGGTAAGAAAGTCAGCGCCACGCGCGCAACGCTTTCCCCAAGCGCCGATGTCCCGCAGATCCGGAATCCCCGGGGCATCGGTCACGCTGAATACCCTGCCTGATTTCCCCCGCCCGACTCCCCGGCTTTTCTGCCGAGTTTCCCCTTCCCTGTTTTCACCCGTTCCCGTGTCCGACGGGATAAAGTGCGTTCTCTGCTGGCAAGCTGTTTTTTTGCGTTGCGGCATATGAACATATAATCCAATGATGAATCATCTGCCCCGCATCCTGCCTGCTGGGAATGTCGTGCTTGACCTGGTGGCTACCAGCAAGAAGCGGGCATTCGAACAGGCAGGCCTGCTTTTCGAAAACCATCACGGCCTGGCCCGTTCCACCGTATTCGACAGCCTCTTCGCCAGGGAGCGGCTGGGTTCGACCGGATTGGGCCAGGGCGTTGCCGTTCCACACGGCCGCGTCAAAACCTTGACCGAAGCCGTCGCGGCATTCTTTCGGCTGTCGCATCCCGTGCCCTTCGATTCGCCGGACAACCAGCCGGTCAGCATGCTGCTGTTCCTGCTGGTCCCGGAGAACGCCACGCAGCAGCACCTGGATATCCTGGCCGAGCTCGCGCAAGTAATGTCCAATAAACCGCTGCGTGAAGCCTTGACTACGGAAACCGATCCGGTTGCCGTGCATCGCATGCTGACGACCGGCACACTTTGATCTTTCCATCGCCATGCTTACCGTCCAGGAACTGGTCGACGACAACGCCGACAAAATCCCCTTCAACTGGATCGCGGGACAGGGGGCGGCAGACCGGGTAGTTCCGGACGA
>DATJHN010000378.1:0-6209 GCA_035493915.1 Bordetella sp.
CGATAGCGATGCGGTGTTTCGCGCGGGCGGCACGGACGTGGGCGAGCGGACGGGGGAATACAGCTGGCGCGACACGCTGGTCACAGCCCTGGACCAGCACCGGTTCTCGCTCGATACCCATGTCGCGCAGCTGGCAGGCAGCACGCCGGCGCGGACCGAGGCCACGCTCATGCTGCACGATACCGATATGCCTCAGCCGGTGCCAGCGCGGATCTTCATGCCCGCCGCGGTGCGCCTGGGCCTGTCGGCGGAATGCGACATCCAGGCGGTGCGGCTAGGCCTGGACTGGCTGGTGGCCAAGCCCGGCCAGTTGGTGCTGCGGCTGGCGCTGCCTTCACTGAACCAGTCCAAATTCCTGGCACGGCTGGCCCAGATGCTGCGCGATCGCCCGGCCCAAGCAACACGCACCGTATTCGAGATCGAGGCGCAGGGGCTGATGGAGCATTACGCGGACGTCCGAGCGCTCTGCGAAATCGCGACCGACGCCGGTGCACGGGTCGGCTTGCGCGGCCTATCCCAGGATTTCGGCGCGCTGTTGCGCCTGCACCAATTGCCCATTGCCTATCTCAAACTGGGCGGCGAGTTCGTCGGCGGTATGACGCAAAGCCCGGGAGGCCGGCAACTGGCCGCATCGACGGCCGAAACGGCGCGCACGCTGGGCATCGAAGTCTATGCCGAGGATGTGCCGGACGAGAAAACCCGGCAATTGCTGCAGCAACTCGGCATCATCGCTGTCGATAACGTTCGTGCGGCGACCGGCACGGCCTAGGCTGGAGCTGCCGCTATACTTGCCGCCTTATGACGTCACTCCCTTTGCCGTTCGGTGATTCCGTAACGCACGCATGGCTGGCCGGCGCGGCCTGCGCGCTGCTAGTCGTGCTGGTCGTATGCCTGATCGCAGGGTGGCTCGCTCGCCATCGGACGCGCAGCACCCGCCGCCGCGCGACCGACGGCACGCGCACGGCGCGGACTCATGCCGGCGCCGTGCATCCGACGGCGACCGTGCCGGTGGATGCCGCCAGCCTGACCGGGCAATACCAGCAACTGGAAAATCGTTTGGCGGCCCTGGCGGACGCGTTGGATACGCAACGCCAGATGAATTCGTTGATGTCGCATGAGTTGCGCTCGCCCATCTCGACAATCAGCGCGGCGGTGCAATCGCTCGAGCTCATCCTGGCGGGCAGCGATGCGTCCGTCGAAAATCGCCTGCAGCGCATCGGCCGTTCCATCCAGCGTGTGACGGAATTGATGGACCAGCTATTGAGCCAGGATGTCTTCTACGAACAGGCGCTTGCGCCTACGCACGCCAGTGTGGATTTGGTCGACCTGGCTCATGGCGTCGCGGCCGGCCTGCGCCAGGAAGCGGCGCACGAACTGGTCGTGCGCGCCGCGCAGAGCGCACCCGCTTGGTGCGACGGCCCGTTAACCGGCGTGGTACTGCGCAACCTGGTGCATAACGCCATTAAGTATTCGCCTGCGGACCAGCCTATCGTGATCGAGATCGGCACGCAGCCGGCGCCGGATGGCACTATCGCGTGGATGGCGGTCACCGACCGTGGCCCCGGGATCGAGCCGGAAGATCAGGCCCGCATCTTCGAGCCGAATTACCGGCGCGCGGCCCATCGCGAAACCAAGGGACTGGGTATTGGCCTGCATCTGGTGCGCAAGATCTGCGAACGCCAGAACGGTACCCTGACTGTGGAAAGCGAACCCGGCAAGGGTTCGCGTTTTATCGTCAGCCTGCCCGCGGCTCAGGCCGCGAACACGTAACCCTGCCCGCGCACCGACAGGACCGGAAGCTTCATGCCGCTGGACTGCGCCTTGGCGCGCAGGCGACTGACCAGTACGTCGATGCGACGCAGCTCGAATTCGCTCGGGTTGGAAGGGCTGAACAATTCGGATAGGGCCTGCCGGCTGACCACATTGCCGCTGGCATCTATGAGCGCGGACAGGAATACCCGTTCCTGCGAGCTCAAATGCAGCGACGCGCCTTCTGGCGATACCAGGATCCAGCCGCCATCCTGCAAGGACCAGGCCTGCGTCCCGCGATCGCCACCGCCGGTGGGAACGCCGCGCGACAACCGCATGCGGCGGGCCAAGCTGCGAATGACGGAGCTGAGTTCGAGCAGGTCGACCGGCTTCGTCATATAGATATCCGCGCCGCCTTCCAGGCCGCGCACCCGGTCTTCCAGAGCGGCCCGCCCGGTGAGCATGACAATGCCCACGGCATGCAGGGCGCGCAGGCGGGTGGCGACGGAGAAACCGTCTTCGCTGCCTTGGACGTTGGCGTCGAGAATGACGACATCGCAGGGCTGGCTTTCCATTTGGCGATAGAAATCCGCGGAATTCGCGCAGGCAAACCCGACGCGGAACCCGTATCCACCCAGTCCCAACGTCAATTCTTCGCGAAAATCCGCATCATCTTCTAACAGACCGATACACAACACTCCGTCTGCGGCTTGCGTTTGCACGATACATATCCCCGGAAATACCCGTGGCCACGGTTTGAGCGACGTGCCCTGTAAGAAACAGTGACGCCATCCATTGATGGGTCACCTATTTTATCACTGCCATTAATAGGCAATTAGGGCTAGAACACTCGCAAATATGCGGCTTTCCCCGCACCTATCGCCAATTCTGTGCATGCGCAGAATGCACCAAAACTGCACACATAGCAACAAAGGATACAAAAACTACCACTCCCTATCGCAGAAACCCCCTTTCTGCGATTGTCTTGCGGTTTTTTCACGACGAGCAACTCACCTCGAGGTCGCTGGCCCAATCCGGCGGCAGGCCGGCATAACGGGCACCTTGCGGCCGTTCGGTATAAGGGTCGCGCAATAGCGCCAGGACGGCATCGATTTCCGAGGCGTCGCCCTGGCTGGCGGCGCGGATGGCCTGTTCGGCAATGTGATTGCGCAGCACGTAGAGCGGATTGACCCGGTCCATGGTGTCGGCGCGCGCCTGCGGCAAACGGGCTGCCCCCTGCCGGGCCAACAGGCGGTCCAACCAGGCGCGCGCCGCCTGGCGATCGATGAACAGATCCACGAACGGCTGCGGGTCGCCCCGCACCGCCGTGGACAACCGACGGAAGGACAAGGTGAAATCCGCCCGCTGCTCGTGCATGAGCTTGAGCAGATCGTCCAGCAGCGGCTCGTCTTCGACGCGCCAGTCGTCCAGGCCCAGCTTGGCGGCCATACCGGCGTGGAACGCCTGCGTGAATATGGCTTCGTAGGTATCCAGTGCCGCTTTCAAGGCTTCGGCATCGTCGACCAGGGAATGCAGGCTGCCGCCCAGGCGGTACAGGTTCCACAGGGCGACCGACGGTTGCCGGTTCCAGGCGTAGCGCCCTTCCGTATCGGAATGATTGCAAATATGGTCGAGCCGGAACGCGTCCATGAACCCATAAGGGCCGTAGTCCAGGGTCAGGCCGAGGATGGACATGTTGTCGGTATTCATGACGCCGTGGCAGAAGCCTACGCATTGCCAGCCAGCCATCAGACGCGCGGTCCGCTCGGCCACCGCCCGCAGCAGGCGGACTACCGCGCCGCCAGGTGCATCGGCCTCGCCGGACGGCGGCTGGCGGCATTCGGGATAGTAGCGATCGATAACGTAATCGGCGAGCGCCTGCAGCATGTCCGGCTGGCGCCGCGCCGACCAGTGCTCAAAAGAGCCGAACCGCACGAAACTGGGTGACATGCGGGTGACGATGGCTGCCGTCTCCACGGTTTCCCGCATGACCGGATCGTCCGACACGACCAGGGCAAGTGCGCGCGTGGTGGGGATGCCGAGGCCGTGCATGGCTTCGCTCGCCAGGTATTCGCGCACGGAAGATCGCAACACGGCGCGACCGTCGCCCATGCGGGAATACGGCGTCATCCCGGCACCCTTCAGTTGCAGCTCCCAAGGGCCTTGGGGCCCGAGCACCTCGCCCAGCAAGTGGGCGCGGCCGTCGCCCAATTGACCGGCCCAGACGCCGAACTGGTGGCCGCTATATACGGCGGCCAGCGTGTCGCCGCCCGGCAGCGCTTGCATGCCGGCGAACACCTGCAGGAACTCGGGCGATCGCAGGGCCTCCGGCGCCAGGCCGATCAACGCGGCAGCGTCTGGATTGGCGTGCAGCAGGCGCGGCGCCGTCAACCCCTGCGGCGCCAGCCGGGTATAGAACGCCGGCGGCAGGGCCGCGAAAGAATTGTCGACATGCAGTTCGGCGAGCGAGGAAACCATAGGTGGACAGATCGACATACCGTGGGAAGAAAGCGAAGGTCAGGAGCGCGCGGACTGGGCGCGCCGGGCAGCCCGCTTGGCGGGTCGCACATAGAGAATAGCGGCGCAGAAAAACAGCACCGCCAGCGCAAGTTCGATACCCGCCAGCCAGGTCGACAGGGATGACGCATCCGTTGTCACGCGCACCGCGCCTTCCATGACATACAGCAAGACCAGCATGGAAGCCCACTGATAGGTATAGATATTTCCGCGCGCGATGCCGCGCAGCGGTATGGCCAGCGGCAGAGCCTTCAGGAACAACAGCGAACCGCCCGGCCGCACAGGCGCCAGCACGGTTTCCCACAGCACGCACAGAACGATCAAAGCCAACAGCGCGAACGTGGAGGTCCACCGCAAATGGGAGTTGAGTTCAACATTCATACTGCTATTATCGCCTGATGGATTCACCCGTCGAGAATACCGCCCCGTTGAGGGGGGCGCCGGAAAGTCCCCCGCCGCGCGCCTCGTGGGCTGGCAGGGTGGGGAAGGTTTTACGTTTCGCGGGGCGGCGGGCCGGCGAAGAAGAAATATTCCAGGTTGCGTCCAGCCTTACGCTCACCACCGTGCTGGCCATCGTGCCCATGCTGGCCGTGGTGCTCTCGCTGTTCACCGCCTTCCCCGTTTTCCAGAAATTCCGCGTCGCGCTGGAAGATTTTCTGACCAATAGTCTGATGCCGCCGGCGGTGTCGGACAACATCATGAATTACCTGAATCAGTTCGCGCGCCAAGCGTCGCGACTGACGGCGATCGGGGGCACCTTCCTGGTCGTGACGTCCGTCATGCTGATCATGACGATCGACAAAACGTTCAACGATATCTGGCATGTCACACGCCAGCGGCCCTGGCCGCAGCGCGCGCTGGTGTACTGGGCTGTCGTCACGCTCGGCCCGGTGGTGACAGGCGCCAGCCTGTGGGCCACGTCGTTCGTGGCACGCGAATCGATGGGCCTGGTCAGGGACGTTCCGCAACTGATCGGCCTGGCGATTTCCTTCATCCCGCTTTTGCTGACGGGGTTGGGATTCGCGGCGCTGTTCGTTATCGTGCCCAATCGCCGGGTGTATTGGAAGGATGCGCTGGCCGGCGGGTTCGGCACCGCCATCGTGCTGGAGATCATGAAGGCGGCGTTCGCGTATTACGTTACGCGATTCCCTACCTATACGGTGATCTATGGCGCCTTCGCCACCTTGCCCATTTTCCTTTTGTGGATATACATGTCGTGGCTGGCGGTGCTGTTCGGCGGGACGGTAGCGGCCAGCCTGCCGCTGATCCGGCTGGGGCGCTGGGAAATCAACCGCGCGCCGGGCGCCGCTTTCATCGATGCGCTGGGGGTTTTGGAAGCGCTTTACGGCACGCTGGGCAATAGCCCGCCCGGCTGCAGCGCCAATCGGCTCGCTTCCGATCTGCATCTGCACCACGACGAACTGAATGCCGTCCTGGAAACACTGGCCGACATGGGCATGATCGCCCGCACGCATGAGCAGCGCTGGATTCTGGCATGCGATGCACGAGCGACACCGCTGGCCCCGGTATTCGACCGCTTCCTGCTCGACCGCGACCAGCCCCGCCTGCGTGACATGCCGCGCGTGGTCGAACTTGCCGAGGCCATGCTGGGCGGCGGCGCGACGCCTACCCTGGAAGATCTTATGCCGCAGAGGCACAATACCGTCACTGAGTCGGCCGATATTCTGAAGATCGAAGCCGCCAAGAAATAAGGTTGGGCTGGCGAGAGCCCATGGAGGATCATCATGTTGAAAGTCAGCGAAATCCTGCGGGTGAAAGGCGACACCCTGTACACGGCCACACCGGATACGCCGGTGTCGCATGCCGTGCGGGTCATGGCCGAACAGGACATCGGCTCGATGGTCATTATGGAATCCGGCATGCTGACCGGCATGCTGACGTTCAGGGAA
Source organism: Bordetella sp. (assembly GCA_035493915.1). Lineage (GTDB taxonomy): Bacteria > Pseudomonadota > Gammaproteobacteria > Burkholderiales > Burkholderiaceae_B > Bordetella_C. The sequence continues at coordinate 6,177 of DATJHN010000378.1, forward strand.
ATCATCCGACATCTGAATGACAACGGCGGCTCA
>DATJHN010000379.1:0-2732 GCA_035493915.1 Bordetella sp.
TTCGAATTCGGCCCGCAGCAGTTCGTCGTCCTCGACGATGAATACGCGGACCCGCTTGTGATCGTAGGTAGTTGCCATGGGGCCCGATTTTATTCCAGCCTTATTACAAGGGCCTGGAGGCATCTCCTGCCGTTACAAGGAGCTGTAGGCCTCTCCTGCCGTTACAGGGAACTGGAGGCTTCTCCCACCACGACATTGCCAGCCGGATCGCGTGCGTCGCCGGCGTTATCGGCCATGCCGCTGACGGCTTCCAGGCAGGCGATAAAACGCTGGGCAACCGGCTCCAGCGGATGATCACGGCTCCAAATCACGCCGGTCGGCTTGACCAGGCCGTGCAGGTGGAAAGGCAGCGCGCGCAGCAATCCCGTCTCGTCGAAATAGTGCGCCGCATCACTGGGCATGAAGGCGATCGCATCGGTCATGGACACATAGGTGCGCACCAGCTGGGTCGACGTCGTCTCCAGGCAATGGCGCGGCAGCGCCACCTCGTTGCTCAGGAAAACCTCTTCCAGCGGCCGCCGCATTGGCGAGCCCATCGTGGGCAGCACCCATTCGCAGTCCCGCAGATCGTCCCAGGACAGGCTCTTGCGCCGCGTCAGCGGATGGCGATTGCGCGCCACCAGCGTCAGCGGCTTGGTGCCCAGGTTTTTTTCATCCAGATCGCTATAAGTGCGCGAAGGCATCAGCGTTCCCACCACCAGGTGGATGCCGCGCGTGCGCAGTTCCGGCAACAGCGTGTCGAAGCTGCCTTCGCGGACCACCGCCGATGCATCGGGCAATTGCATCTTGAACATTGCCAGCGCCCGCGGCAGTAGCACGGCGGCCGCCGCCGGCAAGGTGCCGATGGACACGCTGCCCGACGTGCCCAGAGCCAGCGATTTCAAGCCGTCGCGGGCGCGCGACAGGTCGATGTCGATGCGCCGCGCGTAGCGGATCAGGCACTCGCCATAGCTGGTTGGCATGATGCCGCGCGGCGTGCGCTCGAACAGCTTCAGCCCGACGCCATCTTCGATCTCGGCCAGTGCTTTCGATACCGCCGGCTGCGTCAGGTGCAGCACCGCCGCCACGCGGCTGACGTGGCGGTGATCGTCCAGCGCGATCAGCAGCCGCAGATGGCGCAGCTTCAGGCTGCCGCGCCAGAAGGCGTCGATGTCCATTTCCTGTCTCCTTCCCCGGCGCGCTCGCGCTGCTCATCCATGAACGCTTCAAGGTATGTCGCCAGGCGCGTTTTCGCGCAGTATAGGCGCAGCATTACCAAACGGTTATATCGGCGGCGGCCACTTTTCATTGGATAGTCGCGGCGGTCCGTTTCACCATTCAGGTTCCAATCAATAACGTCATAACGGAGACGCCGATGCCGCAAATCATCAACCGCGCGGACCTGCCCAACTATTACGCGGCGGAAAACCCGTCCCTGGCCGATGCGGCCGACAGCGCCCGCATCGACATGCGCATGGCGCACGGCAGCAAGGTGTCGCTGGCCGTCGCCGTTTGCCAGCCGGGCTATCACCCTGCCCCGCAGATTCACGCCAGCGAGCAGTTGAATTACGTGGCCGAGGGCGAGATCTGGATCTATATCGATGGCGACGCCTATCACCTGCGGGAAGGAGACGCCATCCGAGTCCCCAAAATGAAGCCCCATTGGATGTGGAACCGGTCGGACGCCCCCTGTACCTTCTACGAATCCAACTGCCCGCCGCTGGCCGGCGACCCCCAGGGCGCGGCGAGCGGCCTGTTCGACGGCGATGCGCCGCAACAAAGCTATCCCCACGTCGTCTGGCTATCCGACAAATACGCGAAGGAAGCGGAAGCGCGCAACGATGCGCCCATCGAAGGCCCCCTGCTGGCCCGCGCCGACAGCCTGGCCACCAGCGTCCACGGCGGTGCCATCGGGCCGGCCGCGGCGGGCAAGCTGACGTCCAAGTGCATCCACGGCCTGGAGCACAACATGACGATCGCCCGCCGCAAAGGGGGCTATCACTCCGCGCCGCACATACACGACGCCGAGCAGCTGCACATTCCCATCAAGGGCGACATCAATATTTTTACGTCGGACTTCGGCTTCGCCTGCCGCGAGGGCGACTTCAACATCATTCCGCCCAACATGCCGCACTGGGCAGAGGTCGGCGGCGAGGAAGACAACATCCTGCTGCAGGCGCATTCCCCGGTACTGGGCTCGGCGGCCAACCGCAAGGCGCTGCTGACCGATGCGGAACGCGCGCAATCCATCTTCACGGTGTTCAACATGACGCCATGGCGCGAGCAGGAGATCATGCATGTGGAGGATGCGCACCGGAAGAACATGCAGCGATCGTGACAATCGCACTGTGGGCCGTCCGCTATCGCCGGACCCGGCGGCCCGGTGAAAACCGATCGCGCCACGCGTGCCGGCTTTCGACGACATGCCGCCGCGACGCGGCATGCCTGAATAAAGAAGAAGTGGAGACAGATATGAATACCCGTTTCAGCGCCCTGCGCCGCGCGCTCGCCATCACCATCCTGGCCGGCCTGGCACTACCCGGCGCGAGCGGCGCCGCCGAAGACCTGAAAGGCCCGATCCGCATCATCGTGGGTTACAGCCCGGGCAACAGCGGCGACACGATCGCGCGGATCCTGGCGGAAAAGATGACCGCGTCGCTGGGCACGTCGGTCTATGTGGAAAACAAGGTCGGCGCCGGCTCGCGCATCGCCGTCGATGCCTTGAAGCATGCGGCGCCGGATGGCAAGACGCT
>DATJHN010000380.1:0-3708 GCA_035493915.1 Bordetella sp.
TTACGCCGACGCTGCTGGGCAGTCCTCGCGAGACCATGCTCGGCCAATTCATCATTACCCAGATCAATGAACTGCAGGACTGGCAGCTGGGCAGCGCCCTGGCAGTGGTGCTGGTGGCTTCCGCGCTGGTCAGTTGCTTCATCTACGACCTGATGTTTGGCCTGTCGGCATTGTCGGACGATGCCAAATCGTCGCGGCAGCCCGCATACAAAAAGTATCTGCGGCGTTTCGGCTTGTGCCTGATCGGCGGCCTGGCGCGCCTGTTTTCCACCATCGGCGGGATCTACGGCAAATCCGTGAAACGGGTAATCCGCGTCCCGCTGTTGTCCATCTATTCATGGCTGCTGATTTGCGCGCTGCTGTTCCCGATCGCCGCCATCATCCCCATGGCGTTCACCAGCAATACCTTTCTTTCCTTCCCGCCGGAAGGGTTCAGCACGAAGTGGTTCCAGACCTATCTGGACTCACCACTCTGGATCGATGTCACCTTGCGGTCTTTCGGTATCGGCGCGGTGGTTTCGGTGGTGACGCTGGTCATCGCGGCAATGGCCGCGATCGGTATCGCCCGCTCCAAAAGCCGCTTGAGCAGCGTCCTGTTCCTGCTGTTCCTGCTGCCGATGATCATTCCGTCGATCGTCATCGCCGTCGCGCTGTTCTCCCTGTTCGCGCATATTTCGCTGGTGGCCACCAACACCGGCATCGTTATCGGGCACACGGTCATTGCCATGCCCATCGTCTTCATCATCCTGCTGACCACCTTCAAGGGCCACGACTGGGTGCTGGATAGCGCCGCCAGCACGCTGGGCGCGAATCGCCTGCAGACATTGCGCCGGATCACCCTGCCGCTGGTCAAGGATGGCGTGGCGGCGGCACTGGTAACGGGCTTCCTGATCTCGTTCGAGGAGCTCACCGTGGCGCTATTCATCGGCGGCGGCATCAAATCCACCTTGCCGAAGCAGCTATGGGACGACATCCTGATGCAGGTCAGTCCGACCCTGGCGGCGGCTTCGGTGATCGTGCTGGTAATCGTCATGTTCGGGTTCCTGCTGCTGCAACACATCCAGCCCGAAAAAAATCGCGCGGCGGCCAGGTAAGCAAGCTCTCGGCCGGCACAACTTACAGGACAGGAATCGCCATGGGAAAAATTTCCGACTTCGATCTTTCAGCGGAAGAGATGATCGGACTGCGACAGCAGATTCATTCGCATCCCGAACTGGCTTACGAAGAATTCATGACGAGTGATCTTGTCGCCGAGCGCCTGGCTTCCTGGGGCTATTCGGTGGACCGCGGCCTGGGCGGAACCGGCGTCGTCGGAACGCTCAAGGTCGGCGATGGCACACGCAGGCTGGGCATACGCGCCGACATGGATGCACTGCCGATTCACGAAACCACAGGGTTGCCGTATGCCAGCAAGTCCCCGGGCAAGATGCACGCATGCGGGCATGACGGGCATACGGCCATGCTGTTGTCGGCCGCCAAGCATCTGGCGCGGTCGCGGGACTTCAATGGGACGCTGAACCTGGTTTTCCAGCCCGCGGAAGAAGGCCACGCGGGCGCGCGCCGCATGATTCAGGAAGGCTTCTTCCAGAAGTTTCCGTGCGATGCCATGTTCGCCATGCACAACATGCCGGGCTATCCCGCGGGAAAATTCGGTTTCATGGCGGGGCCGTTCATGGCTTCGGCCGACCGGGTCACCGTCAAGATCATCGGCAAGGGCGGCCACGGCGCCGTTCCGCATAAAACCATCGATCCCGTCGTGGTTTGCGCCAGCGTCGTCATGGCGCTGCAAACGATCGTCTCGCGCAACGTGGCTCCGCTGGATACGGCGATCATCAGCGTCGGCGCCATCCGTGCCGGCGAAGTGTCGAGCGTCATCGCAGACTTCGCCGAAATGCTGATCACCGTCCGCTCGCTAAAGGAAGACGTGCGTCTCCTGCTCAAGAAGCGCATCACCGAAGTGATCCACGCGCAATCGGCGGTATTCGGCGCGACGGCCGAAATCATCTACAGCAGCAACTATCCGGTGTTGGTGAATCATGCCGCGGAGACCGCCTTCGCGCGCCAGGTCGCCCTTGAGTTCGTCGGCGAGGAAGGGCTAATCGAAGACTTCCAGCCCTTCACCGGAGCCGAAGACTTCGCCTATTTCCTGCGGGAATGCCCCGGCTGCTACTTCATCATCGGCAACGGCGATGGAGAAGGCGGCTGCATGATTCACAACCCGGGCTACGATTTCAACGACCAGATCCTGTCGACCGGCGCCGGCTACTGGGTGACGCTGGCCCGCCGTTTTCTGGTGTAGGGGCATTTACCGCGCCGGATGGCCCGGCCGCCGCAGCCGCGCCATCCGCATCCAGCAAACCGCGCAGATACTCCACCGCCGCGGCCCCTTTAAGCGCCGTCTTCCAGGCATCCTTGACGATCTGCTCGTGCAGCTTCAGCGCTTCGGGTGCCGAAGTCAGCATCGCCACACCCACGCGGATGTTGGGCTGCGCGCCCAGCCGGAACGGGCTGATGGTCAAGGTGCTGCGCTCTGCCTGGCGGAAAATCTGGAAGCCGTTCAGCGGCAGCGTGTCGGTGACCAGGCCGATCTGCACCCCCAGGTTGTCGGCCTCGATCAGCCGTACCAGATGTTCGATCTCGGCACGGGTCGCTTCATGGCGTTCGCGCAGCACTTTTTCAGGCAGGTCCATCCGGCCCAGCAGGCCGCCGTTCAAGAAACGCGATATCTGTTCGGCGGAGATCAGGTTGACGATGCTGGGGCGGCGGCGCATATAGGCACGCTTACGCTCGCGCAGGACCTCCATGATCAGGTCGATATCGGCCAGCGTGCGCTTGCGGCGCGGCGCGTCTTCCGGAACGCTCTCGCGCAGCACCTGTTCCAGGTTGCCGTCGAATTCGTCGGATGCCAGCAGGAATGAAACCGGACCGGCCAGCACGATGATCTGGTCGGCGCTTTCCTCCAGCTGGCGGGTGCGTTCGAAGTAGCTGACGGCCGACGCCATGTATTCAATGCCTACGCCCAACAGGGTCGGCATGGATACTTCCAGCAGGTCCGACAACCGCTCCAGCGTGTCGACCTTGGCGATCTCGCCCTTTTCCACGCGATACAGCGCCGTGCGCGAGATACCGATCTTCAGCGCGACTTCGTCGGCACTCAGGCCCGACGCCATGCGAAAGGCCTTTACCCGTTTTCCTATGTCTTCGTAGCGCCAGCGCATCCCCGAAACTCCTGTCCCTTATCGGTCCCCCCGGGGCTCCGCGAGCACCGCACCATGGCCGATGTCGTCGCCCGGGTAGTGTGCAAATTGTATAGCGATGAACCAATTCTGGTACGGTGCCTGCCCACGCCCTCTTGTTTCCCCACCTTCCGCGTGGAATTCTCGAACGGCCATTGCGCGGTGACGAATGAAGAGCGCGAGCCTACCGGGAGCGGTAGCGCACCCGCCGACGCGTGAACCAAATGCCAACGGGCCGCTCTCGCGGCCCGTTGCGGCATGGAATGAAAACCCGAATCAGCCGAAACGGCCGGTGATGTAGTCTTCCGTTTCCTTGCGCTTCGGCTTGACAAAGATCTGGTCGGTTTCGCCGAATTCCATCAGTTCGCCCAGGTACATATACGCCGTGTAGTCAGAGCAGCGCGCCGCCTGTTGCATGTTGTGCGTGACGATAACCACCGTGTACTCGTTCTTGAGTTCGGCGATCAGTTCC
>DATJHN010000381.1:0-4091 GCA_035493915.1 Bordetella sp.
AGCGCCGCGCCCGGCGGCGTACCTGCCGCGGCGGCCAAGGCCCAGGCCGACTCCCAGAAGATCGTCGTTACCACCGACGTGCTGCGCCTGACCTTCGACACCTCCGGTGCGCAACTGGTGCAGGCAGTGCTGCTGAAGTACCCGGACGCAGCGCGGGGCGACCAGCCCACCGTGCTGCTGGACGACACCCCCGATCTGCACTACGTGGCGCAGTCGGGCGTGGTCGGCGCGGCCGGCCAGCCCGGGTTCCCGACGCACCAGACGCCTTTCCGCATGGTGTCCTCGGAACGCAGCATGACGGGCGATACGCTGTCGGTCGTGTTCGAGGCCGAATCGGGCGGCATGAAGGTCACCAAGACCTACACCCTGCACCGCGGCCGCTATGACATCGATGTTCGCCACGACATGACGAACACCAGCGCCAATCCGGAACGCCCGTCGCTGTACCTGCAATTGCAGCGCGACGGCAACAACCCGCCGGACACGTCCAGCTTCTATCACACCTTCACCGGCATGGCGGTCTATTCGGACCAGGACAAGTTCCAGAAGGCGACGTTCTCGGATATCGAAAAGAAAAAGGCCAGCTACGTAAAGCAGGCCGACAACGGCTGGATCGCGGTGGTGCAGCACTACTTCGCCACGGCCTGGATCCCCCCGCAGGGCAAGGCGCGCTCGAACGAACTGCTGCAGGTGCGGGACAACCTGTACGCGGCGCGCACCATCGAAGGCGTGGGCGAAATAGCGCCCGGCGCATCGGCCAGCGTCGATGCCCATCTGTGGGTAGGCCCGCAGGACCAGAAGGCCATGGCCGCGCTGGCGCCGGGGCTGGAACTGGTGGTCGACTACGGCTGGCTGACCATCATCGCCAAGCCGCTGTTCTCCCTGATGACCTGGCTGCACTCCATCCTGGGCAATTGGGGCTGGACCATCGTCGCGCTGACGGTGCTGATCAAGCTGCTGTTCTATCCGCTGGCGGCGACCAGCTATCGCTCCATGGCCCGCATGAAGCAGGTCACGCCGCGTCTGCAGGCGCTCAAGGAAAAGTTCGGCGACGACAAGCAGAAGCTGAACGCCGCCATGATGGAGATGTACCGCACCGAGAAGATCAATCCGCTGGGTGGCTGCCTGCCCATGGTGGTGCAGATCCCCGTGTTCATCTCGTTGTACTGGGTGCTGCTGGCCAGCGTGGAAATGCGCGGCGCGCCGTGGCTGGGCTGGGTGCACGACCTGTCCGTGCATGATCCTTACTTCATCCTGCCGGCCGTCATGATGGCCACCATGTTCCTGCAGATCAGGTTGAACCCGACGCCGCCGGATCCCGTGCAGGCAAAGGTCATGATGATCATGCCCCTGGTGTTCGGCGGCATGATGTTCATGTTCCCCGCCGGCCTGGTGCTGTACTGGTGCGTCAACAATACCCTGTCGATCCTGCAGCAGTGGTACATCACGCGCAAGCTGCGCACCGAGACCGCGAGCGCGACCACCAAGCGCTGACGCACGCAAGGGGCCGTCGACTATGAAAAAGCTCGACGTCCCCGCGCTTGAAATCTTCGTCGCCGCCGTCGAGGAAAAAAGCCTTTCCAAGGCGGCCGAACGCGAAAACGTCGTCACCTCGGCCGCCAGCCGGCGCATCGCCGAACTCGAGCGCCATCTCCAGCGCACGCTGCTGCATCGCCACGGGCGCGGTGTGGAACCCACTCCCGCCGGCGTACTGCTCTACCAGAGCGCCAAGGCGATTCTGCGCAGTGTCCAGCTGGCGGAACAGGCGATCGACAGCTATTCCACCGACGGCCAGGCCAAGATCCGGCTGGCGGCCAATCCCTCCACGCTGCTGCAGTTCCTGCCCGCGCCCATGGCGCGGTTCCTGGACGGCCGCCAGGACGTCGCCGTCGACCTGCTGGAAGCCCATAGCTACGATATTCCGCGCATGGTCGCCGACGGCACGGTCGATATCGGCATCTACCACGCCGAACGTCCGGCGCCGGGCGTATCGTCGTTTCCCTTCCGCCGTGACCGGGTAGGACTGGTGGTGCCGCGCGGGCATCCGCTGGCCGCCCGCGCTTCACTGCGCCTGGAAGAAGCGCTGGATTACGACCTGCTGGGCTATTTCCCGCGCCATTCGCTGGACCAGTTCCTGGACTACGCGGGGCAGACCCTGTCGCGACCGCCCAAGGTCAAGCTGCAGGTGTCGAATTTCGAGACACGCTGCCGCATGATCCGGGAAGGATTGGGAATCGCCGTGGTCCCCGAAGGCATCGCCCACAACTACCTGGGCGAGATGAACCTGGTGCTGTTGACCCTGGACGACGCCTGGGCGGAACGGCATTTCTTCATGTGCGTGCGCGATGCCGCGGGCATGAATCCGCTGATGGCCGATCTGCTGGCGGTCTTGCGCCCTGAAGAGGCGTGAATCCAACCCTGATGCCGGTCTTGCCGCGCGGCAAGGCCCGTTCGGCGGGTGCCTCCGTTTGGTGAATAAGCGGCCGATCGGCGCATTGCGGCCGGCACCGCCCAGGTACCGCCGCATGCCGGATCGGTCATCGGTCGCTTGCTTTTTTTTCAAACCGGACCGGCTCGCCGCGGGCTAGAGTGGGAGCTATACGAAAGCGGCGCGCTACCGCGCCGCAATAAGCCGGAGACGCCCATGCTGCTCGAATCGCTGTCCGCCTATGGGGCGCGCGACACCGTCGCCCGCCTTCCCGACGAGGTCCTGCATTACGCCAAGCGCGCGGTCCTGGACTGGTTATCCGCGCTCTATCCGGGAACGCGCATCTCGCCCTGCCGCGAACTGCTGGCCGCGAACGCGGAAGAACTGGGCCTGGGCCGATCCAGCCTGCCGGGCAACGGCACGACGGCCTTTCCGGCCACCGCAGCGTGGATCAACGGCAGCGCGTCGCACGCACCCGAGTTCGACGATATTTTCCGTGACGGAGCCTACCACCCGGGCTGCCCGGTGATTGCCGCGGCCCTGGCCATGGCGGAGCACCAGCGCGCCAGCGGGCGCGATCTGCTCAATGCGGTCGTGGTGGGATACGAAATCTCCACGCGCATCGCCGCGGCGATGCAGCCGTCCCATTACCGCTATTTCCACACTACCGGCACGGTGGGATCGCTGGGCGCGGCGGCAGCCGCGGCCGCGCTGGCGGCGCCCGGGCAGAGCGCCATCATGGGACACGCCATCGCCACGTCCGCCACCATGGCGGCCGCATTGCAGCAGGCCTTTCGTTCCGATGCCATGAGCAAAGCCCTGCACGCGGGCCATGCGGCGGCGGTGGGTGTGCGCGCGGGACAAGGCGCCGCGCACGGCGTGACCGGCGTACCGGACATCCTGGAAGGCGAGGTCGGTTTCGGCGCGGCACTGGCGCGCAACGTACGCTGGGACAACGTGCTGGACGGCCTGGGCGAGCGCTACAACATCATGCAGATGACGCAGAAGAATCATGGCTGCTGCGGCCATACCTTCGCCGCCATCGATGCCGCACTGGCGCTGCGCGATCAAGGCGTGCGGCCCGAGCGCGTCCGCTCCATCGAAGTCCGGACCTATCGCGCGGCGCTGGACGTCGCCGGCAACACCGATCCATCCACGGCATTCGAAGCCAGGTTCAGCCTGTCCTATGTGCTGGCGCATGCGATGCGCCAGGGCTCGGTGCGGCTGGCGGCATTCGAACCGGACGCGATGGAAAACGCCGATACGCGAGCGCTGATGCGCAAGGTGACGGTAATCGAGGACCCGGAACTGACGGCGGGCTTTCCGTCGATGCGCGCGGCACGCGTCGCCATCGTCACCGACGACGGCATACGGCACGAACACTTCGCGCCCTATCGTCGGGGCGACCCCGAAGCACCGTTGTCGGATGCGGAATTGAACGACAAGTTCGACGAACTCGCGGGACCCGTACTGGGCGCGGATCGCACCCGCCAATTGCGCGAAGCCGTCTGGCGGCTGGATTCCTGCGGCGTGAGCGACCTGGCGCTGGCGGCGGACCGTCCGATCAACTGAACAACATCCGGTTCCCCGTCATGCCTTCCAACTCTTTACCTTCGCTGGGCCAGGCCCTGCTCGCGCCGCGCGCCATCGCACTGGTCGGCGC
>DATJHN010000382.1:0-2147 GCA_035493915.1 Bordetella sp.
GTCTGGCGCTTCAGCGATACGAAAACGGGTCAGACTTTTGCTGATGGCGAACATTATGCCACCGGCATCCGCAACATGTCGGCCATGGACTGGCGCGGCAATGACGCCCTCTATGGCGCGATGCACGGCCGCGACGGCACCCACAATGCCTTCCCCAACGTGGTGAGCGCCAGCGACGATGACGCCATCGGCGATGAGATGCACCGGATGGTGAAGGGCACCGATTTCGGCTGGCCCTACAGCTATTATGACGGCGCGCGCAAGCTGAGGCTGCTGGCGCCCGAATATGGCGGCGACGGCAAGGTCACGACCGAAGGCGACAAGCCCGTGGCGACGTTTCAGCCCCAGCGCCCCGCGGTGCTCGACCTGGCTTTTTATAGCGGCCGAAAATTCCCGGCCCGCTACCAGGGCGGCGCCTTTGTCGCCATGCATGGTGGCGAGGGTGACGCCGCTCATGCGGGCTATGACATCGTCTTTGTTCCGTTCAGTCCGCGCGCGGGAACGCCAGCAGTGTTTGTCGACGGATTTGCTGGACCCTCGCCCGACGATAAGAACACCAAGCGCGCCGCCTATCGGCCGCTGGGGCTGGCGGTGGGACCCGATGGCGCGCTGTATGTGGCCGATTCCACCAAGGGCCGCATCTGGCGCATCGCCTACGGCGAGTGATCAACCGAACTGATCAACCACCTGAGGCGAATTCCGGATAAAGCGTCATGCCGCCATCCACGAACAGGGTGGCGCCGATGACATAGTCGGAATCATCGGAAGCGAGCCAAACCGCGGCCTTGCCGATATCGTCCGGCTCGCCGATGCGCCCATAGGGAATGAGCTTGAGCAGCCTTCCCATCGCCGCCTCCGTCTCCCACGCCTCCGTGTTGATGCCGGTGCGGATGGCGCCCGGCGCGATGGCGTTGACCCGGATGCGCTGCGGCGCCACTTCCTGGGCGAGACTCTCCATCATCAGCTTCACCCCGCCCTTGGACGCGGCATAGTTCACATGCCCGGCCCAGGGGATCACCTGGTGCACCGAGCTGATACAGATGATCTTGCCAGCGGCGCGCGAGACGTGGCTGTTGACGCCGCGGCGCAGGAATTCACGCACCGCGGCGCGCGCACACAGAAACTGTCCCGTCAGATTGACCTTCAGCACCGTGTCCCATTGCGCCAGGGACATGTCGGCAAAAGCCGCGTCCATCTGGATGCCGGCGTTGGCCACCAATATGTCTATCGTACCGAATTCCTGCACGACGCGCTCGAACATGGAGACAACTTCGGATTCCGAACCGACATCGGCGCGATGCGCAAACGACTTGACGCCGGCCTGGCGGATTTCCCCCACGGTGGTCGCAGCCGCCTTGTCGCCATGCAGATAGTTCACCGCCACATCGGCGCCGGCCTTGCCCAGTGCGACGGCGATCGCTTTTCCGATTCCCGTATTGGCACCGGTTACCAGCGCCTTCTGTCCCGTCAGCATCGCAATGTCTCGGACTTGCCCGGCGATAACGCAGGGCGTCCGGTTCTGGGTCCGGCCGGAACCAGCGTCAATCCAGTCCGAAGGCCAACAGCACGTTGCCGCCACGGCCCTGATGGGAGCCGTAACCGGAGTTCACATACAGCATGCCGCCGGCGATGGCGGGTCCCGGCCCGATCAGAGAGCCGCCATGCGCCTTGACGCCATTGATGGTGTCGAATGCACCATTGGTGTCGTCGCTCCAGATCACTTTGCCATCGTGCGTGGAATAGGCGCGCAGCATGCCATCGGCGGAGCCCGCAAACACCACGCCGTCGATCACGCTGGGCGCGGAGGCCTGTGCCGCGGTGCAGCCAGGACCGGACGCGCACGCAAGCGGCGCGGGCGGCGCATACCAGACACGCTTACCGGTTGCGAGCGAAAGAGCATACAGCCCGCCGGCATTGGGCGGGTCCTGGATATTGGAAACCGGCACATAGACATTCCGGTTGTCGCGCGCCTGGCCCCAGACGATAGCGCCGAATTCACCGGCGGCCTTGGGCGCGGCTTGATAATGCCAGACAACCCTGCCGCGACGGTCAGGATCGACCGCCCAGACCGCGCCCGACTTCTGCGCGGCGACAATCACATCCTTGCCGCCTGGCAGATGGGCCAGGATCGGCGCGCTGCCGAAATC
>DATJHN010000383.1:0-2900 GCA_035493915.1 Bordetella sp.
GCCAGCCCACCGCCCGCCGCCGCCTCGGGCGACATGTTCAGAATCGAAGGACTGGCCGACGTGCCGCTCTGGCGGCCGTCACCCATGCAAGGCAAGGAATCGATACCCTGGCGGATCAGGCTGGCGGGTGGCGCCATGTTGTCCACTTCCGCGCCGCCGGGATAGCCGATCGGACCCGCGCCGCGGATAACCAGGATGCAGTGTTCGTCGATGCGCAAGTCCGGGTCGTCGATGCGGGCATGATAGTCCTCCGGGCCGTCGAACACGATGGCGCGCGCCTCGAAGGCGTTTTCGTCGCCGGGTTCGGACAAGTAGGCCTTGCGAAAGTCCTCGCCCACGACGGACATTTTCATGATCGCGCTATCGAAGAAATTGCCCGACAGCACGATAAAGCCGGCGCGTTGCTTCAGCGGCGCGTCGCAGCCGCGGATCACGTCGCGATCGGTGGTGGGCGAGGCGATCTCGGCCACCGTCTTGCCGGACACCGTCAGGCAGTCGCCATGCAGGCGACCGGCCGCCAGCAGCTCGTGCTGCACGGCGGGCACTCCGCCCGCGCGGTGGAAGTTCTCGCCCAGGTACTCGCCCGCCGGCACGCAATTGGCCAGCAGGGGCACGTCTTCGCCCAAGCGCTGCCAATCGTCCAGCGACAGGTCCACGCCCATATGGCGCGCGATGGCGATCAGATGCGGCGGACAATTGGTGGACGCGCCCAGCGCGGAGGCCACGACGATGGCGTTCTCGAAGGCGCGGCGCGTCATGATGTGCGAAGGCCGCACGTCCTGACGCACCATCTCGACGATGCGCAGGCCCGTGGCATAGGCCATCTGGCCGCGTTCGCGGTAGGGCGCGGGAATGCTGGCGCAGGTGGGCAGCGACATGCCCAGGGCTTCGGCCAGTGAGTTCATGGACAGCGCGGTGCCCATGGTGTTGCAGTGACCCACCGATGGCGACGATGCGGTTGCCAGCGTCATGAAGCCCTCGTAGTCGATCTTGCCGGCGGCCATCAGGTTGCGGGCGTGCCAGATGACGGTGCCCGACCCGACACGTTTGCCTTCGTGCCAGCCGTCCAGCATCGGGCCGCCCGACAGCACGATGGCGGGAATATCCACGGTGGCGGCAGCCATCAGGCAGGCCGGCGTGGTCTTGTCGCAGCCGGTGGTCAGCACCACGCCGTCCAGGGGATAGCCGTGCAGGATCTCCACCAGCCCAAGATAGGCCAGGTTGCGGTCCAGCGCCGCGGTCGGGCGGCGCCCCTGCTCCGCCAGCGGATGCACGGGAAACTCCATCGGAATGCCGCCGGCATCGCGGATGGCGGCCTTGGTGCGCTGCGCCAGTTCCAGGTGATGGCGGTTGCAGGGCGCCAGGTCGCTGCCTGTCTGGGCGATGCCGATGATCGGCCGCCCCGATTGCAGTTCGGCGCGCGTCAGGCCGTAGTTCAGATAGCGCTCGACATAGATGGCGGTCATGTCGGCGTGCGAAGGATCGTCAAACCATTTCTGGCTGCGCAGGCGGCGGGGAGCGTTGGACATGGTGTTTCTCGTATCGGTGTATCAGGAGCCCAGCCCCGGATCGCACCGGAAGGCATTCTTCCGGTGCGATTGGGTATCAGCCTTTGCGGACCTTGTTGATCTCATCCTGCAATTGCTTGACCAGATCCGGTCCAAGGTCCTGCGTGTACTTGTCGACCACGGGCTGGGCCTTCTCGCGCAGGCGCTGCAGTTCCTCAGGCGACACGGCGTTGATTTTCATGCCGGAATCTTTCAACACGGTCATCGCCTTGTTCGAGTCGGCGCGGCTGTCCTTGCGTTCGAAATCGCGCGACGACGCGGCCGCCTGGCGGATCAGCTTTTGCTCGTCGGGCGACAGCGTGTCCCACCACTTCTTCGACGCCAGCACCACCCAGGGCGTATAGACGTGGCGCGTCAGGCTCAGATAGGGCTGCACTTCGTAGAACTTGCTGCTTTGTATGGTGGTAACGGGATTTTCCTGGCCGTCGACGGTGCGCGTTTCCAGGGCGGTGAACAGTTCCGAGAACGGCATCGGCACGGCATTGGCACCCAGCGCGCCGAAGACGCCCAGCGCGATCTGGTTCTGCATCACACGCAGCTTGATGCCCTGCATGTCTTCCGCCTTGGCGATGGGATGCTTGGAATTCGTCACGTTGCGGAAGCCGTTTTCCCAATACACCAGGCCGACCAGGCCCTTGGCGTCCAGCATCTTGAGCAGCTTTTCGCCGAAGGCGCCGTCGAGCACCGCGTCTGCTTCCCTTTCATCGTTGAACAGGAAGGGCAGATCGAAGACGCCGAACTCCTTGACCATGGTCGCCAGCGGCGCGGTGGAACCCACCATCATTTCCTGCGCGCCGCCGACCAGCGCCGCCTGCATCTGTTCGTCCGATCCCAGGTTGGCCGAGCCGTAGGTGCGCATCTTCAGCTTGCCGCCGCTGATCTTGCCCAGTTCCTCGGCCAGTTGGCGCGCGGCGCGGCCCTGCACGCTCTCTTCGTTCAGGCCGTAGCCGAAGCGGATGATGCGCGTTTTTACTTCCTGGGCCTGCGCCAGGCCCGCCACGGCGCAGACCGAAACGGCGGCCAGCGCGATGGCCAGTTTCTTCATTGTGATGAACATGGTGGGTCTCCTGAGGGTTAGTGAATCCACTTCGCTGGTACTGTGATCAATTCCGGAAAGATGACCATCACGACAAGCAGCAAGGTATAGGCAACGACATAGCGCCAGGCGCCGCGGATCATCGTTTCCATGCGAATGCGCGCGACACCGGCGACCACGTTCAGCACGGTGCCGACCGGTGGCGTCAGCAGCCCAACGCAGCCCACCATGACGAACATCACGCCGAAATACACGGGATCGATGCCGGCCTTGGTGATGACCGGCATCAGCACCGG
>DATJHN010000384.1:0-14060 GCA_035493915.1 Bordetella sp.
CCGTCCGCTCTAAGCCTCACTCATACAGCTTATTCCAGCCGCACATGCGGCGCCGGCTCCGTCTGGCCTTTATCGCCCCAGCTGCCATCCCAGGCACCTGGGGCGCTGTATTTTTCGTTCCTGGATAAACCTGTGGACAACTCTGGGATATCTTTCCCTGACGCGACGACAGTCCCCATTTTTCCCCGCTCCCCTTCCTTTCACATCGCTCGCATTGCGAAGTTATGCACACTCGTGCTGACTTTCAGCTCAACTCGTCGCACATCTCCATTTACCGCTCCGAGGCCGCTGTCCCGGTAGTTTTTACACAGTCCGGGTCCCCCGAATCACCAATTCCTGCCTTTTTTGTAGTTTTCTCACGCGACTACCGCAACACTGTTGCCAAAGGCTTGTCCGGATATCTGCCCCACACCCGGTTGTTCACAGAACTATCCCCAGATCCAATTCCTGACGCCGCCTTTCACGAGGCCTGTGAGTACGCCTGTGGATAGCTATTAGCGATGAGCATCGATTCACCATTCCCGACGCGTCGCCATCTCCTCCGACAGAGCTCCTGCTCAATGGAAATATCCCCAACACGAAATTCGGTCGGTATACCCATCTCTCGACATTGTTGAGCTGATACGGAGCTCGGAACGTACTGCCGATGTCCTAGACCATAAGCGGTGTCTTGGTTCCACGTGAAACAGCCGACCACATCGGCACTGCTGCTCAGGCCCGATACGGTTCAGGTGCGAAATGCTCAGCAGCCAAGCCGACATGTCTATCCGGCAGATAGTCACTGCGGTTGCCAACGAGAATCGAAATCGCCATTGAGTACGGACGTGAATGTAGCTCGGAACGTGTTCCTGGTTATGGATGAGCTAAGTGTTTGTAATAGGCCGGGCTGATTGGCTACGTGTGTCGCTGAGCCTCTATGCTCATACACCAAGCGATGGGAGACCATCACTTCGTCGCGTGACGTTCGCTCGTCAGAACTATCCCATTTCTGGCGCACTGGCTTTAGTGATAAGTAGTGGACACGCTGCCAGCTATGTCCCAAAGAACAGCCCAGCACATCGCTCTGTGCTTTCACAGACGCCATGGCCGTGCATAGGGCCAGATAGGCGCCAGCTCTTCCCCGGTCGGGGGCTAGGTAGATGTTCCACGTGGAACATTGATCTTGTTGCCCATCCACCCCGGATCAGCCGCTTGGAAGTGGCGTGTTCCGCCAGCTCCTCCGATGAACGACCTTGCGGTGCATCCCCTCACGGTAAGCCGGGAATCCCTCGCAGGAGAAAGACCAAGCAACCCTGGTAGGCACGACATCGGCACCGCCCACTACCCGCTGTCGACGTGATCCGACCGCCGTCCCGCGACAGTGAATCAGTAAACGGGCAACCAAAGATAGTCCAACTACCCTCCCAATCAAAAGAACCGCTGACCAACCCAAACGCGTAAGCTTCTTTTGACCCGCGGAGGGTCAAAAGAAGCGGGCCAGCCAAGATATTCGGCCCCAGAAACCTCCGATCCACGAAGCGCAAGAACCCAGTCCGCCCCAGCGCCTGTGAATACAAGACACCGGAGTACGGCAGGGCTGATGGTTGTCGGGGTCAGCCCGTCGGAGGCCGAGCAAGCGGAATCGAAGGGAGGCGTGCCGCGGGCGCCCTAAAGAAGAACTCAAGTATCCAACGGCCGCCGGACGAGATTAGCGCGCGCCGGACCGACCGACCGGGCTGGCCCCGACAACCATCACCCCCGCCGGACGGCCCTAACAATACACCCCCCGACAGCAACCAATTCAAAACAGACACTCAACTGCCGATAACGAGCACCCCCACCTTCATACACCTAAGAAATCGATAGTCGCCTCATGTATCTCACTACCTACAAATTCTGAAACCGACCCTCCACCCCTTCAAAGTCGACTCACCCTATGGCAGTCGCCGCGCACAAATCCGTAGCTTGGCACCATCCCCCCAGCAACAATGTTCCACGTGAAACACCCGCAGCGCGACATGCCCATTTACAACACAATCCGGCCCTGTTTCACGTGAAACACCGCCCAGAATCAGAGCCTCTATAATTGCAAATCAACGCTCTTTCTCCCCCAAAAAGCACCATGGATTACCCCCGCGAGTTCGACGTCATAGTTGTGGGCGGCGGCCATGCCGGCACGGAAGCTGCCCTGGCGTCGGCCCGCATCGGCGCAAAGACGCTGCTGCTGACCCACAACATCGAGACTTTAGGCCAAATGTCCTGCAACCCCTCCATCGGAGGCATAGGCAAAGGCCACTTGGTAAAGGAAATCGATGCCCTGGGCGGCGCCATGGCACTCGCCACGGACGAAGCAGGAATTCAGTTTCGTATTTTGAACGGCTCCAAAGGCCCGGCCGTCCGCGCCACTCGCGCCCAAGCCGACCGCGTCCTCTACCGCAAGGCTATCCGCACCCGCCTGGAAAATCAGCCCAACCTGTGGCTCTTCCAGCAAGCCGTCGACGACCTCATGGTAGAAGGGGACCGAGTAGTAGGCGCGGTTACCCAAATCGGCCTCAAATTCCGCGCCCGCAAAGTCGTTTTAACCGCAGGCACCTTCCTGAACGGCCTCATCCACGTAGGCCTTCAAAATTATTCCGCCGGACGCGCCGGAGATCCCCCCGCGACCTCCCTGGGCCAACGCCTGAAAGAACTCAAGCTTCCCCAAGGTCGCCTCAAAACCGGCACCCCCCCGCGCATAGATGGTCGCACCATCAACTACAGCGTCCTCGAAGAACAACCCGGCGATCTAGACCCCGTTCCGGTCTTCTCCTTCATGGGCACCGCGGCCATGCACCCGCGCCAGCTCCCTTGCTGGATCACTCACACCAACGCACGCACCCACGACATCATCCGCGGCAACCTCGATCGCTCCCCCATGTACAGCGGAGTCATCGAAGGCATCGGTCCCCGGTATTGTCCGTCCATCGAAGACAAAATCCACCGCTTCGCGGACAAATCGTCGCACCAGGTCTTCCTTGAACCCGAGGGACTGGATACACACGAGGTCTACCCCAACGGCGTATCCACCAGCCTTCCGTTCGACGTCCAGCTGGACCTGATCCACTCCTTGCCCGGTCTGGAAAACGCGCACATCCTGCGCCCCGGTTACGCCATCGAGTATGACTACTTCGATCCCCGCGGCCTCAAATCCACGCTCGAAACCCGCGCCATCGCCGGCCTTTATTTTGCCGGCCAGATCAACGGCACCACCGGCTACGAAGAAGCCGCCGCGCAAGGCCTGCTGGCCGGCCTTAACGCTGCCCTGGACGCGCTCGGCAAAGAAGCTTGGACACCCCGGCGCGACGAGGCCTACCTGGGCGTCCTGGTCGACGATCTCATCACTCGCGGCGTCACCGAACCGTATCGCATGTTCACGTCCAGGGCCGAGTATCGCCTTAGTTTGCGCGAAGACAACGCCGACATGCGCCTGACCGTAATCGGCCGCAAACTCGGTCTGGTCGACGATGCCCGCTGGGAAGCATTCGAGCGCAAACGCGAATCCGTCGATGCCGAAGTACAACGCCTGCGCTCTACCTGGGTCACCCCGCGCAATCTGCCAAGCGAAGTCGCGGAAACCTTGCTGGGCCAGCAGATTGAACGTGAGTACTCACTATCAGACCTGCTGAAGCGGCCCAATGTCACGTACAAGACCCTGATGCAGACCGCGCTACCGGATGGCACGCTGCTGGCCGGCCCCGGCCTGGCCGCGCAAGATGCGGCCCAGCAAGTCGAAATCCAGGTCAAATACGCCGGCTACATCGCCCGCCAGCAGGACGAAGTGCAAAAGCACGTGGCGCACGAATCGCAGCGCCTGCCCGACGATCTGGACTATGACGCCGTGCTGAGCCTCTCATTCGAAGTACGGCAAAAGCTAAAAACGCATCGTCCCGAAACCATAGGACAGGCCGCACGGATCTCCGGAATAACGCCGGCGGCCATTTCCCTGCTGCTCATACATCTCAAGCGCCTGCACTACGGCTCGCGCAAGCGCGCCGCATGACCCCCGCACCGGCACTCACGCAAGGTGCCGACAACGCCAGGCTGGAACAAGCCTGCGCCGCGTTGGGCCTGGCCTTTACGGATGAGCAGCTGCGCAAGCTGCTGGGCTATCTGCAGCTGCTGCAGCGGTGGAACCGTACCTACAACCTGACGGCCATACGCGACCCCGGGCAGATGCTGGTCCAGCATATCTTCGACAGCCTGGCCGTGGTGCGCCCCCTGGACGACGAAATGCCCGCCGGCGGACGCCTGTACGACATCGGTGCGGGTGCCGGCCTGCCTGGCGTCATCCTGGCCATCATGCGGCCCGATTGGCAGATCACCTGCATCGACGCGGTGGAAAAAAAGACCGCCTTCATCCGCCAGGTCTCCGGCGCGCTGGCCCTGCCCAATCTGGCTACCCTGCATAGCCGCGTCGAACAATTGCCACCCGCCGGCTGCGATGTTGTCACCTCGCGCGCCTTTGCCGCGCTGGACGACTTCGCCAATCTGGCGGGACAGCACGTAGCCCCCGGTGGTACCCTGCTGGCCCTGAAAGGAAAAGTCCCGGACGACGAAATCGCGCGGTTGCATGCCGCGGGAGACTGGCGCGTGGTCCGCATCGATCCTGTCTCTGTCCCCGAACTCGACGCGCAACGATGCCTGATCTGGATGCGCCGCGACGGCGCACGTAGTCAAGGAAATCCATGAATCAAACTGAGCCCAGCATGACTGCCCGCGTCTTCTGCATCGCGAACCAAAAGGGCGGTGTCGGCAAGACGACTACCGCCATCAATCTGGCGGCGGGCCTGGCCACGCACGACAAGCGCGTCCTGCTGGTGGACCTGGATCCCCAAGGCAATGCCACGATGGGCAGCGGCATAGACAAGGCCAGCCTGCAATCCAATCTGTACGAAGTCCTGATTGGCGACACCACGATTGCCACCGCGCGCGTGCGTTCCGAGGTCGGCGGTTATGACGTGCTACCCGCCAATCGCGAACTGGCCGGCGCTGAAATCGACCTGGTCCAGATGGAAGAGCGCGAACGCCAACTGAAGAACGCGCTCGACACCGTTGCTCACGAATACGACTTCATCCTTATTGATTGCCCACCCGCGCTGTCCCTGCTTACCTTGAACGGTCTGGCGGCCGCGCACGGAGTCATCATCCCCATGCAGTGCGAATACTTCGCGCTCGAGGGGCTGTCGGACCTGGTCAACACCATCAAGCGCGTGCATCGCAATATCAACCCGCAACTGCGCGTCATTGGATTGCTGCGTGTCATGTTCGATCCGCGCATGACCTTGCAGCAGCAGGTCTCGGCGCAGCTGGAAGCGCACTTCGGCGATAAGGTGTTCGAGACCGTGGTGCCGCGCAACGTACGGCTGGCGGAAGCGCCCAGCTACGGTATGCCGGGTGTCGTCTATGACCGCGCATCGCGCGGCGCGCAAGCGTATATATCGTTCGGCGCCGAGATGATAGAGCGCATCAAGGCGTTGGCGGATTGAGCGCCATGCACGATCTCGCCGTCGATAAGGTTGCGGTCCGCATGGAAGAGGCCGCCCTGAACGCCACGGTCGTGCGCGAGCAAATGCTCTACGACGGCTGGCTGGTGCGGTGGGCTCCCGCCAAGGCCAAACGCGCGCGCAGCATCAATGTCATCGCATCGCCGCACCGCGACCTGACCGAGAAACTGGAATTTTGCCAAGCGCTTTATGCGCGCGCGAAATTACCTTTGATTTTTCGCCTTACCTCTACCGGCCCGGATTTCGAACTGGATGGGCAACTCGACTCGCGCGGCTTTCGCCGTTTTGACGAAACATGCGTCATGGCCGTGTCCATGCGCACGAGCCGACCCGCATCGGCCCAAGCCACGCTACGATACGAAGAAGCAGACGCCGGCCGTTTTGCCGACATCACGGGTCAGTTGCGCGCCTACGCTTCCGAACATATCGTCGAACACCAACATCGGCTCGCCGGCATCGCCGTGCCGTCCATCAAACTTTCGGCATGTGATGAAACCGGCCGATATGTAGCGGCCGGCATGGCGGTAGTGGACGGCGATGTGGCGGGTATCTTCGATGTGGTCGTGGACGAACACGTTCGTCGCCGCGGATACGCGCGTCAGATGATGGGCAAGTTGATGGATGCCGCGTTTGACGCCGGCGCGCGTACCGCGTACCTGCAGGTCGAATACTCGAATACGGCCGCGCGGCAGCTTTATGCATCGCTGGATTTCTCCGACCGGTACACCTACTGGTACCGTACGCATCAACACGAATGAGCGGCCCGACAGGCACGCTGGGAATTTTTTCTTATGGCCACCAAAAAACCAAAGGGACTCGGACGCGGACTGGACGCCTTGCTGGGCGCCGATATGCCCGCCATCGAAACATTGGGTAAATCCGCGCCCAAGGCGGACGGGCCGCCGAATGTCCTGGCGGTGACCAACATGCGTGCCGGCAAATACCAGCCGCGCACACGCATGGACGAAGGTGCGCTGAACGAGCTGGCCGAATCGATACGCACGCAGGGCATCATGCAGCCTATCCTGGTGCGGCCCATCATCGATGGCGCGGCAGGCCAGTACGAAATCATCGCGGGCGAACGCCGCTTCCGCGCGGCCCAGCTGGCTGGACTGAAAGAAGTTCCGGTACTGGTACGCGAGGTCCCGGACGAAAATGCCGCCATCATGGCGCTGATCGAAAACATCCAGCGCGAAGATCTCAATCCGCTGGAAGAAGCGCATGGCGTGCGCCGACTGCTGGACGAATTCGGCCTCACCCATGAGCAAGCGGCACAGTCCATCGGACGCTCGCGTTCCGCCACCAGCAATCTGCTGCGTTTGCTGAACCTGGCGCCAGCCGTGCAGACCATGCTGCTGGCAGGCGATATCGACATGGGCCATGCACGCGCGCTATTGGCCGTGGACGGCGCCACGCAGGTGCAACTGGCCAACCAGGTCATCGCCAAGCGGCTGTCGGTGCGCGATGCAGAAAAACTGGTCACCAAGGCGTCGAAGGAAGCCGATCCGGTACAGCGCAAGAAAAGCGTCGGCAATTCACGCGACGTTGCGCGCCTGGAAGAAGCACTGTCGGATCTTCTCGGTACCCGAGTCAGCCTGAAGATCGGCGCGCGCGAACGCGGTCAGATCGTCATCGACTTTCACGGCTGGGACCATCTCAATTCCCTGCTCGAAAAACAGGGCCTTTCGGGTGTACTCGATAATGCCTGAAGCCGGCCGGCTGCCCAACGTCGCGATCCTGGCGACTGGAGGCACCATCGCCGGCGCGCAGGCGCCGGCGCAGGGCGTCGGTTACGTTGCCGGTACTTTCGGCATCGGCCAATTGCTTGCCGCGGTTCCGCGGCTCGCCGACATCGCCCAACTCCATCCCGAGCAGATCGCCAATGTGGGCAGCCAGGACATGCGCCATGATGTGTGGCACGCGCTGGCCCAGCGTATACGCACATTGACGCAAGACGCGGGTATCGACGGCATCGTGGTCACGCACGGTACCGATACGCTGGAAGAAACCGCGTACTTTCTCGATCTGCTTATCCCGCCGGGAAAACCGCTGGTCTTGACCGGTGCCATGCGCCCGGCCACCGCGCTGGGCGCGGACGGTCCGGCCAACCTGCATGCCGCCGTCGCTCTTGCCGGGCACGAACAGGCGCAAGGTCGCGGCGCGCTGGTGTTGATGAACGAAACCATCCACGAAGCACGCGGCGTGCAAAAAATCAGCGCGGCCGGGCTGGCGGCGTTCGCCTCGCCCGATCGCGGCACCGCCGGTGTCATGCAGGGCGGCCAGCCCTGGTTCCATCGCTCCGTGCCGCCAACGACGGTCCTGGCGGATGCGCCATGGCGCAGTGCTCCGCTCGCTGACCCCGCGCTGTGGCCGCGCGTCGGCATCGTATACGCGCACGCCGATATGCGGGGAGACGTCATCGACTTCATGGCGGACCGGTGCCAAGGGCTGGTCCTGGCTGGCGTCGGCGATGGAAATGCCACGGCCGACGCCATGCACGCGCTGGGTTCCGCCGCGGCGCGCGGCGTAGCCGTGGTGCGTGCGTCGCGCACCGGCAGCGGCCATGTAGGCCGCAACGTCGAGGTGGACGATGATGGCCTCGGCTTTATCGCCGCCGGCAATCTCAACCCCCAGAAAGCCCGCGTGCTGCTGACGCTGGCCCTGATGTCCACATCCGATCACGCCACGCTGTCCCGCTGGTTCGAAGCGGCCTAGCGGCGTCGATCAAGCCAGGACGACGTCGCCCACCGCGCCGGCCAGCATGTCGTAGCCTTCCTTTGCCTCGGATTTGCGGTTTGTCACCAGGATCGCCACGCGATCCGCGGCGCAGTACGACGCGCGGGCGTTGACGGCGATCCGCGCGTCGTCGGCGATCGCCATGATGCTGCGAGCATTGGCCGCCATTGCGCGGCCCAGTTCCGCGAGCGCCAGGTCTTCATGCGTCGCTCCATGCCTGGCATCGATGCCGGTAGGGAAGAGCAGGGCGGTATCTGCCGTGTAACGATGGATTTCGGCGATCGTGCGATCTCCCTGTGTCGCCGCCAAGGGCGCCAATACCACGCCGCCCAATACGTACACCCGGTTGCCATGCGCCGCATGATCTTCGCCTATCGATACGCGGGTGGCGGCTTCGAAGGAATTGGTGATCAGCGTGATGTCGTGCAGCGCGCCCAAGGCATCCGCCATTTGCACCGCCATGCTGCCCGCTTCCATGAAGAGTGTCTGGCCGTTCGACAGCCTGGCCGCCACGGCGCGCGCGATGGTCCGCAGATGGCGGCCGTCCACAGAATGTCCGAACGCGGGCGGCACGGCATCCTGCAGCACCGCGCCGCCATGCGCGCGGCGCAGTTCGCCAAGTGCTTCCAGCGCGATCAGGTCACGGCGCACTGTCTCGCGCGAGACGCCCAGCTCGTCGACGATGCGATCCGTCGACACGCTGCGCAAGGCCTCGAGCATTTTTCTTATCCGCTGATACCGCTCTTCCTGCCACATGATCGTCCATCGCCGTTGCGCCGCGGCTATGTTTGCAAACTTGCGCCAAGGTGTCTAGACTCAATCGCAGGACGCGCCCGGGCCATGCCGCCCGCCGACGCTTAAAGGTTTTGACTCAACGCAAAGGCGGTCGAACCATGCAAGCAGAAGGGGTAAGAACGGCGGAAGACGCCGCACGACTGGTGCAGGCAAGCGCCTTGACGCACGTCAAGGTCGGCCTTTCCGACATCGATGGCGTGATGCTCGGAAAATATCTGCGCAAGGAAAAATTCCTGTCCGCGCTGGCGTCCGGGCTGGCGTTTTGCGATGTCGTATTTGGTTGGGATGTCGACGACCAGCTCTATGACAATGGCCGTTATACGGGCTGGCATACCGCCTATCCCGATGCGCAGATGCGCGTGGACCCGGCAAGCTGTCGCAGGTTGCCTCTGGAAAAAGGGCCCGCCGGGCAGGACATGCTGCTGTTCCTGGCGGATTTCACTGGCGCGGCCGCGCAGGTCTGTCCGCGCCAACTGCTGCGTCGTGTCATCCAGCGCGCCGAAGACATGGGCTATGACGCCTATGCCGCGCTCGAATACGAATTCTTCATGTTCAGGGAAACGCCGCAATCCGTGCGCGAAAAGGGCTATCGCGACCTGCAGACCTGGACACCGGGTAATTTCGGCTATTCGATGCTGCGCAGCACGGTCAACGGCGACTTCTATCGCCAGCTGCTCGATATGTGCGAACGCATGGATATGCCAATAGAAGGCCTGCATACCGAAACCGGTCCAGGCGTGGTGGAAGCAGCCATCGCTGTCGATCGCATCGCGGCGGCGGCAGACAAGGGCTTTCTCTTCAAGACCTTTACTAAAGCGCTGGCACAGCAGAATGGCCTGATGGCAACGTTCATGGCCAAATGGTCGCATCATCATTCCGGGCAGAGCGGGCACATCCATGTTTCGCTGCGCGAACGGGCCACCGGCAAGTCGGCCTTTCATGACCCCAGCCAGGCGCACGGCATGAGCGAGATACAAAGCGCCTTCGTCGCGGGCCTGCAGCGCCATCTTCCGGAATTCATGGCGCTGTACGCGCCGACGATCAACAGTTATTCGCGCCTGGTGCCGGGGTTCTGGGCCCCGCTCGATGCCACCTGGGGCGTGGAGAATCGCACGACGGCGTTGCGCGTCATTCCCGGCGGCGACAAGTCGCAACGTGTCGAGCTGCGCATCGGCGCGGCCGATGCCAACCCGTATCTGGCGCTGGCCGCCGCGCTCGCATCGGGACTGTACGGTATCGAACAACAGCTGCGGGCCGAATCGCCGGTAACGGGCAACGCTTATGTGCAGGGTTTCCCCGACGCGCTGAAGCTGCCGCTTACTTTGTGGGATGCGGCACAGCGGCTCAAGCATTCCAAGGCGGCACGCACCTTGTTCGGCGATGCCTTCGTCGATCATTTCGCCGCCACGCGCGAATGGGAAGAACGTATGTTCCGCCGCCACGTCACCGACTGGGAGCTCGCGCGGTATTTCGAGATTATCTAGACGCGCATCATCCAGCCCGATTCAATGGAGCTGTCCGGCATGTCAAGCGAACTCATCACCATCAGCCCGATCGACGGCCGCGAAGTGGTATGCCGTCCTTATGCCAACGTAGCGCAGATACAGCAGACACTGCAGGCCGCGCAGGCGGCGCAAACGCAATGGCGCGACGCCGGCATCGACGAGCGCGCGCGCCTGTTGACACACGCGGTCGATCAGGTGATTGCCGCCAGGCAGGAGCACGCGCAGGCAATCACCGTGCAGATGGGGCGGCCGATACGGCATGCGCCGTCGGAAGTCGACGGCTTCGCCGCACGGGCAAAGCATATGATCGCCATCGCGCCGGACGCGCTGCGGCCGCTGGCTGCCATGCCAGGCAGCGAACGCGAACGTTTCATCCGGCGCGAACCGCTGGGCGTCACGCTGACCATCGCGCCGTGGAACTACCCGCTGTTGACCGCCGTCAACAGCATCGTGCCCGCGCTCATGGCGGGCAACGCGGTGGTGCTGAAGCATTCCGATCAAACGCCCTTGTGCGCGGAGCTGCTGTATCAGGCCTTCGTCAACGCGGGCCTGCCGCATGGGCTTTTTTCCTACTTGCATGCCGACCACGCCACCACGCAGCAGCTCGTGCGCGCGCCCGAAATACGCTTCGTGTCCTTCACCGGTTCCGTGCGCGGCGGCCATGCCGTGGAAGAAAGCGCGGCCGGCCGCTTCATCGGTGTCGGTCTCGAACTGGGCGGCAACGATGCCGCTTACGTCCGCGGCGATGCCGACATCGAATCCGCGGTGGAATCCTTGGTGGACGGCGCATTCTTCAACGCGGGGCAGTCCTGCTGCGGCATACAGCGTATCTATGTCGCGCGGCGCCTGTACGACAGTTTCGTCGAACAGGCCACGGCGCTCACCAACCGCTATGTGCTGGGCGATCCGCGCGAACAGGAAACCACGCTGGGCCCCGTGGTGCGCCGGTCCGCCGCCGCCGCCGTGCGCCAGGCCGTAGCCGATGCTGTCCAGCAGGGCGCCCGCAACGTTGTCGATGCCGCGTATTTCCCGGCCGCGCGTGACGATACCGCCTACGTCGCGCCCGCAGTCCTGACGGGTGTCGATCACACGATGCGAGTGATGCGCGAAGAATGCTTCGGACCGGTTGTGGGCATCATGCCTGTCGATGACGACGATCAGGCGGTATCGCTGATCAACGACAGCAAGTACGGTTTGACCGCCGCCATCTTCACGCGCGATCGCGATGCCGCGGTGGCCATCGGCGCCCGGGTGCAGGCCGGAACCATCTTCATGAATCGCTGCGACTATCTGGACCCTGGGCTGGCCTGGACCGGTGTCAGGGACAGCGGCCGCGGCGTGTCGTTGTCGACGCTCGGCTATGAACAGCTGACCCAACCCAAATCCTTCCATCTGCGCTCCGCCTGACGCGCGACGCCGAATGCCGAATGCGAAATGCCCTGCAGCAGAGGTGACCCAATGGAACTGCCCCACGTAAACTGGAATTACCCGACTGCCATCAAGGCGGGCCCGGGACGCATCGCCGAGCTGCCTGCTCTATGCGCCAGCCTGGGCATGCACAAGCCGCTTATCGTCACCGATCCCGGCATTGCCGCGCTGCCCATGCTGGAGCGCGCCGCCGCGGCCTGCCATGAAGCCGGCCTGGCCTGCGGCATCTTCCATGACGTCAAGGGCAATCCCACCGCCCGCAATGTCGATGCCGGCGTACAGGCCTTCCGGCGTGGCGGGCACGACGGCGTCATCGCCTTCGGCGGCGGATCCGCGCTGGACGCTGGCAAAGCCATTGCGCTGATGGCCGGGCAGGACAGGCCGCTGTGGGATTTCGAGGATGCGGACGACAACTACCAGCGCGTAAAAGTCGACGGCATGGCGCCCGTCGTGGCGGTGCCGACGACCGCCGGCACGGGTTCCGAAGTAGGCCGCGTCGCCGTTATCACCGACGAGCAGGCCAGGCTGAAGCGGCTGATATTCCATCCACGGATGATGCCGGCCGCCGTAATCCTGGACGCGGGCCTGACCACCGGCCTGCCCGCCGGCGTGACGGCCGCCACTGGCATGGATGCGCTGTCCCATTGCCTGGAGGCCTACTGCTCCCCCGTTTACCATCCGATGGCGGCCGGCATCGCGCTAGAGGGCATGCGCCTGATCCACCACCACCTGCCGCGTGTGGTGGCCGATGGCGCGGACCTGGCGGCGCGCCATCACATGCTGGTCGCCTCCTGCATGGGCGCGACCGCCTTCCAGCGAGGCCTGGGCGCGATGCATGCCCTGGCCCATCCCCTGGGCGCCCTGTATGACGCGCACCACGGCACGCTCAATGCGATCC
This sequence comes from Bordetella sp., assembly GCA_035493915.1. Lineage (GTDB taxonomy): Bacteria > Pseudomonadota > Gammaproteobacteria > Burkholderiales > Burkholderiaceae_B > Bordetella_C. The sequence goes on from DATJHN010000384.1 coordinate 12,885, forward strand.
TGATGCCCTATGTCGTTCAGGCCAACGCCCACGCCATCCGCGCGCCGCTGGCGGCACTCGCACGCTACCTGGCCCTGCCGGCGGCATCGGCGGAAGGCGTGCAGGCCTGGATCCTGGAACTACGGGCCCGCATCGGCATTCCCCATACCCTGGCCGGCATCGGCCTGGACGACCGCGAGGCCGACCGGGTAGGGCGTATGGCGCAAGCGGATCCTTCCGCGGGCACCAATCCGGTGGCCTTCGATGCGGCGCAATACGCCGCCATCTTCCGGGCGGCAGTTGCCGGCCAACTGGACGAGCGCGCTGCCCCGAGCCCGGGCTGACCTCCCTCTCGCGCCTCTGGCTCGATTCTTGCGGGCTGCGATTTGACACCGACTCCAAAAGTCCCCATAATTTCAAGTTCTCCGCTGGAGGGGTGCCCGAGTGGTTAAAGGGGGCAGACTGTAAATCTGTTGGCCTTGCGCCTACATTGGTTCGAATCCAATCCCCTCCACCAGAGACCGCGTCAATGTCAGGAAAAGATCAGTAGTCGGCCCTGGGATCAAGTCTTTGGCCCCGGAATTGACCAGATCGCCAGTCATTCGCGTGTGACGATGTACATGCCCGATACAGGTCCCGAACGCCAGGCGATATTGCCTGCCGACGGCATCACGAAAATCCAGGCGAAGTCGGCCTGGATTTGCAGTGTCTGGGGGGTGTTCGTTGCGCGAAGGCAGGCCGGACAGCGTGCGTCTGGTGCGACAGCGGGGAGCAGGATGATGGGAAACGGTACGCCGCGGGTGTAGCTCAATGGTAGAGCAGAAGCCTTCCAAGCTTACGACGAGGGTTCGATTCCCTTCACCCGCTCCAGGTTTTCAAGGTGCGTGGCCCGGTATGCCGGGTGGCGCATCGGCAGTGCAGCAGTTTTATCGCCCATGTGGCTCAGTGGTAGAGCACTCCCTTGGTAAGGGAGAGGTCACGCGTTCGATCCGCGTCATGGGCACCAAGTATTTGTCTTCACTTTAGTCAGAATCGCACATCCAGTCAGGAGTCAGCCATGGCAAAAGGCAAGTTTGAACGTACCAAGCCGCACGTGAACGTGGGTACGATCGGTCACGTGGACCACGGCAAAACGACGTTGACGGCGGCGATCACGACGGTGCTGTCGACGAAGTTCGGCGGCGAAGCGAAGGCGTA
>DATJHN010000385.1:0-7186 GCA_035493915.1 Bordetella sp.
AGGCGCGGGCCGTCGTGGATAAAGCCCAGGTCGCGGGCCACGGACAGCACTTCCGCCGCCGGCTGCGCGCCACCCAGCAACAGCGTCAGGCCTACCTGGGTATCCAGCGCCGCGCAGGTATCGTCCAGGCGGGCGGCCTGCTCCAGCACGGCCTGCTGGTCCGGGCCTTCTATGGCGGCGTCGAAACGCTCGCCCAGATCCTGCGCACGGGCCCAGGCCTGCGACCATTCGATGGCCGTCAGGGGACCGGTGCGATTGGCCAGCAGCACCGCGATCTGCAGCGAACCATAATGTTCGTCAGCGCGCAGGCGTGCCCGATGGCGTCGTTCTTCGGTCTGGCCGAACACGCGCATGGGCTTGCGGCCCGCCGCGCGCATGCTTTGCGTGACCGGCAGCAGATCGCCGCCGCGCACCGGTTCGGCGAAAGTGACTTCGATCACGACTTCGCAGGCTGGATCGGCTTCCTCGCCGTCGTCGCCATCGGCATGGGCAGCCACGGCCGGCTGAGACGCGGCAGCGCCGGCCGCGGCACCACCAGCGGTCGTCGCGGACGCAGCGGAGCCATTGAAACCCGGCTCGCGGCGCTGGGCGGCGGGCGCGGGGGGCACATGGGGCGCGCTTTCCTGACCGCCGGTTCCCAGCAGGGGGTCGTGCTCATTGCTGGGAAAATGCGCCTGCATCCTGTGGCGCACACGGCGGTCCTGCCACCAGTTGAAGCCCAGTACCATCAGGATGAGCAGGACACCCAGGACGATCAGCCCGATCTGCAAATCACTCATGTATCAATTCCGCGCCTTTGGGGCCGCGCCTCTGTAAATCCAAATTAAGCGGCCTCGGCCGCGAGCTGAATCGCCGAATCGATATCCACGGCCACGATACGGGACACCCCTTGCTCCTGCATCGTAACGCCGACCAATTGCTTCGCCATCTGCATGGCGATTTTGTTGTGCGAAATGAAGAGGAATTGGGTCTGTTCGCTCATTGCGCTGACCAGATTGGCATAGCGTTCGGTATTCGCATCATCCAGCGGCGCATCGACTTCGTCCAGCAGGCAGAACGGCGCCGGGTTCAGTTTGAACAGAGCGAAGACCAGCGCGGTGGCGGTCAGTGCCTTTTCGCCGCCCGACAACAAATGGATGGTGCTGTTGCGCTTGCCGGGCGGTTGCGCCATCACCTGCACGCCCGCATCCAGGATTTCGTCTCCGGTCATCATGAGCCTGGCCTCGCCACCGCCAAAAAGCCGCGGGAAGAGCTCGCCGAAATGGCCATTGACGGTATTGAACGTTTCCTGCAAAAGCTCGCGTGTTTCGCGGTCGATCTTGCGGATGGCGTCCTCCAGCGTTTCCATGGCCGTCATCAAATCCGTCTGCTGGGCGTCCAGGAACTCCTTGCGCTCCCGCGACGTGGTCAATTCGTCCAGCGCGGCCAGGTTCACCGAACCCAGGCTGTCGACCTGCCGCGAGATCCGCGTGACTTCCGCTTGCAGCCAATTGGCCCGGCGCCATTCGTCCGGCATGGATTCGAGCGACTGCGCCAGGGCCTCGCGATCGACTTCGCGGGCATTCAGCTGTTCACTGAACTGCTCCTCGGCCAGGCGCGCTGCCTGTTCCTGCAGCTGCAATTCCATGATTCGCGCACGCCGCGGCTCCAGCGATTGCTCCAGCCGCATGCGGTCTTCGTCGGCGCCGCCCAGCTGGGCAGCCAGATTGTCCATTTCGATACGCGCGCGGGCCAGGGCTTCTTCCCGTTCGGCGCGCAATTCCAGGGCGTCCTGCAAACCGGCCTGCGACGCCGAGGCATCCAGTTCGAACAGTTCGCCCTGCAGTTGTTCCAGTTCGCCGCGCGCGCGCTGGCTTTGCTCCGCGGCCAGTTGCTGATTTCGGCGCAAATCCTGGATGCGCGCTTCGATGCCGCGCTGCGCGAATTCGGATTCGTGGACCGCGCGCTCCAGTTCGCGCAGCCGCGCCCGCGCGGCTTCGGCCTGTTCCGCCAGGGTCTCCCCTTCGATCTCGGCATCGGCGAAACGCGACTGGTGTTCCGCCAGTTCCTGGTCCAGCGTTTCGAAGCGCACCTCGGCGTCTTCGCGCGCCGCGCGCAGTTCTTCTTCCTGGCCGTTGATTTCGGCCAGGTCCTCGCGCAAACGCGCGCCGCGTTCACCGGATTGTTCCGCCTGCTGCTGCAGCCGGGAATACTCCAATTGGATGTCATGCACGCGGCGGGTGACCTCCGCCACGCGCTGGCGCGCCGGGACCAGGGCCTGCGATACCTGCTGCCAGGCCGATTCGCCGCGCGCGACGGCGGCCCGCCCCTGATCGGCGATCAGTTGCTGCGCCTTCAGCTCGCGCTGCAGATTTTCGATTTCCTGCTGGCGCGCCAGCAAGCCCGCCTGTTCGGAATCGGCCGCATAGAAACGCACACTGTGCGCATCGACCAGATGGCCGCCCTTGACCACGTAGGCGCCACCTTGCGGCAGGGATGCACGGGCGGCCAGGGCCTGCGCCAGGCTGTCGACCACATAGACGTCGCGCAGCCAGTCGTTCATCAGGGTGCGCAGGTCGGCGTCCGTGATGCGCAGCAGGGCGGTCAGGGGTTGCAGTCCCTGCGCGGCTGCCGGCGTTGGCGCGGCGACCGGCAATTGATAGAAGGCCAGGCGCGCGGGCGGCGCATCCTCGGCAAAGGCCTTGGCCCAGTCCAGGCTGCGTACTTCGAGCGCCGCCATGCGTTCGCGCAGCGCGGCCTCCAGGGCCGTTTCCCAACCCGGCTCGATATGCAGTTTCTGCCAAAGCCGTCCCATGCCCGCCAGTTCGTGCTTGGCCAGCCAAGGTTCCAGGGCGCCCTGCTTCTGGACGTCTTCCTGCAGTTTGGTCAGCGCCGCCAGCCGGGCTTCCAGCCGGCCCAGGGCCTGCGCTTCCTGCTGGGCGGTGGCCTGGGCGCGGGCACGTTCGGCGTCAGCTTCCGGCAAACGCACTTCCAATGTGGCGAGTTCTTCCTGCGCGGCGTCCAGCTGTTCCTGGCCGGCCGCCAGGGCTCCGCCCAGTTCCTCCAGCCGGGCCGGGTCCGGCGTCTGCAAATCGCGCATTTCCTGCTGCACGCGTTCGCGGCGCTGTTCCAGCGCCTGCAACTGCCGGTCGGCATCACGCTGGCTCTGGGCGACCAGCGCCAGCTCCTGCTCGACCCGTGCCAGGCCGCTGCGCATGGCATCGCGGCCCTGGGCCGCGTCGCGGACCCTGGACTCGACCGCCGGCAGGGCCGCATGGGCATCCTCGGCCATCGCCCGGGCTTCACCCGCGCGCTCGGTGCCCACGGCCAGGTCTTCCTCGGCCTGGGCGATCTGTTCCGTGCAGTGTGTCTGCTGGCTATCCCATTCCTGGATCTGCGCGCTCAGCTGCTCGCGCCGCGCCTGCACGCGGTTGCGGGATTCCACCACGTGGCGGATTTCGGCTTCCAGGCGGCTGACCTGCGCATTAGCTTCGTACAAATGGCCCTGGGCGGTATGCACCAGATCGCTGGCCGCATAGTGCGCCTGGCGGCGCGACTCCAGCGCGGCTTCGCCGGCGCGGAGTTCCGCGATGGCGCCTTCCAGCTCGGTCTGCGCGCGTTCGATCTCCTGGGTTTTCTTCTGGCGTTCCAGGCGCGCGCCGGATTCCTTAAGGAACCACAGCGCATGCTGCTTGCGTTCGCCGTCGGCCTGCAGTTCGCGATATTCGCGCGCGACTTCGGCCTGCGCTTCCAGTTTTTCCAGCTGGCTGTTCAGTTCGCGCAGGATGTCTTCGACGCGAGTCAGGTTTTCGCGCGTGTCGGACAGGCGGTTTTCGGTCTCGCGCCGGCGTTCCTTGTAGCGCGACACCCCGGCGGCCTCTTCCAGGAATACCCGGAGTTCTTCGGGGCGCGCCTCGATCAGGCGGTTGATCATGCCCTGCCCGATGATGGCGTAGCCGCGCGCGCCCAGGCCGGTGCCCAGGAAGATGTCGTGGATATCGCGGCGGCGCACCTGCTGGTTATTGACGAAATAGCTGCTGGTACCGTCGCGCGTCAGGACGCGCCGCACCGCGATTTCGGCATAGGTGGACCATTGCCCCGCGGCACGGCCTTCGGAGTTGTCGAACACCATTTCCACGGATGCGCGGGCCGCCGGCTTGCGGTTGCCCGATCCGTTGAAAATGACGTCCTGCATGGATTCGCCACGCAGTTCCGACGCCTTGGCTTCGCCCAGCACCCAGCGCACGGCATCGATGATGTTCGATTTGCCGCAGCCATTGGGCCCCACCACGCCGACCAGTTGGCTGGGGACCGGAATGACCGTGGGATCGACAAACGATTTGAAGCCGGCGAGTTTTAGCTGGGTTAGACGCACAGTATCTGATTGACGGACCGGAAAGTTGAAGGACGCGTTTGTACGGACCTGCCGCGCATTGCAAATCGGCCCCGCAGGGCCGACGCTGACGAACCGGCTCAAAGGACCGGCTTTTTTCGGGCCTTATGATACCGCACCGCCCGTATCTCCCGCATGCGGCAGCGCCGTGCCGGCAGTCCCGGCGACGAACCTCGCCTCCTTGCCCCGGCTCATGCGGCATCGCGCCATCGCATGCTCCCCGGGGTATCCCTCAACGGTCGTCCCCCGGGGCGGAGGCTATACTCGCTGACACTTTTTATTGGCGCGGACCTATCCATACCGCGGCCACTGCCGGATACTGACCGGCAATGAATGGGGACATCTCTTTGAAACGCGGTTTTTTTCTGGTCATGGCGGCGCAGGCCCTGTCCTCGCTGGCGGACAATGCGCTATTTATCGCGGCCATTGCCCTCATCCAGGAATTGCGCGGTCCTGACTGGATGGCGCCGATCATGAAATGGTCATTCGCCTTGGCCTATGTGCTGCTGGCGGCCTTCGTCGGCGCCATCGCGGACTCCTATCCCAAGGGCCGCGTAATGTTCGCCACCAATGCCCTGAAGGTCGGCGGCTGCCTGCTGATGTTTTCCTACGCCAGCCTCGGCATATCGCACGCCCATCAAACTTATCTGATCATCTTCGCCTATGCGATCGTGGGCGTCGGCGCGGCCGCCTATTCGCCCGCCAAATACGGCATCGTCACGGAAATGCTGCCGCCCGAACTCCTTGTCAAGGGAAACAGCTGGATCGAAGGCCTGACGGTCATCTCCATCATCCTGGGCACGGTATTGGGCGGCGCCCTGATTTCCCCCGATATTTCACATGTCCTGCTGCACAATCCGCTCAGCCGCAAGCTTGTGCACACGCCCGCCGAGGCCGCCATCCTGGTCATCGCAGGCGTTTACCTGCTGGCCGCGGTCTGCAACCTGGTCATTCCGAAGACCCACGTGCGCTATCCGCCGCAACAGAAAAACCCCATCCGGCTGATTTCCACCTTCGGCGGCTACGTGCGCGTGCTGTGGAACGACAAGCTGGGCCAGATTTCGCTGGCGGTCACCACCCTGTTCTGGGGCGCCGGCGCGACCTTGCAACTGATCGTGATCGAATGGGGGCGCAGTCAACTGGGCTATCGGCTGGACCAGGCGTCCATCCTGATGGGCGTTGCCGCGGTGGGCACGGTCATCGGCTCCATCCTGGCCGGACGCATCCCGCTGCGCAAGGCCCTGAGCGTGCTGCCGGTAGGCGCGGCGATGGGCCTGGTGGTGCTGCTGATGCCGCTGGTACACGCGACCTGGAGCGTCTATATATTGCTGCTGGTCGTCGGCGGCTCGGCGGGATTCTTCGTCGTGCCGATGAATGCCCTGCTGCAGCATCGGGGGCATGTCCTGCTGTCCGCGGGGCATTCCATCGCGGTGCAGAATTTCAACGAGCAGCTCAATATCCTGCTGATGGTTGCCATCTACACGCTGCTGCTGTGGCTGGAACTGCCCATCGGCATCATCATCGTGATTTTCGGCTCCATCGTCGCGATCCTGATGCTGATCTTCATGCGCTGGAGCCGGCGGAATCTGCAGGAACGCCCGGAACTGATCGGCCAGATCGGCCAAGAAGGCCACGGCAAGGCGCTGGAAGGCCGGGCCCACTAAAAGCCCGGCCGTGAAGGGGCCGCGGCGTCGTAAGCCTGAGATTACTACCCGCCTTGGCGGCGCTGGAAATCCAGATCCATCTCGGGCCGCGGCCGCTTCTACAAGCCGATCGCCAACTGCAGGTCCTGCCAGGCGCGGGCTTTTTCGCCGGGGCTGCGCAGCAGGTACGCCGGGTGGTAGCTGACCACCATGGGAATCTGTCCCGCATCGGTCTGCAAGGTATGGACACGGCCGCGCAGGCTGCCGATCGCGGCGTCGGTTTCCAGCAGCGTCTGGGCGGCAAACCGGCCCAGCACGAGGATGCGCTCGGGCTTGAGCAGCGCGATCTGACGCATCAGATAAGGACGGCACGCAGCGATTTCTTCCGGCTTGGGATTCCGGTTGCCGGGCGGCCGGCACTTGATGACATTGGCGATATAGACATCGCGTTCCCGGCTCATGCCGACCGCGGCCAGCATCGCATCCAGCAACTGCCCCGAGCGGCCTACGAAAGGCAGGCCCTGCCGGTCCTCCTGTTCGCCCGGAGCCTCCCCCACCACCAGCCAGCGCGCCTGCTCCGGGCCCATGCCGAACACGGCCTGGCGACGGCCGCGGCACAATCCGCATGCGGTGCATTCGATCACGCGTTCGCGCAGCGTGGCCAGATCCAGCATGGCCAGCGCTTCGGCCGTGGGCGCCGGTTGGGACGGCGGCGCAAGGTCCTTGGACGTTCGCGCGGTTGGCGTCGACGGCTTTGCCGGACGCGGCAGCGCCGACGGCGGTTTTACTTCCGCATCCTGGCCGGAGGCCGGGCTGTTTGACGGCGCTTGCGGCCCTGGCGCCAGGGCTGCCGCAGACATCGCGGACAGCGGAGATGCAGTGGATTCCGAAGACGCCGCGGAAGGCTGGGAAGCCGAACCCGAACCTGGCGCCGAACCGGGCACCAAACCCGGCGCTGTTTCCCTGGCCACGGCGCGTGCCTGGCTGCGCACCGCCTCCGCACGTGGACCGGCCCCGGCGCGCGCGCCGGCCGTTTCACCGGCGGGGTCCGGCTGTGGCGTTTCCTGCCGCAGCCATACCTTTTCCATCCCGATTTCGCGCAGCCATGCGCGCTGCAAGGCATTCAGCGCCGGCGCCTTCGGGGATCCGACAATCGCCTCAGCCATGCCCT
>DATJHN010000386.1:0-4932 GCA_035493915.1 Bordetella sp.
GGCGATACCTTCGTGCAGGACGCCGACGGCTATTTCTTCTACCAGGCCCGCAACGACGACATGATCGTCTCGGCCGGCTACAACATCGCCGGCCCCGAAGTGGAGGACGCCTTGCTGCGCCATCCATCGGTGGCCGAGTGCGGAGTGGTGGGCGCGCCCGACGACGAGCGCGGACAAGTCGTCAAAGCCTACATCGTGCTCAAACCCGGTTGCACCGGCGATGCGGCGTTGGTCTCGGCCCTGCAGGAATTCGTCAAGGCCGCCATCGCGCCCTACAAATATCCTCGCGTGATCGAGTTTGTCGACATCTTGCCGCGCACCGAAACGGGCAAGCTCCAACGCTTTGTCCTGCGCCAGCAGGCGCATTCCCTATAACAGGATGGACCCATGCAAATATTGCAACCGCCCGACTGGCTGCCGCCACGCGGATATTCCAACGGTGTGCTGACCGAACTGCGGCCGGGTAGCCGCCTGGTCTTCGTCGGTGGCCAGATTGGCTGGAATGCCCAGCAGCGTTTCGAAAGCGACGATTTCGCCCAGCAGACCCGGCAGGCGCTGATCAACGTGGCGGCCATCCTGGCCGAAGGCGGCGGCCGGCCGGAACACATTACCCGCCTGACGTGGTACGTGACCGACAGGGATGAGTACGTGGCGTCCTATGCCGCCATCGGCGCGCATTACCGCGAAATCATCGGCCGCCATTTCCCCGCCATGACGGCGGTCCAGGTCGCCGCCCTGGTCGAAGCGCGCGCCAAAGTGGAAATCGAAGCGACCGCGGTAATCCCGGCCTGATCAGCCTTTCATCGACGCGAACACCCGCTCCGCGGCGTCCAGCGTGTAGCCGATCGCCGCGTCGTCGTGCGCGGCCGATACGAAGCCGGCTTCGAACGCCGACGGCGCGAAATGTACGCCGCGGTCCAGCATGGCATGGAAAAACCGCTTGAACGCATCGACGTCGCAAGCCGAGACTTCCGCCAGCGTGGCCGGGATCTTGTCGCTGAAGTAAATGCCGAACATGCCGCCGATCGCATCGGCGCTGAAGGGCACGCCCGCCGCCCGCGCGCGGTCGCGCAGGCCGTCGACCAGCGCCCGCGTCGCGGCCGCCAGCTTGTCGTAAAAACCGGGCTGCCCGATCAGGCGCAGCGTTTCCAGGCCCGCGGCCACCGCCACCGGGTTACCCGACAGCGTCCCCGCCTGGTAGACGGCGCCCAGCGGCGCGATGTGCCGCATGATGTCGCGGCTGCCGCCGAAGGCGCCCACCGGCATGCCGCCGCCGATCACCTTGGCCAGCGTGGTCAGGTCCGGTTTGATGCCCGTCAGTCCCTGCACGCCCTGCGGGCCCACGCGGAAACCGGTCATGACTTCGTCGAAGACCAGCAGCGCGCCATGCTGCGTGCATTGTTCGCGCAAGCCTTCCAGGAAACCCGGCAACGGCTTGACCAGATTCATATTGCCGGCCACCGGTTCCACGATCACGCAGGCGATGTCGTGGCCGTACTGCATAAAGGCCGAGCGCACCGCTTCCAGGTCGTTGTAATCGAGCACCAGCGTGTGTTCCACGAATTCCGCCGGCACGCCCGCCGATGTCGGATTGCCGAAGGTCAGCAGGCCCGAACCCGCCTTGACCAGCAGGCTGTCGGCATGACCGTGATAACAGCCTTCGAACTTGACGATCTTGTTGCGTCCCGTGGCGCCGCGCGCCAGGCGGATGGCCGTCATGGTGGCTTCCGTGCCCGAGCTGACCAGACGCACCTGCTCCATCGACGGCATGCGCGCGATCAGGGTTTCAGCCAGGGTGATCTCGGCCTGGGTCGGCGCGCCGAAGGAAAGTCCGTTGGTGGCTGCTTCCTGCACCGCGCGCACCACGTCCGGGTGGGCATGGCCCAGGATGGCCGGACCCCACGAGCCGATGTAGTCCACGTAGCGCGTGCCTTCCGCGTCCCACACGTATGGACCCTGGCCGCGCGCGATGAAACGCGGCGTTCCACCCACCGACCGGAAGGCACGTACCGGGGAATTGACGCCGCCGGGGATGCTGCGGCTGGCTCGTTCGAAAAGTTCGGCGTTGCTGGTCATGGGAGACGTTCGTGATCAGGGGTTGATCGCCCGGCCGCCGCATGTGCAATCGATCCAGCAGCAAACAGCGGCCGCGAGCGGAAAGGAAAACCGTCAGCCCGCCGGATCGCGGCTCGGCGGCAGAAAGGGGCGGGCGCATTCGGCGGCCGCCATCCCGACATTGGGTGCTTCGAACACGCCGGTAATGACCGCCACGGCATCCGCCCCGGCTTGCGCGACGAGCGCGGCGTTGGCCGGCGTGATCCCGCCGATGGCCACCACCGCCGGCCGCGGCGCCGGCCGCGCTTGCGCCAGTTCCAGGGCCTGCGTGAACAGGGACAACGGCGCGCGCACCGCCGCGGGCTTGGTCGGCGAAGGAAAAACCGCGCCAAAGGCAATGTAATCGGCACCGGCTTCCAGCATGGCGCGGGCCCGGCCTATGTCGTCGTAGCAGGAAGCGCCGATGATCAGATCGGGCGCGCGCGCGCGCACGTCGGCCAGGTCGCCATCGTCACGGCCCAGGTGTACGCCGTCCGCGCCCACTTCCACGGCCAGTTCCCAATGGTCGTTGACCAGGAACACCACGCCCAGTTCGCGGCAGGCCTGTGCCAATGCCGCGGCCTGTTTGCGGCGCGTGTCGGGCGGCACATCCTTGCGCCGCAGCTGCAGCGAGCGCATGCCGCCCGCGGCAGCCTGCTTGACCGCCCGCAGCAGCTTGTCGGTATCGTCCCATTCAGGCGTGACGCCATACAGCCCGCGGGGGAAGCGCAGCGACGTCATTGCGCGCGCATCCGGTTGGCCACGCGCCGGCCCATCCCGGGCAGGAAACTCGCGGCGATGCCGGCGTCGGCGTGCGCCAGGGCGCGTTCCACGGCCTGCGGCACCGGCAGGCCGTGCGCCAGATAGGCGGTCAAGGCCGTGGCCAGCATGCCGCCGCTATCGCTGCTGCGATCCGGGGGCGCCTGCCACGGGGCATTGGTCGTCGCGCCTTCCGGCCCTATCAATACATTGGCATAGTGGCCGGGACGCAATGGGCTGCCGAGCACCAGCACCCATTTCGCGCCGGCGCCCAGCATTGCATGCGCCGGGGAAGCGGCCTCGCCGATATCCATGTCGCCATCGGCCAGCCACTGGACCAGCCGCGCATGCTCCACCACCACCACGTCCGCCTGGGGCAACACCAGCTCGAGCGTCGCCGCCAGCAGATCGTCGGCGTCTTCCTGTTCGGCGGCGTCTTCCGGCAGCGGCCCGCGCTGTCCCAGATGCAGTACCAGCGGCACATGGCTGTAGTCCGCCGCGACCTGCGCCACGGCGCTGGCGGCTTCGGCGGTGTACAGTCCGCCGACCTTGATGGCCTGCACCGGCATGTCTTCGAGCAGGCAGCGGGCCTGGTCGTCCAGTAATTCGGGCGCGATCGCCTGCACGTCCTCCACCACCGCCGTATCCTGCACGGTCAGGGCGGTCACGGCCGCGAGGCCATGGCAGCCCAGGTTGGCGCAGGTGACGGCGTCGGCGGGCAACCCGTCGGACCCGGTGGGGTCGAAGGGGCCGAAAATCAGTACGATGGGGGGAGTCGGGGAAGTCACTTCGACGGCATGGTTGGCCCCAATTTATTACGCAAATGGGGCCAGGAATCTATTGGGTTTCTGTAAGATCGACCCCATTCTAGTTGATCGCGTCCGCTTGGGCGGTATTACCCCCACCCGGGGCCGTAACTTTGATTTCAGGGAAACTATGCGAACTTGGATGTGTCTGATCTGTGGCTGGGTCTATGACGAGGAAGCCGGCCTGCCGGAAGAGGGCATTCCCCCCGGCACACGCTGGGAAGACGTACCGCCCAATTGGGTCTGTCCCGAATGCGGCGCCCGCAAGGAAGATTTCGAACTGATGGAGATCTAAACGCCAGGGTCATCCACTACGTTTGCCGGGTTTCGATGGATTCCCGATTCCGCGTGATAGGGCGCGAATTGTCCTGGGGGGACATTATGAGCGACGACGATAACAAGCCGGACGACGACAGTCCGGCGGTCGATTTTTCCAATCAGTTTCTGGTCGCTATGCCCAACATGGTCGAAGGCAGTCTGGCGGGGGCGGTCATTTACATTTGCGAGCACACCGTCAAGGGCGCTCTCGGCCTGGTGATCAACCGGCCCACCGACCTGACGCTGGGCACCCTGTTCGAACGCATAGATCTGACCCTGGAAATCGCGCCGGTAAAAGAAACTCCGGTGTTTTTCGGCGGTCCGGTACAGACCGACCGCGGGTTCGTACTGCATGCGCCGCCCGGCGATTACACGTCCAGCATCAAGCTGGGCGGCTTGGCGCTGACCACGTCCCGCGATGTGTTGCAGGCGGTGGCCGACGGCAATGGGCCCGCGCGCATGCTGGTCACACTGGGCTATGCCGGCTGGGGCGCCGGCCAGCTCGAAAGCGAGATGTCCCGCAACGCATGGCTCAGCGTCTCGGCCGATCCGGACATCATCTTCGACGTGCCGCCGGAAGACCGCTACCCCGCCGCCCTGAAGCTGCTGGGCATCGATCCCATCATGCTGGCGGGGGATGCCGGCCATGCCTGACGACGTGCCGGGCCTGCCTGAGCCGCCCGCGCCGCCGCGCGCGCTGGCCGAGGAAACCCTGCTCGCGTTCGATTTCGGTACCAAGAAGATCGGCATCGCCATCGGCAACACCCTGATGCGGCAGGCCGCGCCGATGGAAATCATCCACAGCGAAATCCGCGACGTGCGTTTCGGCCGCATCGCGGCCTTGCTGCGGGAATGGCAGCCGCAGCGCCTGGTGGTGGGCCTGGCGCTGAACTCCGATGGCGGCGAACAGGAAGCCACCGCGCGCTGCCGCCGCTTCGCCAATCAATTGCACGGG
>DATJHN010000387.1:0-12589 GCA_035493915.1 Bordetella sp.
GGCACGCAAGGCGCCGGCGACGCCATCGGCGTCGCGGTGATGCTGCCGGACGGCGGCGATATCGCGTCGCAGGGCGATCATCCCGGTGCCTCGGAGGTCGCGCGGGCGCTGTTCCAGGACCATGGCACGCCTTTGCCGGAAGGCATCGTACGGCGCGCGTCGGGCGCGCTGATGGGTACCGCGGGCGACAGGATCACGCTCGCGGTTGCGCTGTCGGGCAATGGAAATGGCCCCATCGGTGCACTCGTGGTGTCGGCTACGCGCAACAGTGCCGCGGCGCATGCGATCCTGCTGCGCAACCTGGGCGTGCTGCTTACCGTTACCGCTGTCGTCGGCTTGGCCTTGGCCGCCACATTCCGCTATCTCGTTCCGCTCAGCACGCTGGTCGCCGGCGGCCGTATGCGCTTCGTCGTGCCCCTGGTCGCGCTGATGCTGGCGCAGGGCGTATATGCCGTCTATACCGTCAACGACTTCCGCGACGGGTGGCTGCAGGTCACTCGCGGCAACGTGGAGATCCTGGCCGAGGGGTTGCAGCACGATCTGGATCGCATCCTGGGCTACGGCATCGACCTGGACAAGCTGCACGGCATCGAAGCGCCGTTCCAACGGCTGGCGGCCACCTTTCCGGCCATCCAGGAAATCGATCTGGTGGACGGACAGGGGCGCACGCTGAACCGCGCGGACGGCCACGGCGCATTGTCGTCGGCGGCTGCCGCGCCGGGTGTGCCGGCGCCGGGCGAGCTTACGCTGGTGCTGCCGTTGGGACGGGAAGTGTCCCGTCCGCAAGCGCATGGGAGCCTGGTGTTGCGGCTGTCCCAGGAAGTGCTGTCGCAGGGCGTGCGCGGCCGGATGATCGACGCGGTGACGGTGGTGGCGGTTGCGCTGGTGGCGGCGGTGGAAATGCTGCTGCTGTTGTCGCTGCTGCTGAACCGCGGCTACAAGGTATCCACGGACGACGGCGCGGCGGCTGGTTTGCGTAATACATCGGATATCGGCCGCATCGCGCGGCCGGTGATGTTCGGTTTCCTGCTCGCATGGGCGATGCCGCTGGGCTTTTTGCCGCTCTACGCGCGTAGTTTGCCGACGGGCGGTCTGGATCTGCCGGCCAATATGCTGCTGGCCTTGCCGATCTCGGTGGAGATGGGATGCGGGCTGTTGACTGCCTTGGTGGCGGGACGGTTGACGGATCGTCGCGGCTGGCAGGTGCCGGTGCTGACCGGCCTGGGCGTTTGCTTTGCGGGCACGCTGGCTTGCGCCGCGGCCGCCAACCTGCCGATGTTCGCCGTCGCGCGCGGCCTGGTGGGCCTGGGCTATGGCCTGGCCTGGATGGGCCTGCAGGGTTTCATCGTGACGCGCAGCAGTCCTCTGTACCGCGGCCGCAACATGACCAGCGTGGTCGCGGGCCTGTTTGCCGGGCATCTGACGGGCGCGGCGGTGGGGGCCATGCTGATGGAACAGCTGGGCTTCCGCATGGTGTTCGGCATCAGCGCCGTCATGATGGTGGTTCCGGTGTTGGGTGTGCTGGTCTTGATGCGGCCTTATATGCAGCATGGCGGCACGAAGGCCGCTGGAGCGGCTGGTACGGCTGCGACGGCGCACTCGCATGCGCATGCGCACTCGCACGCGCACGCTAGCGCCAGTGCCAGTGCCAGTGCTGGTGCGACCGCCAGTGTCATTGCCAGTGGCGGTGCCGCTGCTGGCCACGTGGGTAGCGCCAACGTTGCCGCCGGCCGCGCGGGCGGCGCGGCCGGACCGCGCATGGCCGGCCTGGCACGCACGGCACGGCTGGTGTTCACGCGCGATTTCGGCTTGCTGCTGCTGGGCAGCGTCATTCCTTTTTCCATTGCGCAGGTCGGCCTGCTGTCGTTCGCGTTGCCGCTTTACCTGGAAGCCGCCGGCGTGGCCGCGTCCAGCATCGGCCGTGTGCTGATGATCTACGGCTTGTGCGTGATTTATCTCGGCCCGTTGATGGGCCGGCTGGTTGACCGCTCCTCTTCCAAGAAAGGATGGATCGTGCTGGGCGGTGTGATCGGCAGTGCCGGCATGCTGGGCCTGTATTTCAACAGTGGCCTGGCCGCGGCATCGCTGGCGGTGCTGCTGCTGGCCCTGGCCAGCTGCTTTTCCGGCGCGTCGCAGTCACCCTACATGCTGGCTTTGCCCGATGTACAGGATTACGGCGCGGCGGGCGCGACCAGCGTGATGCGCGCCGCCGACAAGCTGGGCCAGATGACCGGCCCCTTGATGGTCGGCGCCTTGTTCGGAAGCGCGGGCATGGGAGCGAGCCTGGCCATCACCGGCGTGGTCTACCTGGCCGCCACCTTGATATTCCTGGGGTTCGCGCCGAGCCGGTCGCGCGCGGCCGTGCCGGAACGCCAGCCCGTGTGACGATTCACTGGATTGGCGACGCGAGCGCCAAGCCCATGGAACTTTGCGCGGCTAGCGCGGTATGGCCATTCGTGCGGCCGCCACGGACTGCGCCACGGAGATGACCTGAACCCGTGACGTCAGTGATGTCAGCAACTCGGCGGCGATCGTGCCCAAATGATGCGCCACGGTTTCCACCGGTAGTTCCGGTATTCCCCACAACACGGCCGGCGCGCCGATGGCGATGGGTGGCAGTCCGGTCAGATCGACCGGTATCAGGTCCATCGTGACCGCGCCCAGCGTCGCGGCGGCATGGCCATCGACCCATACCGGCGTATTGGCCGGCGCGCGGCGCGGATAGCCGTCGCCATAGCCGCAGGCCACCATGCCGACGCGCATATTCCTGGATGCGACGATGGTGCCGCCGTAACCGATGCTCGCACCCGCGGCGACATCGCGTATGCCGACGATGCGCGAATGCAGCGACATCGCCGGCCGCAAGCCCAGCGCCGGACCCGTGATGCCGGGCAGGGGGCTCGCGCCATATAGCGCCAGGCCGGGCCGCACCCAATCCGTACCTTGCACGGCGCCGGGGTGGCGTAGCAGGGCAGCGGAATTACAGCAGCTGCGCGGTCCCGGAAGGCTGCCCGTCAATGCCTTGAAGCGGCTGTCGGCCAGCGCCAGCCCGTCGGCCTGTTCGGCGCGGCCGTAGTGGTTCAGATGGCCGACACCGGCGATGCGGCCTTGCGCGACCAGCGCGGTACAGCGCGCATAGGCGATCGTGTAGCCGGCCTCGTCGAAGCCGGTGTAGCCGATGTCGCCCGTGAAGCGCAGCCATATCCAGGGCGGCGCGCCGGACGGCGCGGCATTTTCCAGCCAGTCGATTTGCGCTGCATGCGACAGTGCAAGGTGCAGCCCCGGAAAATCCAGATGACGCGCTTCCGCGGGTTCGAGCAATCCGCCATAGACGAGAATCGGCCCCGTCCAGCCGGCGGCGCGGCAGGCCCGCGCGTCGATGATTTGCGTTACGGCAAGACCGTCCGCGTCGGCCAGGCCGGGCAGCACGCGTTGCACTCCGTGTCCGTAAGCGTCGGCCTTGACGGTCGCCCAGATCAGCGGGCCTCCGCCTGTGGAAGAGCCGGCCCGCGCGCCCGGAACAGACCGGTCTTGTGCTTGCCGGGGAACCAGCAGCGAACGCAGCCGCGCCAGATTGTGTGCGACCGCCGAGGCGTCCACGCGTGCATGCACGCGCAATCCGATAGTTTCAGTGTCCATGCGGGTCAGCCGTGGTCGACGACCAGCGTCAGCCTGTTCCAATCGCCGTCGCGTCGATAACGCAGTTCCTTCAGGTAATGCCGCATCAGGCGCACGCCCTGGCCGCCCGGGGTGGCTTCTTCCAGCGTATGGGCCAAGGGCGCGGGTGACCACGCCGTGGGGTCGTAGGCGCTGCCGTTGTCGGCGATTTCCACGCACAGGTCCGAGCCGTCGCGATGGTAGGTCAGCACCACTGCCGGGGCGTCGTTCGCGGCCGTGCCGTTGGCGAAAGCGTACGACAGAACGTTGGTCAGGGCCTCGTCCATGCTCAGCGTCAGGCCGAAACTGGCACGCGCGGGCCAGGCCTCGCGTTCGGCGATGTCCTCCAGCCATTGCATGGCCGGGCTGACGGAATCGTGGCCCGGGACAAGTCGCAGCGTATCGGATCGGGAACTCATGACGATATCGACGTTGATTGGCAGATGCCAGTATGCCCGATGGGGACCGTATGCCGTAATCCGCGTATCCGGCGCGCCCGCGCTCGCGTATGATTTCGCAAAATGCGCGGCGCGCCAGCGTGTGCCGCGGACTTGGTGATTATCTACCCAGGAAG
Organism: Bordetella sp.; assembly: GCA_035493915.1. GTDB lineage: Bacteria > Pseudomonadota > Gammaproteobacteria > Burkholderiales > Burkholderiaceae_B > Bordetella_C. Next base: position 4,232 of record DATJHN010000387.1, read on the forward strand.
CGCAATTCATGACTCTCGCAATCGAAAAAGTAGGCTCCACGTTGGTGGTTTCGCCGCATGGCCAGATCAATAGCGCCAACGCCGCCGCGGTCGAATCGGATCTGATCAAGCAAATCGACAACGGCGAAAACAAGCTGGTGCTGGATCTTTCCGGCCTGGACTACATCTCCAGCGCGGGCCTTCGCGTCATGCTGCTTGTTGCCAAGAAGCTGAAACAGAAAGCCGGTTCGCTCGCGCTGTGCAATATCCAGCCGCACGTGCGCGAGGTATTCGACATCAGCGGCTTTCTGTCCATCCTGACCGTGGTGGAATCGCGCGGAGACGCGCTGGCGCTGATGCGCTAAGGCGGCCCCGGTAGCCCGGAACAGCATCGATATCGCCGCCAGCGGCTGGCCCGAAGCTACGGCCATCGGGGTCGGCCATTGGGTTCGGTACAACGCGCTATCCCTGATGCGCATTTCCGGTGTCGCCGGATGCGCCGACGGCAACGGTTTCCTGTTCCGGCCCGGCATCATGCTCGCGGCGAGCGATCGCGATACGCCGCACCAGCCACACCGCGCGTTCGAACAATCGGGTGGCCACCAGCAATTCACGCGTCTGCGTGCCGTCGTGCGTGTCCGACGTCATCACCTGGCGACGCAGCCTTTCCAGCATTTCGCCGCGGTCTCCCGACAGCTGTATCAGCACCTCCAGGTCATGCGGATCGGGCGCGTCCATGGCTGGGTTGGCCGTATCGGCCAGCAGGCCCACCAGCGTCAGCAGGGCTTCGCATAGATTGAACAGCAGGCGCGGCCGTTCATCGCGCCAGGCGTCGACGATGCCGCTGAATTCCGCCAGCGTGTCCTGCAGGGCCTGGACGTTTTCCAGGCTGGATTGTTCGTGCGCGGCACGCCCCAGGTCCGCGCGGTTCAAACCCTGGCCGATCACGGCGAGCAGGAAGGCGTATGTTTGCGCGGCAACGTTGCGATGTCCGGCCAGCAGATGGCGCCGCGCCGCGGGCGCGTCGGCGGTGTCGGCATCAAGATCGGGCAGCAACTGCGGCAGGGCCACCGTCAAACGCTCGCGTTCCAGGCGCGCGAGATCCAGGGAGTTGACCGGATCCTCGATCGCGCGATCGTAGATGTAATGGGGCTGGCTGGCCTGTTCGACGGGGTCGGCCGGCGTCAGGCGGGCGGTCAGGGCGATGGCTCCGTCGCGCAGCAGAGTAAGGGGCAGGGCGCCGGCCAATTGCATGGCCAGGAACAATACCGCCAGCAGCGACGCGGCACGTTCGGTGGGGATGGCCGCGCCGGCATCGCCGGCGTTCAGGGAATAAAGCATCCATGCCGCCGCGACCAGCAGCGAACCGACTGTCTTGACGACGACGTGCACCAGGCACAGTTGGCGGCCACTGCCTTTCAGCCCGCTACCGGAAATCAATACCGCCAGTCCGCTGCCCAGGTTCGCGCCGGTCATGATCCACAGCGCCGAGTCGAATCGCATGAAGCCGGTATGCAGAGCGGCCACCGCCAGGATGGTGCCGGCCGATGCCGATTGCGTGACCAGCGCGATCGCCACGCCCAGCACCAGCGCGGCGGGTGATGACACGCCTTCGCCCAACAGCGTGTGCCAGTCGCCGACGCTAAGCGTATCTGGCGCATGCTTGATAAAGTCCAGGCCCATGAAGAGCAGGGCCAGGCCCAGGCCGGCCCAGATCCAGTCGCGGCGCGATGCGTGATAGTCCAGTTTGAAGTGCAGCGACAGTCCGGCCGCGGCGACCAGATAGAGCACCGCCAGCCGCAGATCCAGGGTGGCCAGGAAGACCAGCAGCGCCGTGCCGGCATTGGCCCCCGCCACCACGGGCGCGGCCTGGTTCACCGACAGCACGCGGCCGTGGACCAGATTCGCGGTGATCAGTGTGACGGCATTGCTCGATTGCGTGACCGCGCCTGCCATCGCGCCCGCCAGCAGGCCGCTCCAGCGCGAAGCGGTCGCCGTGTGTATCGCCGCGCGCACGCGATGGCCTGCTGCCTGCCGCAAGTGCTGGCCGATCAGGCGCAGGCCGATGAACAGCAGGCCTAGGCCCGATAGAAGTTCAGCAAGGGTGAGCATGTATCCGAAACCGGGGCGCGCGCGGATCGCGTCGCCATGAACAAAATCGCGCGATGTTATGACAGCCATGTGGCAGTTTCATGTCAGGGATGGCAAGAGGCGGCCGCGCGTGGGCTCCGGCGTGGGTGCTTGGCCAGGCTGATCGGTGGTGGGGATTCCGCCGTGTGGTTCGTGATCCCTTTTTGGTATATGTTCTAATTTTGGAACGAACGCACAGGGGAAGCCGATATGCAGGGGAGCCGTAAGCGAGAGACCCATGAAGGGAAAGTCCGTGGGCAGGAGGTCCAAGCGCGGGAGATCCATGGCCGGGAGATTTATGCGCAAGAGATCCATGGACGGGAAATCCATTCCAGGGAAATTCGTGCGGGGCGAGCCTGCAGGAGCCTTCTGGCCGCGATCGGGAACTGGCCGATCACCGTCGCGCGGTGTGCCGGTCTTCTGCTGTTGACGGCGGCTCTGAGTCTGGCCATGCCGCCGCGCGCATACGCCGCCGACGACTATCCCAATCACCCGATCACGCTGGTGCTTGCCTATCCGCCTGGCGGTGGCACCGACCTGGTCGCGCGCCTGCTGGCACGCGAACTGGATAAGACGCTGGGCGTCAATGTGGTGGTGGAAAACCGGCCTGGCGGCGCCAGCGTGATCGGCACCAGCGTGGTGGCGCGCGCCGCGCCGGACGGCTACACCTTGCTTCTGGCCGATCCCGCCTATGCGACCAATCCCAGTCTGATGCCACATTTGCCCTACGATCCCAAGAGCCTGACACCGATCGCCACCGTAACGGTATCGCCGCTGGTGCTGTCCGTACCCGCGGAGTCGCCCATCAAGAGCCTGGGCGACCTGGTCGCGACGGGCAAGCAAAGCCGCGAGGGGGTGACGTTTGCCTCGGCCGGACTCGGTTCCAGCCCGCATCTGGCCGGCGAATTGCTCAAGCTTCGAACAGGCGGGAATTTCGTGCACGTACCCTACAAGGGCAGCGGGCCGGCAATGACCGATCTGATCGGCGGCCGCATCGACTTCGCGTTCGCCACCTTGCCGGCCGCGTCCCAATACATCCTGAAAGGGCAGTTGCGCGGCTTGGCGACGACCGGCGATACGCGCAGCAAACTGCTGCCGGACCTGCCCACGGTGGCCGAAACCATCGCGGGCTTTCGCGTGCAGTTCTGGACCGCGCTACTGGCGCCGCGCGGCACGCCGCAGGCGGTGCTGGACAAGCTGAACGCGGCGGTCAAGACGGCGCTGCAAAGTCCGGCCATGCTGAGTGGGCTGGAGCAGGCCGGCGAAAATCCCACGTATATGACGCGGGAGCAGACCGCGGACTTTATCGCCGGCGAAAACAGCAAGTGGTCGAAGGTGATCGCCGAGGGAAATATCCACATCCAGTAAGCGTCCGCGGCATCCATCCGCCGCGGCGCATCGGTCACTGTCACCCAGTACGGAATTGCATGTTCGCGCGGCACATCCGCTGGAATGCCGACGCTACGCGGTCGACACGTCCGCGTGAAACTCCAGGATATTGCGGAAGGCCGCCAGGCCGCGCGATTCCGCCTTGTTGCGGTGGGTCAGGATCATCAATGGCCGCCGCAAGGGCGGCAATTTATCGTTGATTTCCACCAGGCGGCCGGCTTCCAGGTCCTCCGCGACGACGTGGCGCGAAAGACAGCTGATGCCGTAGCCGGCAATCAGCGTGCGGCGTATCGCCTCGGAATCTCCCAGCTCGAACGCGATGTTCAAAGCGCCCAGCGTGCGGCCGATCTGCTGTTCGACGAATTCGCGCGTGCCCGACCCCGGCTCGCGGACTATCCAGTCCGCCGCGGCCAGATCGTTGCGCCGCCTGGCGCAGCGCACGACCGGACTGTGCGGCGCCGCGACTACCACCATCTCGTCGTCCATCCACGGCTGCACGACCACGTCGGGATCGTGCGTACTGCCTTCCATCAAGCCTATGTCCGCGTTGAAGCCGCTTACGGCATCCAGCACGCCCTGGGTGTTCTGGATGGAGACATCCAGCTTGGCCGTGGGATGCTCCGCCAGAAAGCGCACCAGTATCGCAGGCAGCACATAGTTGCCTATTGTGCTGCTGGCGGCGATGCGCAGCGAAAGGGTCGAGGACTCGAAAGTGCGCGACAACGATTCGGCGCTTTCCACCAGCGGCGCGGCGCGCGCCAGCAGGGCGCGGCCGGCGTCGTTCAGCATCAGCTTGCGGCCATGCCGGTCGAATAGCAACTCGTTGGCGGCGGCTTCCAGTTCGCCCAGCGCCGCGCTGGCGGCGGACTGCGACATGGCCAGGGCTTCGCCCGCGCCGCGGGTACTGCCCAGGCGGGCAACCGCGACGAACACGGACAACTGCCTAAGGGTAAATCGTATCGACATAGCGGGAAAATCGATCAGCGTTAGCGGAAATCGGTGTTTTTTATTGTATGCAGACGAACCTAGAATCGCCGCACCGATACAAAAAAAGATCTCCGCTTCGTTGTCGCGCGACATCCTCCGCCGCGATGCACCAGGCTGGGACTGGAGACATCCCCTCCCGATTACAGGCCGCCGGCTCCGTCACAGGAGCAGCCGGCACGGGCGTTTACGTCCCTATTCATCTTTCCGTAAGCCGGCGCGTGCCGGTATCGAAGGTAATGCGATGACTGCGAATTTTGAACTCTGGACCTCTTTTTCCCACGCCGGCAAGGCCTATCAATACCTGGACTTGGGCGCCGCCGCGGCCGGCGACCGCTATACGGTCCTGAAGACCCTGCCGTTCTGCCTGAAGGTGTTGCTGGAAAACAATCTGCGGCGGGCTGGCGGTGAAGAAGAAAGCCGCGCCATCCTGGACCGCTTCGCGGACTGGCAGCAATCCGCGCGCGACGGCGCGAACGTGAATGTCTACGCCAGCCGCGTGCTGCTGCAGGACTACACCGGAATTCCGGTGCTGGTGGATTTGTGCTCGCTGCGCCAGGCGGCGGTCGATCGCGGCCGGGATCCCGCGACCGTCAACCCGCGCGTGCCGGTGGACCTGGTGGTCGATCATTCCCTCGTCGTCGACGTTTCGGGCAATGCGCAAGCCGAACAGTTGAATTCGCAGAACCAGCACGCGCGCAACAAGGCACGCTTCACCTTCCTGAAATGGATGGCCCAGGCTTTCGATAATCTGCGCGTCATCCCGCCCGATTCCGGCATCTGCCATCAGGTCAACCTGGAATCGCTGGCCACGGGCTGTACGGTGGACACCGCGGGCGGCCGGCTATCGGTGCATCCCGAACTCGTCATCGGCGCGGACAGCCACACACCGACCATCAACTCTCTGGGCGTGCTGGGCTGGGGCGTGGGGGGCATCGAAGCGCTTAGCGCGTTGCTGGGCGATCCGCTGCAAATGCCCATGCCCGAAGTCGTGGGCCTGAAGCTGACCGGCAAGCTCAGTCCGGGTGTGACGGCGACCGATTGCGTGCTGACGGTTACCGCCATGCTGCGGCGCTTCGGCGTGGTGAACAAGTTCGTGGAATTTTTCGGGCCCGGGGTAAGCGCGCTGGCGGTACCCGACCGCGCCACCATCGCCAATATGGCGCCCGAATACGGCGCGACGTGTTCCTACTTTCCCTGGGACGGGCAGACCGCCAGCTATCTGGACAGTACCGGCCGCGATAGCGCGCTGCTGCGAGCCTATGCAACCCATGCGGGCCTGTGGCACGACGCCGGCGATTCCGCGCCGGTGTACTCGCATGTATTGGAGTTGGATCTGGGCAGCGTGCGGCCCGTCATCGCGGGGCCGAAGCGGCCGGAAGAGCGGCGCACGCTGGACGAGGTGCCGGCATCGTTCCTGACGCTGCAACCCGAGCATGAAGCCGCGGGGCAGGGCGAAGAAGGGCTTATCCCGCATGGCGCGGTGCTGCTGGCCGCGATCACCAGCTGTACCAACACCGCCAACCCGGCGCTGGTCGTGGCCGCGGGCCTGCTGGCGCGCAACGCGGTACAGGCAGGACTGTCGGTGCCGCCGTGGGTCAAGACTTCGCTGGCCCCGGGCAGCCTGGTGGTCAGCCGCTACCTGCACGACAGCGGCTTGCAGCAGTACATGGACGCGCTGGGCTTCCAGATCTGCGGCTACGGCTGCACGACCTGTATCGGCAACTCCGGCTCGCTGTTGCCGATGGCCATGGATGCGATCGACAAGCAGGGGCTGGTCGGCTGCGGCGTGTTGTCGGGCAATCGCAATTTCAGCGGACGCGTACAGCAGCAGCTTACGAACAACTATCTGGCGTCGCCGCCCCTGGTCGTCGCCTATGCGTTGGCCGGCCGCATCACCGCCGATCTGACGCGCGAACCGATCGGCCGCGCCAAGGGCAAGGACGTTTTCCTGGCGGACATATGGCCAGGCCAGGAAGAAATCCAGGCCATCGTCGACCGCCACGTCGATCGCGATCTGTTCTCGCTGCGCCGCGCCGCGCTGGCGCAGGGCTCGCCGCAGTGGGACGCGCTGAAACCCGCGCCGACCAAGGTGTACGAATGGGCGGATACGTCGGGCTATATCGCCCAGCCGCCGTTCTTCGCGGCGGGCGCTGCCTCGCGGCCGCCGGCGGCGCGGATAGCCGATGCGCGCGTGCTGCTGCTGGTGGGAGACGGCGTAACCACGGACGATATTTCGCCGGCGGGCCGCATCAACGCGAATTCCGATGCCGGACGCTACCTGGCGTCGCTGGGCGTGAATGCCGACGGCATGCACACCTTCGGTGCGCGCCGCGGGCATTGGGATGTGATGCTGCGCGGTGCGTTCACCAATCCCAACCTGGTCAATGAGATGGCGCCCGAGCACAAGGGCGGCTACACACGGATGATGCCCGAAGGCGCGGTCACTCCAGTGCTGGACGCCGGCCGTCAATACCAGAAGGCCGGCACTCCCACGGTGATCGTGGCCGGCAGGAACTATGGCACCGGCTCGTCGCGCGACGATGCCGCGCGCAGCACGCGCCTGCTCGGCGTGGCCGCGGTCATCGCCGAAAGTTTCGAGCGTATCCATCGATCCAATCTGGCGGCGTTCGGTGTGATGCCGCTGCTGTTCCCGGAAGGGGTCACACGCAAGACGCTGCGCCTGGATGGCAGCGAAACGTTTTCCATCGAAATCGGCCGGCAGCCCGTGCTGCGCGGCGGCACCGTGGCTTGCGAGATCAAGCGCAAGGACGGCGGCACCGAACGGCTTGAACTGCGCAGCGCGCTGCGTGGCGACGAGGTCCCGTATTACACGCGCGGAGGCATCCTGCCCTGGATGGCCGATCGCGTCTGAACCCACTATTCCAAATAACGAGGAGATACACAATGAACCTGATCGCCAGACTGGGGCGCGTCGCCGCCGGCTTTTTACTCGCGGCCGCGGCAAGCGGGGCATACGCGCAGGCCGGCAAGACCATGACCGTGTACGTGCCGTTTTCCGCCGGCGGATCCGTAGACATCGTGGCGCGCCTGATCGGCCAGCAACTGGGCACCACGCGCAACCTGTCGGTTGTCGTGGAGAACCGGCCTGGTGCGGGCGGCACCATCGCCACGGCGCTGGTGGCGCGGGCCAAGCCCGATGGCCTGACCTTGCTGGCGCATCACCAGGGGGTGGTCTATAACGCGGCGCTGTTCGATAACCTGACCTTCGACACGCGCAAGGATCTGACGCCGGTCGCGGTTGTGGGGGTTACGCCCAATGTGCTGGTGGTGCCGGCCAACAGCGACATCAAGACGATGGCCGATTTCCTGGCCGAGGCCAAGGCGCATCCGGGCCGGCTGAACTTCGGTTCCGCGGGCGTGGGCAGCAATGGACACCTGGCGATGGAATTGCTGGAATCCGAGGCCCACATCCAGCTGACCCACGTGCCGTACAAGGGCATGCCGCAAGCCGTGGCGGATGTGGCGAGCGGGCAGATCCAGGCCGTGCTGACGACCATCCCCGCCGCCTTGCCGTTCATCCGCGGCGGCCGCGTGCGTGCGTTGGCGACTTCGGGGCTGAAGCGGTCGTCGGTGTTGCCCGACCTGCCGACCATAGACGAAAGCGGCGTCAAGGGATTCGAGTATCTGCCCTGGTATGGTTTCCTGGCTCCCAGCGGCACGCCGCAGGACGTGCTGGATTCCCTCAGCAACGACATCGTGCAAGCCGCCAAACAGCCGGACATCGCCAGCAAGCTGGCGGCCAATGGCATCGAAGTCGATCCCTGGACGCGCCAGAAGTTCTTGCAGGTGTTCAATGCGGATCTGGACAAGTGGACGGCCATCATCAAGCGGCTGGGCTTGAAGGGCTGAGGA
>DATJHN010000388.1:0-2349 GCA_035493915.1 Bordetella sp.
GTGAACTTTTGGTGTCATGTTGCGTCACATCATTCAGTGGCACCGCCCGGGAAAACCCTGTAGAGTAGCTATTTCGGCGTCCGCCACTATCAAAACAACACCCCAAAACAACACAATGGAGCCTGGCCAATGAGCAATAAAGGGCAAACTCTGCAAGATCCGTTTTTGAACACGCTGCGTAAGGATCACGTACCCGTGTCCATCTATCTCGTCAACGGCATCAAGCTTCAGGGGCAAATCGAATCGTTCGACCAGTACGTCGTGCTGCTGCGTAATACCGTGACGCAAATGGTCTACAAGCATGCCATTTCAACGGTTGTTCCCGCCCGTGCGGTCAACTTCCAGGTGGAAATCCCTTCTGAATAATCGTTCGACCGACCGTCGCGTCGACCCCGTCAGCGGTCACGCGCACGGTCATCCGCGCGGCTCCGCGCCGCTCGATGGCCATGTTGCTTTTCCTGCCCGCCGCACTGTTCGTGTCGGCGGGCATTTTCACTGTGCGCGCACGGTTCGCGGCGGCATGCGATCAACGGGTATGCCCGGCGTCGCGCGTATGGATATTCCTGGCGCCACCAGTATTGGCCGCTACGGCCAGGAGGCTGCATGCGCGCCCTGATCATCAGTGTCGACCTCGGTAATCCCGACTTCGAGGCACACGCCCAAGAATTCGCCATGCTGGCGCAAGGCGCCGGCGCCGACATCGCCGACACCCTGCTGGCGCGGCGCGATCGCCCTGATGCCAAATACTTCATCGGTTCCGGCAAAGTCCAGGAAGCCGTTCTGCTGGCCAAGGCGCACGACGTCGACGTCGTCCTGTTCGATCATCCCCTGTCGCCGGCACAGCAGCGCAACCTGGAGCGCGAATTCAATCTGCGCGTGGTCGACCGCGTTGCCCTGATCCTGGACATTTTCGCGCTTCGGGCGAAAAGCCACGAAGGCAAACTGCAGGTTGAGCTGGCTCAATTGCAGCACCTGACCACGCGGCTGACCCGATTGTGGAGCCACCTGGAACGTCAGCGCGGCGGCATCGGCATGCGCGGGCCCGGCGAATCGCAGCTGGAAATGGACCGCCGCATGATCGGCGCGCGCGTCAAGGTGCTGCGCGAACGGCTGGACAAAGTCGAGCGCCAGCGCCTTACGCAGCGCCGTTCGCGGGCCCGCGGCGGCACCATGTCGGTTTCGCTGGTGGGCTACACCAACGCCGGCAAATCCAGCCTGTTCAACGCCATGACCCGCGCCGGCGCGTATGCCGCCGACCAGCTCTTCGCCACCCTGGATACGACCACCCGGCGAATCTGGATCGAAGGCGCCGGCTCCGTGGTGCTGTCCGATACGGTGGGTTTCATCCGCGATCTGCCGCCGACGCTGATCGCGGCCTTCCGGGCGACGCTTGAAGAAACCGTGCATGCCGATCTGCTGCTGCACGTCGTGGACGCCGCCAGCCCGCAGCGCGACGAACAGATACTGGAAGTCCAGAAAGTCCTGACCGAAATCGGTGCGGGGGATATCCCCGTCATCATGGTCTATAACAAGATCGATCTGGTGGGGCTGCCCCCCAGGGTCGAACATAATGCCCATGGTACGATTGCGCGGGTGTTTGTCAGCGCCGCCGAGCGCGCCGGTCTTGATGCGTTGCGCGCGGCAATTGCACAGGCCGGTCAGATTGCGGGAAATAATGCGTCCAATATCCAAACTGTTCAATCTGAATGACCCAGGCTGGGGCCGTGGCAACCAGAACGGCTCGGAGCCGCCCCGGCGTCCTAAAGGCGACGGCGATGGTCCGCCCGATCTGGACGAGGTCTGGCGTGACTTCAATAATCGCATTGCCGCCCTGTTCGGCCGCAAGGGCAACCAGGGCGGGCGCCCACCTGGCCCTGGCGGCACTGGCGGTGCCGGCCCGCGCCATGTGCGCATCGGCGCCGGCCTGATCATCCTGGTGCTGGTCGCGCTGTGGCTGGCCAGCGGTTTCTACATTGTCCAGGAAGGCCAGGTGGCCGTGGTCACCCAGTTCGGCAAGTACCTTAAGACCACGCAAGCCGGTTTCCAGTGGCGCATGCCGTATCCCATCCAGAACCAGGAAATCGTCAACGTCTCGCAACTGCGCACGTTCGAAGTCGGGTTCCGCGGCAGTTCCCGCAATAAGGTGCTGCCTGAAGCGCTCATGCTGACCAACGATGAAAACATCGTCGACATGCAGTTCGTGGTGCAGTACCGCCTGCGCGCGGACGGCGCGCCCGATTATCTGTTCCGCACGCGCGATCCCGACGAATCGGTTCGTCAGGCGGCCGAAACCGCCATGCGCGAAATCGTCGGCAAGCAGCCCATGGATTATGTCCTTTACGAAGGCCG
>DATJHN010000389.1:0-18851 GCA_035493915.1 Bordetella sp.
CTCGCCGACGGTTGCCGCGAAGCGCTGCGCGAAGATCGAACGCGACATCAACGCGATTTCCGCCAGGTCGTTCACTGTCCAGCGCCGGAAAGGATCGGCGTGCATCGCGGTCAGCGCCCGGCTGATGCGCTCTTCCCCCAATCCGCAATGTCAGGTCGTCGCGATTGAAGCCGCTCACGGCAAGTACGTCGATGGCCGTCGTGGCCGTCGACCTGCCCGGCCGGCCCGGCAACCCGGCGGCACCCGACAAGGTCAGCCTGGATCTTTATCGTGACACCGTCATCAAGGCCCTGGCCAAGACCAAAGGCCCGGCCGTGCTGGTGGGCCACAGCTTCGGCGGCATCACCATCTCGGCCGTCGCGGAAGCGGCGCCGAAGAAGGTCAAGACGCTGGTCTACGTGGCCGCCTACCTGCCCCGCGACGGCGACTCGCTGGTCTCGATGGCCGGCCAGGACGCCGACGCGAAGATCGGCCCGCAACTGCAGATCAAGAAAGACCAGGGCATCGCGGTCGTGAACTACGCCGCGCGTGCCGACCTGTTCGCCAACGACGGCCCGCCGCAACTTCGCGCCGCCATCCCGGGCTTGATCCTGGACGAGCCCCTGGCGCCGCTGGCGACGCCCGTGCACCTGACCCAGGCCCGCTTCGGCAAGGTCGACAAGGTCTACGTGCACACCGCCAAGGACCAGGTCATCAGCCCGGCATACCAGGCCAGGATGGTGCAGGCCACCCCGGTGCGCAGCGAGACCACCCTGCAGACCGGCCACACGCCCTTCCTGACCGATCCCGCCGGCCTGACCAAGGCAATCGAAGACGCGGCCCGCTGATCGATCCGTGATCGGCTGATTCATTCATCAACATCGACTCATTCATGACCGATATGCGGCGCCGTGGCTCCCCTGCCCTCCGCCTCAACCCACCCACTTAGACCTGACTGGAGTATCACCATGAACAACCTCAATTTCGTTCCCGCCGCTGAAGCCACCGGCCACGCCGCCCAGATCTACGCCGCCATCAAGAGCGCCGTCGGCATGGTCCCCAACGCCTACGTCGGCATCGGCAGCAACAGCCCGCACGCCCTGGAAGCCGCGCTGAATCTGGATGCCGCGCTCAAGAAAGGCAGCCTCAGCGGCCGTGAGATCGAAGCCGTGAAGCTGGTCGTCAGCGACGCCGCCAAGTGCGAATACTGCCTGGCCGCGCACACCTGCGGGCCTTGCTGGAGTCGGCGGCAAGCCGATTGAAAGCGGCGCGGCCCTGGCAGGCCGCCAGGTTTTGCCCTCCAACAGCCGAAAGGTTGCATTTTGGATTGGTCACTCTAAAATTCCCCACAGTTTGTATGGACGAGCACGTAAGAATGGCGCGACCCCGGGAATTCGATCATGACGAGGTGCTGAATGCGGCCATGCTGCATTTCTGGCAGTTCGGCTTCGAATCGACATCGATCAAGGATCTGGCCGCCGAGATGGGCATGAGCGTCGCCAGCATCTATAACGCCTTCGGCGACAAAAGGGCCCTCTTCCTCCGCGTTCTCGAACACTACGTCGATAGCAGCTTCGAGGATCGCCTGAGTCGGATCGAGGGAAACCTGGCGCCCAGAGCGGCCATCGAGGCTTTCTTCAAGGAAATTGTCGAACGCTCGCTGCAGGATCCCGCGCGCAAGGGCTGCATGTTGATCAACTCGGCCTTGGAAATGGCCCCACACGATGAAGAGTTCCGTCAGGTGGTGAGCCTGGTGCTTGCGCGAGTCGAGTCTTTCTTTCATCGCTGCGTTCAAGCCGGACAGACAGACGGCACGATAGACCCTACCCTGCCCGCGCGGGATATGGCGCGTCTGCTGATCGCCGTGCATATCGGAATACGGGTGATGGCGCGTAGCCGGCCCGAGCGTGCGCAGCTCGAAGGCATGCTGCGACCCGCGCTGGCGTTTCTCAAGCCTTCACGTTAGCGCCTTTCCAACAACGAATATGCCGTCGAATTCAAGTTTTCGTGACGACTCGGCGAACTCCGCCGGGAGATCACATGTCTATCCGCTGGTATGAAAGGAAAAGCCAATGAACACAACGGCCAGCCCTGCTGAGCTACCGAAGCAAGCAAACCGCCCTGTACAACCCGGCTGGTTGCGGGTCACGCACTGGATCAACCTTCTCGCCGTAGTCGTCATGGTGATGAGTGGTTGGCGTATCTACAACGCCTCGCCGATCTTCGCTTTCAGTTTTCCCGATGACTACACGCTGGGTGGCTGGCTGGGCGGCGCGCTGCAGTGGCACTTCGCGTTCATGTGGCTCCTGTTCGGCAATGGCGTGTTTTACCTGGTGATGAACATCGCCACCGGCAGGATGGCACGGCGTTTCTTCCCCTTGTCGCCGCGAGGTGTCGTGCAGGACGCGGTGGCCGCTTTGCGCGGGCGGCTCTCGCACGCGGATCCGCGTCACTACAACCACGTGCAACGTGTCGCCTATCTGTTGATCGTGCTGGACCTGGTGCTGCTGGTGCTCTCCGGACTGTCGATCTGGAAGCCGGTGCAGTTCGGGCCCCTCCGTGCCTTGCTGGGAGGCTATGACACGGCGCGCGTCATCCACTTCGTCGCCATGACGCTGCTGGTGGCATTCGTGCTGCTGCACGTCGTCATGGTGGCCCTGGTGCCGCGCACGCTGCGCACCATGATCACCGGACGCTAGGGAGATTCGCGATGGGTTTTACACGCGGCATGAACAAATCGATAGACGGCGAGATCGTCCTGAAGGAAGCCCGCAAGATCATTGCGTCCCGGGTGGAGGAACCGTCCAGGCGGTTATTCCTGACACGAACCCTGACCTTGGGTAGCGTTGCAATGCTTTCAGGCTGTTCGTTGGACGACAACGAAACCGTCGGCAAGGCCTTGACCGCGATCTCGCGCTGGAACGACCGTGTGCAGGCGGCGATCTTCCATCAGACGGCGATGGCACCGACCTATGCGGAATCCCAGATTACGCGGCCTTTTCCGTTCAATGCCTTCTACGGCATGGACCAGGCCCCTGCAGTGGATGAAGAAACCTATCGGCTGGAAGTGACCGGCCTGGTTGCGGACAAACGAACCTGGCGGCTGGAGCAGCTGCGGGCGATGGCACAGATGGACCAGATCACGCGCCACATCTGCGTCGAGGGTTGGAGCGCCATAGGCCGCTGGGGCGGAGTGCGCTTCTCCGATTTCCTGCACACAGTCGGGGCCGACCTGACGGCGAAGTATGTCGGCTTCAAGTGCGCAGACAACTACTACACCAGCATCGACATGCCGACCGCGCTGCATCCGCAATCCATTCTTGCATTGACCTACGACGGCAAGACGCTGCCGCGCGAATATGGCTTCCCGATGAAGCTGCGCATGCCGACCAAGCTTGGCTACAAGAACCCGAAGCACATCCAGGCAATTTTCGTGACCAATACCAATCCGGGGGGCTATTGGGAAGACCAGGGCTACAACTGGTTCGGGGGCAGTTGAAATTCATCCTGCGGCATTGCCGCAATTCCAACCCAAGCGACACAGGAGCACTACCATGAACAAAATTTTCAAAGCAGCCCTTGGAATCTGCATGGCCGTCGGCGCCCACGCTGCGTTCGCAGCCGATGCGACCGGTACCGACACGATGGGCAAAGGCAGCGCGATGAGCCATGATTCCATGAGCAAAAGCGGCGCCATGTCCAAGGACTCCATGGGCAAGAAGGGCGACGCCATGCACAAAGACGGCATGAGCAAGAGTGGTGCGATGAGCCACGACTCGATGGGCAAGAGCGGCAGCATGTCCAAGCCCGGCATGGACAAGTCCGGCGCGATGGGCAAGGATTCGATGTCGAAGTAATGGTCACCAGGGACGATTCAGCTCGTCCCTGGTCGCAAACTCCCGGCGGCTGGATGGGGGACGAACTTCGCTTTCAGAATCAAGGTTTCACCACCACGTAGTTCATGTTGCCGGCGTCAGCCGCCGCTTTCATCGCGACAGGCAACTCTTCCAGGCCATGGACCTCCGCCTGCATGACGCTCAGGTCCAACTGACCGCTCCGCACCAGTTCGATCAGGCGCCTGTACGCCGCCGGTGGGTACATGAACTGGCCGAGGATCTCCCAGCTGTTGAGCATGACCTGTGTGTAGGGAATCGGCAGATCGACCGTCATGCTTCCCATAAGTACCAGGCGCCCCGCCCTGCGCAGGCTGTTCAGTGCCGCCAGCGTGGCTTTCGGATCGGATGCATTGCCGACCATGTCGAAGGCCATGTCCGCGCCTCCGCCCGCGGCTTCCCGGATGGCGGCCGCATCGGCGGCCTCGTCGCCGCACAGGACGGTGGGAACGACCCGCGCGCCTCCGATCCGGGCAACCGCGTCCAGCCGGGCCCGATTGCGGCCCACGGCGATCACACGGGCGGCGCCCATGGCCACCGCAAGGATGACTGCCGCGGTCCCGTAGGCGCCGGTCGCACCCGTCACCACAATGGATTCACCCGCCGCGAGACGTCCCCGCAGCAAGCCGCCGAAAGGGATGATGAAGCGGCTCAGGGCGGCCAATTGCGCGCTGTCGATGTGATCGAGGCCTTCGGCCGGGGTGACGGCCTCGACCGGTACCAGCGTGTATTCAGCCAGCGTGCCATCGGGCCAATCGTCCAGGATGGCCTGGCCGCCCTTGCCCGCGGTCAAGCCGATCAAAACCTGGCCCGGATCGTCGACGTTCTCACGGGCCACGAAGTGCGAAGAGATCAGTACGCGCTGGCCTTTCTTGATGTGCCAGACGTCGCGACCGACGGCTTGCACCACCCCGACACCGTTGGTACCGATCGTGTACTCGCCATGCGGCGGCGCGTAGAACGGCAACTTTCCTTCCACGTAGGGCTTCAGGTAGGACATGAGGCTGGACGCTTGCACGCGGACCAGCACGCTGCCGGCGCGGACCTCGGGCACAGGCACTTGCTTAAGGGCGAGTTGTCCGCCCATTCCGCTCAAACGCCAAGCCTTCATCCATGCGTCCGTCATTGCTGCCTCGGGAATCGTCGAAACGGCGACAGTGTGACGCGCGCGCTCAGTTTCGACAATGTCGAAAGGTGCGCGATTCTTGCCTGATCCTGCGGAACGCTCAAGGCGCCACGCGTGAGATCTTCCTGTATGACGTGGCTAATTGGCCCGTCATGCGCGTGAAGGCATTGCTGAAGGCGCTCTCCTCCGCAGCCACGAAGCTTGAGTTCCCCCGCGCGACGCCATCTATGTGAACACGGCCAGCGTCAGGCTGTCGTAATGGCCGGACCGCGGCGCATGCTGGGCGGATGCCATCGCGCACAACGACATCGACAATGACGTCACCATACCCGCTGGGAATCTGTTCAACCCGGTCGTCCTGGAAAGCCGTCATTGAACCCGAGATGCCCTGCCCTGTAAATCACAGAGTGAGCCCCGGCATAGATACAAAAGTGGATCCAACAGCCCTTCACTTGGGAAACATGAACTGCAACTGTGCACGGATCTGCCAGTTGGCTCCATTGTCGGGTCTTACCACGTTGTAGTAGGCCGCGAGCTGCGCGTTCACCGGCAGTTTTCCCAGATGGAAAATCTTGCCGACGCCGCCGCCCACGGGCACGGTCCAGCGATCGCTGCTCGGTGCCGTCCAGTCGGCTGTGATGATGGGCGAGCTCGTGAGATAGAAACCGCCCCGAAAGTTGTAGTTCACGAACGGCTGTAGTGTGGCGTTGTTGTACGAACCACCGCGTTTGTTTCCGCTCACTGACCAGATGTTATTGGTCAGAGCGCCATAGACCCATGGGTTCCCGTGGTCCAGGTGCAGAAATACGAAGGATGGCCCCAAGCCCCAGTTCTTGTTGCCCAGCTCCGCGTCGCTGTTGGTCGGGATTTGCACTACGGGCCCTGCTCCCCAGATCCACTTGCCTGGATTGGCCGGCGAAAGAAATGCGGTAAACACTGCGTCCCCTGTGCCAGTCAAGCTTCCCGTATCAGGACCCAGTGACGGCATCGAAATGACCGGCAGGATCGTGCGGGTGATGACGTTCCAATCCTTACTGACGGAGATCGGGATCACAGGTTGGATATTGAGGATATTCTGTGTCCCTTTTTCGGGCCCGAAGTTGAGATTGGTGTTGTTCTGGAATGGCACGCTAATCAGGTTGCCGACCGGATTCTGGGCGAGCTTGGCGAGCTCTTCCGCGCTCATCTCGGCGCGGGCGGGAATGGCAACGCACAACGCCATTGCGGCGGCTACGATAAATGGCGTAGCCGCATTTCGGAACGTGGGCCCGACGCTCGACGTATTCACTTTGGGTTCGCCTCGGCCTGGCAGTCGGTGACATTACGCCGCAAGCCACTGGCTGGAAACAAGTAGACCAATGAATTAGTCCTTGGGGCCAGCCGCTCGGGGTCATCGGAAGTATTGAATGCAAGGGGACATCCCCTTACTTCCTCGAGCTTCACCCATGAGGTCTCCCCTTTTCCGGCGGACTTGGGCGCCGGGAAATGCGGGAGCTTGCTCCAGTCCTTGGTTTTCATCTTGCCGTCGAACTCCGACAACGGGTAGTAGACGACCTGACTGATTACCGGCTGGATGGCTTTTTGATCCTCCGCCGTGTCATCCATGAAAATGCGTGGAACCGCAAACGCCAACGACGTGGACGAGCGCACTACTGCCGTGATGCCGGCTGGAGTGTCGCCATTCCAATTTGGGCCGACCATCAAGTAGAAGCCGGGCTTGGTGCCGTAGGCCTTGCCGATCTCGGAGAACTCGTCGGTGCGCGCGTCGTAGTGCGCGTAGACCCAGAAGCGATCTCCGAAGTCCGGGACTTAAAAGACGATGGGCTCTTTGTCCAGTGTCATGAAGCCGGCGCCGTACGCGACATCCTGGTTTGGACAAGCGATGAACGTCTGGTGCGGGCTGATATACCCGGTGAGCATTGCATTCCGGTTGAATGCGACCGGTATCACACCGCCCAGCAAGCCAGGCTCGGGTGCCTTGGAAAAGGACGCAGCGCGGTTGGCCATGTTGACCAGCGGCCAGCCCCACAGGTATGCCATCCGCCCCACAGTTTGCACGTAGGGCGTGCTCATGGCTGTGCCGCTCGCCGGACCGGGCCCACTGCCCCGGCGCCGCACGGAGCCGGGAGAACCCCTTCGTTCGCCTTTGACGCCCGCCATGCCAACTGGTCCAGCTTTGCCCTCACGACTAGGCTCGTCCTTGCAGTACGGCAAATCTTTCGCGCCCCGCGTCCGCCCTGCCCTCCGTTGCCCCCAGCCCCCCCTGTGCCGCCATGACCCACACCTCTCCTACAACCCACAGCAGTTTGCGATGCTGGGGCGCCCAACGCATAACTTCGTTCCTAAGTATGTCTGTGGCCCATAACAGAGCAAATCTCGACGGGGAACAAATTTATGCAATCCAACGCCAATCCTCAACTTCCGCTAACGGCCAAGAGCGGATGTCGAGCTGTAGATTACCTGCCGCCCTACCGGCGTTCCTGGGGCAATGGCCTCGCCTGGCCAAACGGCAACTCTTGCAGGGCCGCAGTCAGCAGCGGCTTCCAAGAATCGATATGTCGAGTGATCAGCGTGGAGATCGCCTCACACTGATGGGTCACTGCAAGCTCGATCATTTCATAGTGCTCCGACACCGAAGCGCGCTGCCGCTCCCTGCCGGCCGGGGAATTGATGCCATACAGTCGCATGTCTGCCCGCAAGCCCATGATCATCCGAGTGAGCAGCGGGTTGTTCGCACGCGAGACCAAGGCCTCATGGAACTGGTGATCCGTTTCAATGTAATCCGCGACATTGTCTGCCTTCACAGCGGCGGCGACGGCATCGGCCAGTTGAATTAGCGGCGCCGTGTCCGTCAGGCCCGCACGCGCGACGGCTATTAGCGCGCCCGCTTCGAGCATGACTCGAACGTCAAAATGGTTCTCCAAGCTCTGGGGCGTCGCGGCTTCCACGCGGAAGCCGCGATTGCGCAAGGGTGCAACTAAACCGGTGCGGCTCAATTCCAGCAGCGCCTCCCGAACCGGAGTCGTTGACATACCCATTTCCGATGCCAGTGCAGGGACGGAATAGATAGTTCCCGGTATGGCTTCCCCGGACACGATGCGGGAGCGCAACTGGGCTACCACCATTTCCCTCAAATTGGTGACGCCTTCCATAGTGGGTCCTTACGTCCTATTGAACCGTCACTATATCAAATCGCTTGTACTAGCGCGTGACGCGTTATATAAATGCGTCACGCGCTACTATGGCGGACGCCCTGGGCCGAGGCGAATCGGCCCTTCGGAGACATCTATGAATGAATCTTTGAAGCGCCACATCTGCCTGGGCTGTGGCTTTCTGTATGACGAAGCACTGGGCTTGCCTGAACACGGCATTTCTCCGGGCACCCGCTGGGCCGACATCCCAGACAACTGGATATGCCCCGATTGCGGCACGCCCAAGAGCCGGTTCGAGATGGTCGAACTCCCGTACGCCAGCGTGGACGTCGCCGCGCACGCGCTCGTCTAACACCTGTCGAGAAAATCACCATGAAAAATGACTTTGTCCTGCGTGCACACGAACGCGGCTACGAAAAGTTTTTGTCCACAGGGGATGCGTCGAGCTACATCGCCGGCCACCCCGAAGGCATCGTGACCCGGCATTCGAGCTTCAATTTTGGAACGTACCAAACTGGAATTCCCGGCTTTGGTCGGATTCGTGTCTTCGGCGATGAGGTGTTCAGTGGCACCGGTAGCGGCTACAACATGCACCGTCATCACGACTTCATCATTTGTGCCTTTGTCTTGGAGGGCACGCTCACGCATGTGAATACGGTCGGGAATATTGACCAGCTTGGCCCTGGCGACTACTACGCGTTCTCCACGGGCTCCGGAGGAAAGCACAGCGAGTTAAATTTGGCCAGCAGCGATCTGCAGGTGCTGTACCTCTGGCTCCTTCCCGACCGTCTGCTGTTGCCGCCTTCCTATACACGCAGTCATTTCGACGCAATTACGCACCGCAACCGGCTGACGCCGCTGGTGGGCAATGCCGACGGCGCATTGCGTATCAGCCAGGATGTCTCAGTTTCTCGACTTGTCGCGGACAAGGCGCTGAGCCTGCAATACGTTCCCAGGTCCAACCGCCATGGGGTGTATGTGTTCATGCTCGACGGAGAAGCCAGCGTCAATGACCACACCCTGGCACGTCGAGACAGCCGAGGCGTATGGGGAGATCGTCCCATCACTGTGCAGACGGACGGTGAAGGGGCGGATCTCCTCGTCATCGAAACCATCCAGTAGCGTCCGAACCCATATACCCACATATGTTGCAAGCGGCGCCCGGTTGCTCCCGCGCCGCTTCACGTCCTGCAAGGGGACGGCAAGGAGAATGTCATGCCAGTAATTCAGCTTTATCACGCGAAGGGAGTGCTCGACCCCGCCAAAAAGAATCTAATGGGCAAGCGACTGACGGAAGTCTTGTTGACGATGGAAGGTGGCGCGCGCACGCCGGGCGGTTTGGCTTTCGCATCCGTGCTTTTCACCGAAGTGCCTGCCGAAGATTGGTGGGTTGGTGGGACAACCGACGGCACGCATGTCAGTGCGCCCGGGCGTCTGCTCGCGCGGGTCAGCATCCCTGAAGGCTACATGAGCCAACAGCACAAGTCCGAAGTCCACGCTCTAGTCCACGCCGCCATGATGGAAAGCTTGGGCGCCACCAGCGCTGAAGGACGCGGCGCGCTTGTGATCATCGAAGAAGTGGCCGAAGGAAATTGGGGCGCTGGGGGCCATACCATCAGCCTTGCCTCCATCGCGGAATCCGTGGGCCTTTCAAAGGACGGTGAACGCTACCAGTGGGTGGAGGCGTATTTCCAGGCCAAGGCCAGACAGTTCGCAGCGTCGCACTATCCTGCGGGCACCGGCGGCCTCCTACCGGGAACGTCCACTGCCGGGCCTGCTACGAGGGGAGCGGAAGACAAGCGCGCGCCAGAGTGCGGCGGACATGCTGTTCATGATGGCACCACATCGCTTCGCACATCGCCAACCGCGCCGCAAGCTCGCGGCGAACTCCGCGCTGAGCGGCAATAGTTCGATCACCTTCGAGCAAGCCGGGACTGGTAGAGGCGCGCGTGGGCTATGCCTACGAAACCCTGGGCACCGGCCGCAACGTCGACGTCAGCGCCGGCACCGGCTTCTCGCTGGCGGGGGTGCGTCCTTCCCGCGGCATGTTGTCGGCGGGGCTGGGCCTGACGCTGCCCATCGGCAAATCTATGGACCTGACCGCCAGCTACGATCGCCTGTTCGATACCGGCAACGTGTCCGCGCAGGCGTTCCAGCCACAGGCCAGCTACCGGTTCTGATCCATGATCAAGCCATCATCGCCGGCGCCTCGTCGATGACCTGGCGCAAGGCGGCCGCAAAGCGGCGGCCCGGCATCGTGTCTCAATTCCTGAGACGATCCGCGAAATCTGATCTGGCACGCCGTTCCCCCCTGCCTGGACAATGCCAGGCAGGGGCGAGACCGGAACCTCAGCCCCATAAAACTTCTGGGGAAAATCCATGCGTTTGTCTGCTTCTTATCGTGCCGCCGGCCTGCTGGCGGCCGTGTGCGCCTTCGCCGCCGTAGCGCAAGCCGACGTGCTCGACGACATTGCGGCCCGTGGCGTCGTGCGGGTCGGGATCATGACGGACTATCCGCCTTTCGGCACCGTGGACAAGCTGATGAAGCCGCAGGGCTACGACATCGACATGTCGGCGCTGCTGGCGAAGGCCTGGCACGTCAAGGTGGAATTCGTTCCGGTGACGGCCCCCAACAGGGTAGCGACCCTGCAGACAGGCAAGGCCGACATCATGTTGAATATCGGCCGCAGCGAAGACCGGGCCAAAGTGGTGGATTTCACCCAGCCCTATGCGCCCTATTACATCGGCATCTACGGCAAGCCGGGCAGCCCCGCCATCCATGGCCTGGCCGACTTGAAAGGCGTAACCGTGGCGGTGACCAAGGGCGCCATCGAAGAGCGCTTGCTGAGCGAACAGGTCAAGGACGCCAGGCTTTTCCGGTTCGACGACAACGCCAGCACCATCGCCGCTTTCTTCAGCGGCCAGACCGGGACCATGGCCATCGGCAACGTCATTGCCCTGGCGTTGCGCCAGAAAGGGTCGCCAGCCTTCGAGGAAAAACTGATCCTGCTCAACTCGCCCGTGCATGCCGCCGTGCCCAAGGGGGAAAAGCGCTTGCTGGACAAGATGAACGCCTTCCTGTCCGGCATCAAGGCGGACGGCAGCCTGAACGCGATATCGCAAAAGTGGATGCAGCAGCCGCTTTCGGCCGATCTTCTGCAAGCCGGCGCCAAATAGCCTGAGCCGGTGGGCAGGTCAGGCGCGGGCCAGGAGGCGGCGGCGGACGAAATCCGCCGCCTTGTGGCCGGTCAGGACTTCGGACCACAAGTCGTCGGCAAGCTGCCGATGCAGCCGCAAGGACTCGGCATCCTGCGAAATCGTGCCGACGCCACGCCAGACGTTCAGCTGCGGTCCCACGCGAAACGGACTGCTCAGGGCGAACGTGGCGTCCGCCTGTCGGATGACGGAAAAACTGGTCGTCGGCAGCCTGTCGAAAAGTATGCCGACCTGGACACCCATGGGCGGGGATTCGAGCAATTGAGCCACACGTTCCAACTCATGGCGCACCATGTTCCGATGAGCATCCCGCGCAACCGGGCTGGCGTCTTCATCCTCCAGGCCCTGTTCGCTGAACTGCACGAGTTCCGGCAGCGACAGTATGTTGGTGATGGCGGGGCGGCGTTGCAGGTACTGCGTCTTGCGCAACTTGAGTATCGACATGAGCGCGTCGATATCGGTGCGGGCGCGTGCCGGGCGGAGCGTGGCCGCGCTGCGCGTGGCCAGCGCCTGCCGCAACGACGTGTCGTATCCATCGGACGTGAGCAGGTAGACGATGGGGCCGAAGGCCGCGAAGATGTGTTCGGCGCGCGCTTCGATCTGCCGCAGCCGCTCGAAATACGCAAGCGCGGACGCGACATATTCGACGCCGACGCCAAGCAGGGTTTCAAGCGGCACGTCGAGCAGGCGCGCCACGCGCAACAGCACGTCCAACCGCCCTATTCCCTGCGCCTCCATGCGGTAGACCGAGGCACGCGAGACGTTGAGGCGTTCGCCCAGTGCATCGGCGCTCAATCCCGCGCCTATCCGGTATGCGCGCAGGCGCATGCCGATTTCCACCAACTTCGAATTCATACTCGAGCGACATCCCGTTGCCGGCCCTGGATTGCCGTCATCTCACCAGATGCGACAAGGTCGGTGCGATGTTTGTAGAGCAAATCATGTTGAAAGTAAATCCACATTCCTACCGGGAGGTTCCGCCATGGTCGACCTGATCATCGCAGGCGGCCACGCCGTCATGGGCGACGCCGTCGTGCAAGCCGACATCGCCGTCGAAGCTGGGCGGATCGTGGCGATCGGCTCGCTGGCGGGTCTGCCTGGCGCGCGCCAGGTCATCGACGCCACCGGCCTGCACGTACTACCTGGCGCCATCGACTGCCACGTGCACTTCCGCGACCCGGGTTCCACTTACAAGGAAAACTGGCGCACGGGATCCACCGCGGCCGCGGCCGGCGGCGTGACCACCGTGATGGACATGCCCAATACGGACCCGCCGACCGCCAATCCCGAAGCCCTGGCGCGCAAGCGGGAACGGGCCGCGGCCCTGTCCCTGGTCGATTGGGGCCTGTACGGTGTGCTGGACAGCAGCAGCCTGCCGCATCTC
Source organism: Bordetella sp. (assembly GCA_035493915.1). Lineage (GTDB taxonomy): Bacteria > Pseudomonadota > Gammaproteobacteria > Burkholderiales > Burkholderiaceae_B > Bordetella_C. The sequence goes on from DATJHN010000389.1 coordinate 12,751, forward strand.
GAAGCCCTGGCCGAGGCCGGCATCGGCGGTTTCAAATGCTTCATGACGGAGAACACGGGCGATCTGGAATCTCCCGATGACGGCGTCATCCATGAGGGGCTGGAGCGTCTCGGCCGTCTGGGCGTGCGCTGTTCGGTGCATGCCGAGAACGCCGCCATCATGCAGCACCGGCGGCGCCAGTTCATGGAAGCCGGCCGCACGGACGCCCGCGCCCACGAGGAATCGCGCCCGGAAATCTGCGAAATCGAAGCGGTCGGCCGCATCACCGCGTTGGCGCAGGCGGCGCGTGCCCGGGTACATATTGCCCATGTGAGTTCCGCCGGCGGTGTGCGGGCCATACGCCATGCGCTGGCGCAGGGGCTGGACATGACGGCCGAGACCTGTCCGCAATACCTGCTGTTCGGCCTGGCGGAGGTGGACAGCATGGCCGGCATGGTACGGGTCAATCCTCCCATACGGGGCGGTGAGCATGCGGATGCGCTGTGGGCCGCCCTGCTCGACGGCACGATAGGCATGATCGCCACGGACCACGCGCCCCACACTGAAGAAGAGAAGCGCGATCCGGACATATGGAAGTGCTGCCGCGGCATGATAGGGCTGGAAACGCAGATGCCGGTCATGCTGACCGAGTCGCAGCGAGGCCGTATGAGCCTGCCCGAATACGTGCGCTGGAGCGCGCTCGCGCCCGCGCGCGCTTGGGGGCTGTATCCCCGCAAGGGCCATATCGGCGTGGGCGCCGACGCGGATTTCGCGATCGTCGATATGGATGGGGCGTATCGGATCGATCAGGCGGCGCTGCATTCGCTCAACCGCATCTCGCCCTGGCACGGACGCCTGGTCACGGCGCGCCCGGTGCACACCCTGGTGCGCGGCATGCCGGTCATGTGGAATCGGCGCGTCGTGGGCGAGCCTGGGTGGGGCAAGGCGATAGCGCCCGATTGGAGCGGGCTGGCCCATGGATGAATCCGGGATCGCGCTGCGGCGTCTGTGCCTGTGGGCGGCCGCCACGGGTGCGGATGCCATTCCGGCCGACGTCGCGGCGCGTATCGCGGCGGTCGCCGCCGACACGATAGCCTGCGCGCTGGCCGCGTCGGACGACCCGGAACTGGCTGCCTGGATGCGCGACGCCGGTGATGCGTCAGCCAAAGATCTCGCCGGAAAGGATGCGGCTGCCGAGAATCCCGTCGCCGGGGATCCCGCCGCCGCCGCTGCCCGCACCGCCGTTGCCGCCAACTGGCTGCAACTGGACGAAGGCCATCATCGCCTGATGTGCCATGCCGGCATCTACTGCGTACCGGCCGGGCTGGCGAAATGCGAAGCCGCGGACCTGACCCTGGATCGATTCCTACATGCGGTCGCGCTGGGTTACGAGATGACCTGCCGCCTGGCGCGGGCCTGGACGTTCGGTGCGGCGCCGGTGCATCCGCATTCCCTGTGGAGCGTGTTGGGCGCAACCTCCACCCTCGGTATCCTGCGCGGTCTCGATGGCGATACGCTGTGCCTGGCGCTGCTGCATGCGGCCACGATGGCGGCGCCCCGGCCCTTCTCGGTCGTGGCCGATGGCGGGCTGGCGGCCAATCTGTGGGTGGGAACGGGTGTGCAACAGGCCTTCGCTTGCACGGCCTGGGCGGAGAACGGCTTGCAAGCACCCGGACACGCGCTGGCTCGCCTTGGCGAGATGCTGGGCGTGCAGAACGACGCTTCGGCCTATACGAATGACCTGGGCCACGCCTGGGCGGTCCGCCAGAACTATTTCAAGGTGCTCCCCTGCGCCGGCCAAAGCCACGCGGCGCTGGAGGCCTTGCTGGAAGCCCGCGCCGGGCTGGCGGCGCAAGGGGTGGACGTTTTCGAAGAGACGGTCCGCATCGACGCCGAAGTGCATGACTTCGCGGTGATCATGGCTCGGCGCGAGATTCCGACCAGCCTGGCGGCGCGTTTTTCCATCCCGCATCTGCTCGCCGTAGCCTGGCTGCACGGCCGCACCGATGCCCAGGCGCTCGGCGCCGGGTTCCTGCACGATGCGCGGGTGGCCCGCCTGCGCGAGGCCATCCGGCTGGGCCCGTTGCGGCCTGCCCTGCCGCCGCCGCATCATCGGGCGGCGCGGGTGACAGTGACACTGGACGGCGGCCCGTCTGCCCAGGGCTGCTGCCTGGCGCCCCTGGGCAGCCAGGCACGGCCGTTGGAAAAGGCCGATATCGCGCGCAAGTGCCTGTCCTTGGCACGCGGACGCCAGGCGCCGTTGCTGCGCGCGCTGCTCGATGCGCCGCACGCAACCGGCGACGCAGGCGCCGTCAAGCTGCGAACCTTGCTGCATCCCTCCGGTGGATGACATCTGTGCAACCAGGCATCTGTCACGTCTGCCGCGAACATCAGAACTTGTAGCTCGCCCCGCGCTCGGCCCCACCGATGCATTATGCAAAGTACTGGCCAGGGAGCGGCAAGCCGGGCGCCGATCTCTCCATTCCGGTGCGTATCATTGCCGCGGCTCGCCTTCTGCCAATCACGTCTTGTGGCCCTTCGATGCAACGTGTGCGGCAATTGAACCCGCAGCCTCGGATGCTGACATTGGAATTGAGCTCCAGCGCAATGGCATCACCGTGTCAATGACGTGTCCGGCGTCGGAATCCTTAATGCGGGTGCCCCGTCGGTTGGCAAAGCATGCGTTGACCGACTCTGCCCACGAGCCGCATTGGGAATTGCTGCCGCATCAGTGGATATCGGCCGACTATTCTTTGCCATCATGGGAAAGGCAAGTCCAAACCGAGCTTTCTGCCAAGGACGAAGGTGAAGAGCAGCAGGCCCAGGAGCGATAGCATGAAGATTGCGGCCACCTTGCCGAGCGCGGGTAGCACCGCGCGCATCTCTTTTTCTTTCTTTCCTTGATCGTGATGCCACTTGATGGCGAAGAACACGCCCGTGCCGAACACGAGAACCTTGAACGTACCGAAGACTATAGGGGTCCAATCCATCTTTTTGCGTATTTCCGGGCTATTGCTTGACACTATCGATCGTGAGGAGTGCTCCCTCAAAACGCTGTATGACATCTCAACCGAAGTCGGTCCATTTTAGTTTAAGCAAACAGCGATCAACATTGGACATAAAGCCCTAGGACATATTGTCCTTACCGCTTATTAGACCTTCTGCCTGGCGAACCTGAGGTACCAGGATCGCCAGGACATGGCTGGATGCGCAGCGCCGCGATTTGCCCTGTTTTTATGGACGAATACCCGCGGACGCGGCCTATTGCGGCACCGGAGAGGATTGAGGCGCGGCGGAGCTCTGGGGCGCTTGATAGGTCTGCTGTGCTTGATCGCCCCGGGGTGCGGGATAAGTCCGCTTGAGCGCGCGGCGTTCACGCGAGGCTGCGCCGTGATAGCTCATCGTCGCCATTTCTGCTTCGGCCTTGTCCTTCGGCTCCTCGTTGAACGTCAGCCTGCTGCCGCCCTTGTTCACGCGGACATAGCGTGTTTGTCCGGCGGCCAGGTTGAACTTGAGCGGGGGAGCATCGTTGTAGTCGATGGTGACCGCGTACTGGCCGGCTGGGCGATTCACGAAGAAAAAGTCTCCCGGCCCCGAGCGGCCCGCTTTCCAGCCATTGATAAGCACATAGGGACTTCCCGTCACTGGATCGCCCGGGCTCGAAGGCTGGTAGACGTAGATTCGACCCTGGCCAGCCGGCAGATTGGCGTACTTCATTTCGACATTGTCATAGCTCGGCCTGGCGCAACCGGTCAGTGTGCCCGCAACGATGGCGAGGATGGGAATTAGTCCTGATCGGCGATTCATGGTGACGCTCGCTCCTTTGGCATTAATATGTGCTTACATTTAAGCATATAGGGTAAAAGGCGCTGCCGCCGGTGCCCGGAAACCCGACCATTCCTGGCTTGATCTCCCCTGCTCTGTCGTCCGTCCCTTCGCCTTTTTTGGAGCTTTTATGAAAAAAATTACGATGCTCTTCGCTGCGTTGGCCGTTGTCTCGACCGCGGCGATCGCCGCGCCAAACCAACACGTCCGAGTCACGCCTTTGGGCGGAATCGACGGCGAGTTTTGCCCGCAGGATCGGGCCTTGATTTTCGAGGATCCGAATGGCACGCGGATCCTGTACGACCCGGGCCGCACAGTGGCGGGGGCTGAAGACCCTCGCCTGGGCAAGATCGACATCATCCTGGTCAGCCACATGCACGGAGACCATGTGGGTAACGCCCACAATAAGGCTCCCAATTCGGGCACTTGCGCCAACCCGGACGTGTCGGTCTCGGACGTGCCGAACACCGGCGCGGTAAACATTGCGCTCGCCAAGAAGTCGAAGATCGTCACGGGAAGTGATATGCCGCCCTTCTTTGCCGCAAAGCTGAAGGCGAATGGCGGCGATCCCGCGAACTCCGTACTGGCGCGGTTTGGCGGCAGCGTGGTGCTTGGCGGCGTACGCATCGCCACGGTGACGGCGATGCACAGCAATGGCGTCGACCCGGACTTTATCGGTGGCGAGCTTGGCAAGGAGATGAAGGAAGCCGGCATCTACGGCGACGTCGGCCTCGCCACCGGTTTTGTGCTGCAGTTCAGCAATGGACTGGTGGCCTACTTGTCAGGCGACACAGGCGTGACCGCCGACCAGGAGTTTGTGGTGCGCGACCTGTACCACGCCAAGCTCGCGGTCATGAACATGGGCGACGGATTCACCACGGGACCGCGCGAAGCTGCCTACGTTATCAATGACCTGGTGAAGCCGGCTTCGGTCATCCCATCGCACGCGAACGAGGTTGGAACCGTCAACGGCAAGGTGCGTCCGGGTAGCAAGACCGAGGCCTTCCTGAAGTTGGTGCATGTGCCGGCCTATGTGCCGTTGTCCGGCCGAACGATGGAGTTCGACGCGCAAGGGCATTGTGCCGCCGGGTGCCAGCCGGGCGCGAATGCGCTTTGAGGGCTGGTCGAGTCGGGCTCGCGGTCGGTAACGGTGGCTTACAAAGATTAGATTGTCCGGCAGGTCCAACCTCGCCAAAATCTCGCGCGACCAGCGTCGGCTTGCACTTTTTGGATGAGGCCGGCAATAAAAAGGATGGCCCGTGCCGGGCGCTGCGATAGTGAATCACCCCACCCGTCCCGCCATGCCCCACAGGTCGATGCGTCGCGCCGCCGCGCGTCTGTTGCTCGCTCTCGCGCCTGCCTTGCTCGCCGCGCCGGCGGGCGCCACCTACATCATCGTGGACACTGGCCACACGCCGCGGCATCCTGGGGCAACCGGGGCCAGCGGCCGGGTCGAATACCTATACAACCTGGACCTGAGCGGAGCCGTCACCAAGGATCTGCAGGCGCTGGGCGACCGCGTCGCCCGCACCTCCGCGGACGGCAAGGAAATTGCCCTGACGGACCGCGCTACGCATACTCCAGGCGCCGGCTTCTTCATTTCCATCCACCACGACTCCATGCAGCAGGCGTGGATAGACGCAGGCCGCCGCCGCGAGTTTTCCGGCTATTCAATCTTTGTCTCGCAGAAGAATCCTCATTACGAACAAAGCCTGCGCTGTGCGCATGCCATCGGCGAACAAATGCTGGCCGCGGGCCGGCATCCATCGCTTTATCACGCCACCCCTATTCCCGGCGAGAACCGGCCTCTGATCGACAAACGCCTGGGCATCCACCGTTTCGACGACCTGGTGGTGCTCAAGACGGCGCCCGTGCCGGCGGTGTTGGTGGAAGCCGGCGTAATCGCCAATCCCGATGAAGAGGCCGACATGGCCAAACCGCAAACCATTGAGCAGGTGGCGCGTGCCATTGCCGCGGGCCTGCATGCCTGCCAGCCGTCGTAGACCCGCTTTCCTGTTGCTTGTCCTACCCATCATTCAAGGAGTATTCGCATGAAGAAGATCGGATTGATGTTGTTGCTGGCCGGCCTGTCGGCGGGCGCCCATGCCGCGGGCTGCGCCGCGCCGCGCAACGCGTTCGACCAGGTGTATTGCGCCGGCAATCTCTTCTCGCAGGCCGACCACGACTTGAACACCGCCTACGGCGACCTGCGCAAGCAATTGCAGCCCGCCCAGCAGGCCACGCTGCGTACCGGCCAACTGGCATGGATCAAGCAGCGCGACCAGGCCTGCAGCGAG
>DATJHN010000390.1:0-6352 GCA_035493915.1 Bordetella sp.
TCATGGACGCGGGCGGCCACCTGGTGGTGCTGAAGCGCGCCGACAACTCGGGCATCATGCGGCCCCAGCTGGCCATGGCCAAGGCCTGGGGCGTGCTCGGCATGGGGTTGGGCGGCCGCGAACTCGCGCGCCGCGCACAGGGGGCGCCGGCTTTTTTCGCCGCGCTGAACACGATTTCCGACGGCCGCCTCGCACCCGTCGCGGGCGGCGCCCTGATCCGCGATGCGGCGGGCCATGTGATCGGCTCCATCGGTATTTCCGGCGACACGTCGGACAATGACGAACTGTGCCTGGTCCCGGCCGTGCGTGCTGCCGGCCTGACGCCGGACACGGGGGATCCCCTGTAATCGCCATGGCGTCCACGACCAAATCCGCAAGCGCGGCGCGATCCGCCACGCCAGCGAAGAAAACCTCCGCCCGGGCCGGAAAGGCCGCCCCGGAACGGAATGCCGCCGTAGCACCATCCCGCCGCGGCACCACGACCGGTGCAAGCGGCGCGGAAGCGGCCAAGGCGGCCGCGGAAAAAAAACCGCGCCTGCGCGCGGCGGAACGCCAGCAGCAGATCCTGCATGGCGCCATCCGCTATTTTTCGGAGAAAGGCTTCGCCGGCCATACGCGCGAGCTGTCGCAGCGCCTGGGCATCACGCAGCCGCTGCTGTATCGCTACTTCAAATCCAAGCAGGATTTGATCGACCAGGTTTATCTGCACGTCTTCATGGGACGCTGGCAGCCGCAATGGATCGCCCTGCTGCGCGACCGCTCCCTGTCCCTGCAGGAACGGCTGGTCCGCTTCTATCGCGAATATGCGCGCGCGACCTACCAGCCCGAATGGATACGCATCTACATGTTCGCGGGCCTGGAAAGCAGCGGACTGAACCGCCGCTATCTGCAGCTGATCAAGAAGGATCTGCTGGCACCCTGCTGCCAGGAATTGCGCCACCACTGCGGTGTGCCGGACGACACGCCGATCTCGGAACAGGAGATCGAGTTCTACTGGACGCTGCACGACGGCCTGTTCTACACCGCCATCCGTGAGACGATCTACCAATCGCCGATGGAAGTGCCGTTTGACGATAAGGTGCGCTACGCGGTGGAAAATTTCCTGGCGGGCGCCAGAACCGTCTATCCGCGCCTGGTCAGCGAGGACGCGGAAGCGCGCGGCGCCGCCAGGCAGATCAAGGGGCGGCGGCCAGAGCCTGCTTGAGTTTCATCGATCCGTCGTTTCCGTTCCGGAGCCGCGCAATTCGTCCGTGCCATCCGCCAGCGTGATGAACAACGGCGCTGCCGACATCGAATGCGCGGATGCCTCGGCCGCGCTGTCCGGCAGTTGCCGGAACAGGCCATCCACGTACAGAAAGGTCAGCTGGCTGGCAAGATGCCGCAGCGCGCTGCCCAGGTCGGGCAGGTCCTGGCCCTGGATGGCGCCCTGGTCCAACCGATAGCCGTAGCGGCCTCGTTCCTCGCACAGGTCGCCGACCTCGATGACCTTACCTGCCGCATTCTGGATGTACAGGCGCCCCGCGGCGGCCGACAGCGCGAACTGATGCATCGCCGGCGCGCCGTCGTGTACGTTTTTCGCGTCCATGGGCGATTCCAAACCCAGCTCCACCGCCAAGCCGCGCATGGTGTCTTTCAAGCTAATCATTGGCCGTCTCCGAGTGCAGGTAAAAAGGGCCGCAATCGCCGTCCAGAACATGCAATCACCGTTCCCGCCCCAGGCATGAAGCTTGCGTCCAGGGACCACGCCGCCTGCTCATCTATTGCGCGGCACCTATCCCCCGGAGCATTTCCATGACCCACCAGCCCCGTATCACCGAAGGCTCGCCATTCCCGCTGGGCGCCACCTGGGATGGCGACGGCGTTAACTTCGCCCTGTTTTCCGCTCACGCTACCCGCGTGGAAGTCTGCCTGTTCGACGAGGCCGGCGAAAAGGAAATCGAGTGCATCGAGCTGCCCGAGTTCACCGACGAGGTCTGGCACGTACATGTGCGCGGCCTGCAACCGGGCACGGTGTATGGCTATCGCGTGCATGGCCCTTACGATCCCGAAAACGGCCATCGCTTCAATCCGAACAAGCTGCTGCTGGACCCTTATGCCAAAGCCTATGTGGGCGAACTGAAATGGGATCCGGCTGTATTCGGCTACACCATCGGCGCCGAAGACGGCGATCTGGGTTTCGATGAACGGGACAGCGCGCCCTTCGTGCCCAAATGCCAGGTTGTCGACCAGCGCTTTACATGGGAACACCCAAGCCGCGTGCGCGTCCCCTGGGAGCAGACCATCTTTTACGAAACTCACGTGCGCGGCTATACCAAACGCCATCCAGCCGTGCCGGAGTCCCTGCGCGGCACCTTCGAAGGACTGGGCCAGCAGGCGGTGATCGACCATATCAAGAACCTGGGCGTCACGTCGGTGGAGCTCCTGCCCATCCACGCCTTCCTCAACGACAGCCATCTGCTGGACAAGGGGCTGACCAATTACTGGGGCTACAACACCATCGGCTTCTTCGCCGCCGACCCGCGCTATTTCGCGCGGGGCCCCGGAGTGATCACCGAACTAAAACAGATGATCGATCGTTTCCACGAAGCGAATCTGGAAGTCATCCTGGACGTGGTCTACAACCATACGGCCGAGGGCAGCGAACTGGGCCCGACACTGTCGTTCCGCGGCATCGACAACGCATCCTACTACCGCCTGCTGCCCGACCAGAAGCGGTACTACATCAACGATACGGGCACCGGCAATACCTTGAACCTGTCCCACCCGCGCGTGCTGCAGATGGTGATGGACAGCCTGCGTTACTGGGTCACCGAGATGAACGTGGATGGTTTCCGCTTCGACCTGGCCACCATCCTGGCGCGCGAGCCCGGCGGCTTCGACTACGAGAGCGGTTTTCTGAAGGCCTGCCGGCAGGATCCTATTCTGTCCAGCGTGAAGCTGATCGCGGAACCCTGGGATTGCGGGCCCGGCGGCTACCAGGTGGGCGGGTTCCCGCCAGGCTGGGCCGAGTGGAACGACCGCTTCCGCGACACCGTGCGCGCCTACTGGAAAGGCGATGAAGGCACCGCGGCCGAACTGGCCAAAAGCATTACCGCATCGGGCGATAAGTTCAATCACAACGGACGACGGCCATGGGCCAGCGTGAACTTCCTTACCGCCCATGACGGCTTTACGCTGCACGATCTGGTTTCCTACAACGACAAGCACAACGACGCCAACGGCGAGGAAAACCGCGATGGCCATTCCAACAACCATTCCTGGAATTGCGGCGTGGAGGGTCCGACCGACGACGCGGAAATCCGCGCGCTGCGCGAACGGCAGAAGCGCAATCTGCTGGCGACGCTATTGTTTTCGCAAGGCTTGCCCATGATCCTGGCCGGCGACGAATTCGGCCGGACGCAACAGGGCAATAACAACGCCTACTGCCAGGACAATGAAATCAGCTGGGTGAACTGGGAGATCGACGAAGACGGGCAGGCCCTGATCGAGTTCACGCGCAAGCTGACCACGCTGCGGCATACCTTGCCGGTGCTGCGGCGCGGACGCTTCCTGACCGGCGCCTACGACGAACTGCTGGACGTGGCCGATGTGCGCTGGCTTAGCCCGGCCGGCGTGGACATCGCGGACGAACAATGGTCGGACCCGAACATGCACTGCTTTGGCCTGATCATCGACGGCCGTGCGCGGGCCACCGGCATCCGGCGGCCCGCGTCCGATGCGACGCTGCTGCTGGTCTTCAATGCCTACCACGACATGGTGGAATTCACGGTGCCCGAGATTCCCGGCAGCGATCAGTGGACATGCATGATCGATACGAACGCGCCGGTCCGGACGGAACTTCCCAGCTTCGGATCGGGAGATGTCTACCAGGTCACCGGCCGTTCGCTGCTGCTGTTCACCTTGCAGGCCAAGGGGCAGACCGGGCGGGTGCTGGAGAACCTGGAAGAAGCGATGACGGATGAGCAGTCCGGGCAGGAGACGCCCCGCATGGAATAAGAAGCGGTAGCCGGAACCAGCCCATCGCGGAATAAAGCGATGAGACGCAACAGGGCGGCCCACGGGCCGCCCTGTTGATAACCATGCCAAGGACAAGACTTACGGCTGATTCTTCTTGATTTCTTCCTTGACGTCGCCGTGGGCCTTCTGGGCCTTACCCAGGCCTTGCTGAACGTCGCCCTTCAGTTCCTGGCTCTTGTTGCCGGTGACCTTGCCGACGGTCTCGTTGACCTTACCCTTGACCTGTTCGCCCACACCCTTCACTTGATCCTTATTCATAGCCATTGCTCCTGTAAAACGCCGGAATTGGCGTATGGAAGAGTTTCAGCAAGAGGTGTGCCCGCCATGGATGAGCTGGCGGAACCGTCACGCGGAGCGCCTTTTCCGTGCCGGAGACGCCCCTGGCTTGGCGGCAACCCGGGCGGGAGCGACCGGCACTTCCAGGGGCTTGGCGAAATCGCAGACCTCGACGCATAGCTGCGCCACGCTCGCGGCGAAGTTGGCGATCTCGTCATCGGCGCGATGCACCGCGTGATAAACAATCGGCGGCGCGCTTTCCGAACAGCGCAATTCCTGCAGCAGGCCTTGCCGCACCAAATCCCTGAAATACAGCGTCGGCAGATAGCTGATGCCGAAGCCCGACATGGTCAGCGCGGCCAAGGTAACCAGGCTATTGCCCGCGTAGACCTTGCGCACCGGCAACTGCTGTTGGCGGAACCACTGGTCGTAGACGGTATCGACGCCGGACCGCCCCGCCTGCGCCAGGATGGGAAACTTCATCAATTCCGCCACCGGCAGAACACCCTTCGCCACGGGCAGCAGGCCTGGGCGGCACATCCAGGTCAACTCCATCTCTTTCAGCGGCACCGCGATCTGCCCGCTACCGCCGAACACCGGCGGCACGATCACCAGATCGAGCTGCCCGGCGTCCAGCCGTTCACACAGCTCGGTGCTGAGATCGACCTTGGGCTCGAAGGAGATGTCCGGATACTTGTCGCGGAACGCCTCGACCAGTCGCGGCAGCCAGGTCAGCGCCACCAGTTCCGTGACGCCTACGCGGAAGCGGCGCACGGTCAGTTCGGTGCGTCCCATGCGATCGATGAAGCGGTTGCGCTGATCCAGGATGGACTGCGCGAACTCCACCACCTCGCGGCCCCGCCGCGTCAGGCGAGCGCTGCGCAGGGTGCGGTCGAAAAGCTGGGAACCGAGTATGTCCTCCAGCTCGGCAATCCTCTTGGAAATCGCCGATTCGCTGGTATGGAGCTTGTCCGCGGCCGATGAAAAACTGCCCAGGTCGGACACCCAATAGATAGCCTCAAGCTGTTTGAAACTGAGCAACTCATCCTCCCCGGCCGACGTTCCAGTACCCGAATTTTTTTCCGGTAATTGCACAATATTAAATCGCTTTCTTTATCGCCCCCCGTCTCGCATACTTCGGCCGGCAAGCTGCCGCCCATGCGCGCGGCCCTATTCCGCGTTCGATGCGCTCTTATCGGAATCCAGACCAACCATGACCACATCATCCGTGCCCTCATCTTCCTGGCCCGCGGGCTACCGCATCAATCCCTGCGCCGACGGCCCCGCGCCCGAAATCGTCGCCGCCTTTCGCGGCATGCCCGTGGCCGCCATCGGCGACGCCATGAGCCGGAATGTCGGAACCTACGGCCTGCGCCAATATCACGCCCGCCTGGATGAAGTGCTATGCGGCCCGGCCGTGACGGTGCGTGTGCGGCCAGGCGACAACCTGATGATCCACAAGGCCTTGATGATGGTGCGCCCGGGCGATGTGCTGGTGATCGATGGCGGCGGCGACGTAACACAGGCGCTGGTGGGCGGACTGATGCGCACGACGTGCGTGGCAAGGAAAATCGCCGGCCTGGTACTGGATGCGGCGGTGCGCGATGTCGCCGAATGGGCGGAAGAAGGCATGCCCATCTTCGCGCGCGCGCACACTCATCGCGGGCCCAGCAAGGATGGTCCGGGGGAGATCAACGTTCCCATCGCCTGCGCCGGCATGGCCGTCATGCCGGGCGATCTGATCATCGGCGATGCCGACGGCGTGATCGCGGTGCCGGCGGCCGAAGCCGCGGACATTCTTGAAAAAACCCGCGCGCATCTGGCCAAGGAAGCCAAGATACGGGAAAGCAATCGCACGGGCTCGGCTGATCCCGAGCGCTTCGATGCTGTGCTGCGGGAAAAAGGCCTGCCTATTCCGAAGGCCGGCTAGGAGCCGGTCGCCGGCGGCCAGGCCGGATGATCGGCATTGACGCCGGCGTTGACCCCGGCCTTTGCCACGACCGTGCCACCCTGACCCCGGGCTTCAACCCGGAATGCGCACCCAGCCTTCCATCAGCAC
>DATJHN010000391.1:0-5836 GCA_035493915.1 Bordetella sp.
CATCTTGTTGACGAAGGCCAAGCGCGGCACGCCGTACTTGTTGGCCTGGCGCCATACGGTTTCGGACTGCGGCTGCACACCACCCACCGCGCAATACACCATGCACGCACCGTCGAGCACGCGCATGGAACGTTCGACTTCGATGGTGAAGTCCACGTGTCCCGGGGTGTCGATGATGTTGATGCGGTGCTCGGGGTAATTGCCGGCCATGCCACGCCAGAAAGCGGTCGTCGCGGCGGACGTGATGGTGATGCCGCGTTCCTGCTCCTGTTCCATCCAGTCCATGGTGGCAGCGCCATCGTGGACTTCGCCAATCTTGTGATTGACGCCGGTGTAGAACAGGATGCGTTCCGTCGTGGTGGTCTTCCCTGCATCGATGTGCGCAGAGATGCCAATGTTGCGATAGCGCTCGATGGGGGTTTTGCGAGCCATGATTGATAAATCCTTTGATTACCAGCGGAAATGGCTGAAAGCCTTGTTGGCTTCGGCCATCTTATGCGTATCTTCGCGCTTCTTCATTGCAGCGCCACGACCTTCCGACGCATCGAGCAGTTCGCCAGCCAGGCGCAGGTCCATCGACTTTTCGCCACGCTTCTTGGCGGCTTCGCGGAGCCAGCGCATAGCCAGGGCCAGGCGGCGCACGGGGCGCACTTCAACCGGCACCTGGTAGTTCGCGCCGCCAACGCGGCGGCTCTTCACTTCGACGATGGGCTTGATGTTGTTGATGGCGGTGCTGAAGACTTCCAGAGGGTCTTTGCCGCTCTTGCTTTGCACCTGCTCCAGCGCACCGTAGACGATGCGCTCGGCGACGGCCTTCTTGCCGTCCAGCATCACAACGTTCATGAACTTGGCGAGCTCGACGCTGCTGAACTTGGGATCGGGCAGGATCTCGCGTTTGGGGACTTCGCGACGACGGGGCATTTCTTGCTTCCTTGTGTCAGTTCAGTTGAACCACGGCCTGGGGCCGTGGCCACGGCCATCCAGACGGGATGGCCACTTACGTGCCGCGCCAAACCGGGCGCGGCTGCACGGGGATGGGCGGCTTGCCGCCCACCGGGGACCTGCTGCCGCATGAACGGACCTGACGGACTTGCCGTCGCGGCCGCGCGCACGCGGGCTTGAAGCCGGCCTATCAGGCCTTCTTCGGGCGCTTGGCGCCGTACTTGGAACGGGCTTGCTTGCGATCCTTGACGCCTTGCAGGTCGAGGGAACCGCGGACGATGTGGTAGCGCACACCCGGCAGATCCTTCACACGGCCGCCGCGCACCAGCACGACGGAGTGTTCCTGCAGGTTGTGGCCTTCGCCGCCGATGTACGAAATGACTTCGTAGCCGTTGGTCAGGCGAACCTTGGCGACCTTACGCAGAGCGGAGTTCGGCTTCTTGGGGGTGGTGGTGTACACACGGGTGCACACGCCGCGTCGCTGAGGGCAATTTTCGAGCGCGGGGCTCTTGCTCTTCACGATGCTGACTTCGCGCGGCTTGCGCACGAGTTGGCTAATGGTAGGCATGACCTTTGAAATCCCTTTTACGTACCACTGGTAAGTACTTTCGTACTCGCCCCCTCCGCCCCGGCAGGCTGCAGCCGTGGGTCATAGGGGAGGCAGTTCGCGCAAAACCGCCTCAAACATTTACGTAAAAGAGCGGGTCTTGCACACATCTTGCAGACAAATAAAGCGCACAAAACCCAGCTTTTCGCCCGGATTGCATGGCCTTTCGTTATGAATTCGCCGAGCAATACATGCCACGGCCTTCATCACGAATCAGCCGCGCCCGGGAACTATGCCTGAGGTCTTGCACGCGGATAAATCAGTGAGCCCATGAATTTAGCGTAGTTTTTGGGCACTGTCAAAAGGTTTCTAGGGGAAATCCCCTGGGATCGATGTGTCCCGGCAACCGGCCGAAAATCTCACTGGAACACGTGGCGAATCGCCGCCGGCTGGCCCGCTTTCAGCTCGATGGTGACCCGATAGGGAGCCAGGCCGGCGTTGCGGACTTCCACCGTATGGCGGCCCGCCGCCAGGTTCAAGGTCTTAAGGGGCGGGCTGACACCGCGCGAAATGCCGTCGACGAAGATCTCGCCCCACGGCTGCACGTCCACCTTGACGGCAACCATGGCAGGGCGGACCGGGCGACCGGTATCCGTGCCGCCGGCTTCGACCGGCGCCGGAGCCGGCGTGCCGCCCAGGCCCGCGGACGGCCCCCCCGGCGCGGCGGCGGATTCCAAGGGTGCGGACGGCGTCGCCACCGGCGCGGCTGGCACTGCCGACAGGGATTGCGGATCCGGCGACCGGCCAGCGTCATCCGTGTCCAGGCGGCTCGTGTCCGCAGTGCCCGCGGAAGTGGCGCGTCCGGCGGCGTCCGCCGCTGCGTCGCGCCGGCCTGACGCGGATGGCGCCGGGACGGCATACCCCGAAGAAGAACTCGCCGATGTGGCGGGCGGCTCGGACCATTCATGGTCCTGCCGTCCGTCCTGATTCATCCAGGCCCAGATGCCCGTGACGGCCAGCGCACCCGCCAGGACGGCGAGCACACCGCCCCGACGGCGCCGATCGCCGACAACCCCACGCCGTTGCCCCGGCACGCGGCTGGCGGCGGGCGGTGTCGCGGCATTGCGCGATTCGGCGGACAGGTCTTCCTGCGTTTCGGGGACGCAGGAAACCCCCAGCATCCCGCACAGCGCCTCGACCGATTGAGGACGCTGGGCCGGCGCCAGCGACAGGCCCTGGTCGATCACCGACAGGAAGGCTTCCTCGTAGCCGCGCGGCATGCGTTGCGCCAGGGGAACATACTGGTCGTTTGCCCGCCGTGCCAGCGCATGCGGCGGCGGCGATCCGCTGACCAGCGAGCACATCATGGCGCACAGCGCGTAGACGTCCGTCCACGGCCCGCACGCGCGCACGGGGTCCGCGTCGAATTGTTCGGCCGCCGCAAAGCAGGAAGCGGGCTCCATGCCCGACGGATGATCGGGATAGAGCGCGGGCACCATCAGATGGGCATAGCCGAATTCGTCCAGGCCGACCGTATGCACGGAAATGGCCCCATGGACCTTGCCCTGTTCGTGCGCCGCCATTACCTCCGGCGCGATTTCGGACACTACGCGGCCGATCCGCTTTTGCGGCACGCCACCCGCTCCGGCAGCCGCTATCGCGGCAAGGGGTCGATACCCGAAAGGCTCCGGCGCGGGATGATCCGCCCCGGGCATAAAGGCCGGCGATACAGACATCGTTTTGACTCCGAAACCCATCTCCCGCTTCTCCTGCGATCCCTGCCGCGCGCTCCGCGTATCCGTGGCGTGCCTTGCGTCAGGCTCCTCGCCCCGATGTTCTTTTTGCCAGCGCTGTCCGTTGTTTTGCCAAAGGCAAGAAATGAATTGAATCATGAAGCGGGCGGCCTGACACGAAGTCCCAGGTATTTTGCTGGGGTTTTATGGCAAGTTGTCCGTCCCGGATCCCACGCGATGCTCTGCAGTCGAGGGTGCAAGGGATTCACCGGGTCGCGACAGCCCGCGCTGGAGCACACATGGCGGAACCGTTCGTCATAAGAAGAAATATTGGACTGCAAAAATAGACGAGTCGCGGCCGCGCCCATGGCTATCATCGGCGCTTCGTTGCCCGCCCCCATGTATTCATTTTCGATGACACGGCCTTCGCCGCGGAGATCCGAACCATGAAGCTGATCGTCAACCGCCGCATCGACGCGCAACCCTTTACCGCCGCTGAAGCCGTTTTTCTGGCGCCTGGCGGCACGATAGGGCGCGGTGCGGAAAACCACCTGGCCCTGCCCGACGCGGCCGGCGGCCTGTGCCGCGTACAGGCCGCCGTGCGCCACGGCGACGATGGCTGGCGCCTGGCGAATCTGAGCGCGATGAGCGCGGTATCGGTGAACGGCCAGGCGATTCCGCCCACGCACGATCAATTACTGGAAAACGGCGATGAAGTGGCGATCGGCCCCTATGTGCTGCACGTCGGAACGGTCGGCACGCAAGCCGATGCGCCGGCCGCCCAGGCCGACGTCTTCAGCGACCTGATCGGCCCCGGCACCCTGCCCGTTGCCAGCATGTCCGAACTGGCCGTACATCCCTTCGATATGGAAAGCGCGGTATCGCGCAATCCCGAGAACCCGCTGGCGCAGCTGCCGGACAGCGGATGGCGCCACGACGAAGGCCAGCGCGACCCGCTGGCCCTGTTCCCGGACGACAGCCACGGCGCGCATCATGCCTTGTCCGATCCCACGCCGGCCATGCTTCCGGCCGGCGATCCGCTGGCCTCGCGCCGGTTCGATCCGATCGCCGATACATTGCGCCAGGGCGCCGGCGGGGGAAACGGCGCCATGCGCGACAACACCCCCGACTACGGCAATCCGATGACGCCGCCGCGGGTGCGGCGCTGAATCCGCCAGGAACATGGGGCGGCCCACGCGGCGGGGCAGCCGAACTTCAGGGCGCCAGCAGCAAGACCGTGGGTTGGCTGGGCACGATGCGCATGCCCAGCGCATTGACGCAGTTCTGCAGCGATAGGCTGGTCATGCGGGTGGCGGGCGTACCCATGATCAGGACCGTGAAGGCCCCGGTCAGATGGCGCGACTGGCTCATGAATGTTTGCGAAATCAGGCCGCCCGCCACGCCCGGCGTATCGCCCTCGGTTATGGGCGTGAACGTTGCCATGTTGTGCGCGGGGGCTGCCACGAACAGCACATTCCAGGCATTCGGTATCGCGGTAGGCCCGAGCGCGGTGTTGGGATAAGGCAAGGGGGCCATGGCTGCCGGGGGCGTCTTGCAGCAATCCGGAAACGCCAGGTCCAGCCCCATCAATTGGCAATTCGCAAACATCTTTCGCTCCAGTGTTATGCCACGGGTCCCCGCGCGTCCGCGCGGCGCCGAGGCCATAGCTTGGCGCCGTCGGTATACGCGCCTCGCAATGACGTGGTGCCGTCCAGGAGCGCTTCGCCCAGATCGGCGCGGAACAGATTCGCATCGCGCAGGTCCGCACGCGTAAAGTCCGCCCTGCCCAGCAGGCTTTGGATCAGCTTCGCGCCGCGCAACGATGCGCCGGTGAAGTCCGCGCGCACGAACAGGCTTTCTCCCGCATCGACACCGTCCAGACACGCATCCATAAAATGGCATTCGGACAAGTCGCAGCCGCGCAGCCTGGCGCGCACCAGGCTGGCGCCTTCCAGGCAAAGGCCACGCAAGCCGCATTGCCGCAGCTCGGCGCCATCCAGGCGCGCGCCGCGCAGTATCGTGCCGGTGGAAATCGAGGACATTTCGAGGCGCGCGCCGGTAAAGTCGATACCTTCGCCGAACACCGTATGGATGAAGGCACAGCGAGTCAGGCTCGCGTTCGCGAAGTTCGTATCGGCCAGCGTGCATTCCATGAAGGCGCAGCGCCGCAGCACGGCATCGCCGAAATGGCAGGACTCGAAGCTTGCCTTCAGGGGCACGGCTTCTTCCAGCGTCGAGCCGGTGAAATCACAATCCGCGAACCGGCTTTCGCCCAGCCGCGTGCGCGCCAGTAGCGAGCCGGCGAATGAACACGAGACGAAGCACGCGCTTTCCAGCGAGGCATCACCCAGGTCCGCCGCCGCGAGCGATACGCCGTCGATGCGGACGCCGGCGATATTGGCCAAGTGCAGACGCGCGCGCGCCAGCGAGCCGCCGGCCATCGATGCCCGCGCCAGCACGGCTTGCGTGAAGTCGCAGTCGTCCAGGCAAGCGCCATCCAGCTTCGCTCCTTCCAGCGACGCGCCGCGAAAGCAGCTGCCTCGCAGATCCATACCGGAGAGATCGGCGCCGGCGAGATGTATGCCGGTGAAATCGCGGCCGCGCTGATGGATGG
>DATJHN010000392.1:0-7422 GCA_035493915.1 Bordetella sp.
GCTCGGCCGGATCGCGTCCTTCGATGATCAAGGGCGCCCACTGCGCGATCCGCGCGGCATCCTCGCTATATTCCATCCCGTGGTAGCAATGATGCGCCGCCATCTCCTGGTAGCGCTTGCGCAGGAACTCGACGTTGGCGGTGCCCCAGACAAAGCTCATGTGGGGGCAGGGATGGATGAAGGCGCGGGGATCCGGAATCGCGCCCTTGCCCACGAGGTAGGCCCACAGCTGACGCGATAGGTCGAACTCGGTGTTCACCTCCAAGGCCTTGGAGATATCGACGGATCCATCGGGCCGTTGCGGGGTGTAGTTGAGTTCGCAATTCGCCGCGTGGCCGGTGCCGGCATTGTTCCAGGACTGGGAACTCTCTTGCCCGCAGTCGCTCAGCTGTTCGATCATGACGAGGGAAAGCGAGGGATCCAGCTCCTTGAGCACGGATCCCAGCGTCGCGCTCATGATGCCGGCGCCAATCAGCACGACATCGGGGTTTTCGGCGGACTGGTTGGGCATGGTCTCGACTCCTGGTGGTCAGCGGACGTTCCTGGAAGGCACGAAGCCAAGATCGACGCCTTCCTGGTAGACGACGTAGGCCCGCCGCCATGGCTCGCTGCCGATCAGGCGCCACTTGTGGCCCGAGCCGCTGTTGTCTTGCGCGAGCAGGATGTCGCCGGGCTTGATCGTGAAGGTCGCGCCGGATTTGGTTTCGAATTCGAGGGTGCCCGACAGCGTAATGACATAGCGCGGCACCGGATCCTGGTGCCATTCAAAGGAGCCCCCGGATGCCGTCTCCTGGAAGGAGATGTGCCTGGCGGCGATCGCTTGTCCGACGAAATCGCCGCGCGCGCCCGCATCGAGTGCGATCGAGCCTTCTTCGAAGCACGAATCGCCGTCTTCGCCCGTCCACATCCTTACGCATCGGATCATTGCGTTCTCCTGTTGCTCAGGCGCCGGCAAGGCCTTTGCCGACCATGTCGAGCGGTTTGATGGTCTTGTCGAAGAGCGCCGCGTCGACATGGCCGGAGGCCAGCGCGGCCTCGCGCAGGGTGGTGCCGTCGGCGATCGCTTTCTCCGCGATATGCGCGGCGTTCTGGTAGCCGATGATGGGCGACAGCGCCGTCACGAGCATCACGCTGCCTTGCACGTATCCATCGATCTTCTTGCGGTTCAGTTCGGTGCCTTCGACAGAGAACTCGCGCAATTTGGCGCAGCCGTCCGCGAGTATCCGCGTGGAATGGAGAAAGTTGTTGATGATCACCGGCCGCATGGCGTTGAGCTCGAAGTTGCCCTGGCTGCCGGCGAAGGCGACGGCCGTGTCATTGCCCATTACCTGGATGGCGATCATCACCATGGCCTCGCACTGCGTCGGATTCACCTTGCCCGGCATGATCGACGATCCCGGTTCGTTCGATGGCAGGAGCAATTCGGCGAAGCCGCAACGCGGTCCCGAGGCAAGCCAGCGCATGTCGTTGGCGATCTTCATCAGCGCGACGGCAAGGCCGCGCAACGCAGCGTGGGCGCGTACCATGGGATCGAGCGAGCCTTGGGCGGCGAACTTGTTGGCCGCGGTGACGAAGGGCTTGCCCGTCAGTTCGGCTATCTTGGCGGCGACGTCCTTGGCGAATCCGGGCGGCGCGTTCAGGCCGGTGCCGACCGCCGTGCCGCCCACCGCGAGCTCGTAAAGGCCGGCGCGGCTGGCCTTGATGTCGGCGACCGCGGCGCGGATCTGGCCCGCCCAACCGTACCATTCCTGTCCTACCGTAAGCGGCACGGCGTCTTCGAGATGCGTGCGGCCGATCTTGACCACGTCCATCCAGCCCTTGGCCTTGGCTTCGATGGTATCGGCCAGCTTCTCGACCTGGGGGACCAGGAGCGCGTCGATCACCTGGACCGACGCGACGTGCATGGCGGTCGGAAAGGTATCGTTGGACGACTGGCCCATGTTGACGTCGTCATTGGGCCCCACCGGCTGCTGCGAGCCGAGCTCGCCGCCAAGGAGTTGGATGGCCCGGTTCGAGATGACCTCGTTCACATTCATGTTGGACTGCGTGCCCGATCCGGTCTGCCAGACGTAGAGCGGAAAATGCGCATCCAGTTTTCCCGCGATCGTTTCGTCCGCGGCGCGAACGATCGTGTCGCGCTTGAAGTCCGGCAGCCGTCCCGCCGCGGCGTTGACCAGTGCGCAGGCCTTTTTGACGTAGCCGTAGGCGTGGTAGACCTCTTTCGGCATGCGGTCGTTGCCGATGTCGAAGTGATGAAGCGACCGCTCGGTCTGCGCGCCCCAGTAACGATCCGCCGGCACGTCGACCTGACCCATGGAGTCGAATTCGCGGCGGACCCCCGTTGCCGAAATACCAATCGGCAGGTCGAGATTCACCTGGACGCGGGAAGCAACGTTCTCTGCCATGACGGTCTCCTGACACGCAAGAGCGTTGGTTGGAACTCTTGCAGCCTTTGCCAGGGCCTTCGGTCGTGTCCCCGGGGCGGGCTTATGCGCGAGCCATGATACTCAGACTCTTTGCGCTAGTTCCACATAAGAATATTGAGGTAGCCCATTGTCGTGCGCGTATACCTACTTCGTACTACATCATCAGGCTGCCTATAATTGCCGACTATCCCTGCCTTGGCGGCCGTTTTGCCGCGTCTCATGTCTGCTCTGCCTTTACGCGTGCTGTCCGTCATCCCGCCGATGACGCAGTTGAATACGCCTTATCCTTCGACCGCCTACCTGACCGGCTTCTTGCGGTCGCGCGGGGTGACGTCGTTCCAGGAAGATCTGGCGCTTGCGCTGGTGCTGCGCCTGCTGTCGGTCGATGGTCTGCGTGCCGTGGCGGCGCGGGTCGACGCGCTGCCGATAGAAAAACATAGTCCCGCCGTGCAGGCGTTCGTTGCCGAACAGGCGCGTTACCTGGCCACGATAGGTCCGGTCATCGCATTCCTGCAGGGCCGCGATTCCACCTTGGCGCACCGTATCGTCGGCCGCAATTTCCTGCCTGAAGGACCGCGCTTCAGTACGCTGGACGTGTACATCGACGAAGACGGCGGCGATCCCCTGGGGTGGGCGTTCGGTGCGCTGGGCTTGCACGATCGCGCCAAGCACCTGGCTACCTTGTATTTGAACGATCTGGCCGACGTACTGCGCGATGCCATCGATCCGCGCTTCGAGTTCGTGCGTTATGCCGAATCGCTGGCAGGTAGCCAGCCTACCTTCGACCCCTTGGCCCAGGCGCTTGGGGCGCCGCCGAATCTGGTGGACGACACGCTGCGCGACCTGACCGCGGAAGCGCTGGCGCGCCATGCGCCAACGATGGTCCTGTTGTCGGTGCCGTTTCCCGGCGCCGTGTATGCGGCCTTCCGCATCGCCCAGACGATCAAGGCGCAAGATCCGGGGATCGTCACCGTGCTGGGCGGCGGTTTCGTCAATACCGAACTGCGCGAATTGAAGGATCCGCGTGTGTTCGACTTTTTCGACTATGTCACGCTGGATGCCGGCGAACGCCCCTTGCTTGCCTTGCTGGAACATGTGCAGGGCAAGCGTTCGCGGCAGCGCCTGGTGCGCACTTTCGTGCGCGACGCCGATAGCGGCGCGGTACGGTACGTGAACATGGTCGAGCCCGATATCGCGTTCGCGGAAGTAGGCACCCCTACGTGGGACGGCCTGCCCCTGGATCGTTACCTGTCGCTGCTGGACATGCTGAACCCGATGCATCGCTTGTGGAGCGACGGGCGCTGGAACAAGCTGACCGTGGCGCACGGCTGCTATTGGAAGAAGTGCAGTTTCTGCGATGTCAGCCTGGACTATATCGGCCGTTACGAGGGCGCATCGGCAACGGTGCTGGCCGATCGCATCGAAGCCATCGTGCGCGAGACGGGGCAGACCGGATTTCATTTCGTCGACGAGGCCGCGCCCCCCAAATCTCTGAAGGCGTTGGCGACCGAACTGATCGAGCGCAACGCGGGTATTTCATGGTGGGGCAATATCCGTTTCGAGAAAACCTTTACCCCCGAGCTATGCGAGCTGCTGGCGGACAGCGGCTGTATCGCCGTATCGGGCGGATTGGAAGTCGCGTCCGACCGGTTGTTGAACCTGATGAAAAAAGGCGTCTCGGTCGATCAGGTGGCGCGGGTGACGCGCGCCTTTACCGATGCCGGCATCCTGGTTCATGCGTACCTGATGTACGGCTTTCCCACGCAAACCGTGCAGGACACGGTGGATGCGTTGGAATACGTGCGGCAGCTGTTTGAAAATGACTGCATCCAAAGCGGCTTCTTCCATCGCTTCGCCTGTACGGTGCATTCGCCGGTGGGGAAGAATCCCGAGGAATACGGTGTGACGCTGCGGCCTTTGCCGCCGGTTTCGTTCGCCAAGAACGATATTGGCTTTCATGATCCGACGGGCGTGGACCATGATGCCTTGGGGAAGGGGCTTAAGAAGGCCATCTACAACTACATGCATGGCATCGGCCTGGACGAGGACGTGCGCGGCTGGTTTCCCTTCAAGGTGCCGCGCACCACGGTGGCGCGCGACCGCATCAGCCGCGCCTTGCGTCAACGCGGCTAGCGCGAGCGGCTTGCTTCGTCGTAACTGGACATATGTGTTGAGAGGCGCCGCCAGGCAAGGTCATGCGGCGCGAATTGTAGTCGCGGCGACAACACGGTGAGTCCCTGCGCGGGTCTACTGCCGGTCGGCGGCCGTCGGTACGGTCTGTTGTGCGCACATCGCGCCGAAGACAAGCCTTGAGTGATCAATCCGGCGGGAAGGTCTCGTATTGGGGCAGGTTGTCGGTAATGTCGTGCCAGTCCGCTTTCGAGCCGACGAAGATGTGCATGGAAGGGCGAATGGCCGGGGTCGTTAGCAGGGTGCCCATCGTGACGTGCGCGTAGGCGCCGTCGCGCACGACGGAATAGAGCAGGGATCCGCACGTCGCACAGTGCACGTCGTGTGCCGCTACTGAATTGCCATAAATCGTCGTATTGCCGCCGCCCTGCGTGATCTTGAGCCGGTTGCGCTCGATACCGGCGAACGACTTGAAAGCGGAGCCGGTGGCGCGCCGGCACTGCGAGCAATGGCAGTTCATGGCGTATTCAAAGCTGTCGTCAACGGCGTACCGGACTGTTCCGCAGAGACAACTGCCATTCAAAATATTCGATGGCACGGTTTGCTCCTGATATCACTCCAGGCAAGTTCGAGAGATGCCGGCGATCCGCGGCCGGGGCGCGTCAGCGTATGAAGTGTACGCCAGGGTGCGTGCAGCGTTTACTGCACCATCTGGTTGATTTCGATGATCGGCATCATCACGGCCAGCACGATGACCAGCACCACGCCGCCCATGATCAGGATCATCAGCGGCTCCAGCAGCGCGGTCATGGCCATGGCGCGGCGTTCCAGGTCGGCGGACAAGGTGCCGGCGGCGCGGTCCAGCATGGGGGCGAGTTCGCCGGTGCGCTCGCCGCTGGCGATCAGGTGTACCAGCAGCGGCGGGAAGGTCTTCTGGGTTTGCAGCGATGAGGCCAGGGCGGCGCCCTGGCGCACGCGGTCGGTGGCGTCGGCGACGGCCGCGCGCAGGCGTTCGTTGGTCAGGGTCTGGGCGGCGGCCTGCAAGGCGCGCAGCAATGAGACGCCGCTGCCGGAAAGGATCGCCAGGGTGGAGGCGAAGCGGGCGGCATTCATCTCCAGGATGAAGCGGCCGGCCATGGGCAGCCGCAGGGTGCGGGCGTGCCAGCGCAGGCGGGCGGATGGCGCGCGCAGGCTCCAGCGCCATGCGGTGAAGGCGGCGATGCCGGCCACCAGTCCCACGAGCCCCCACTCGCGAACCAGATCGCTTAGCGCCACCATGATGCGGGTGATCAGCGGCAATTGCTGGTGCGTCTGGTTGAAGGCGCCAATAACCTGCGGCACCACGAAGCCGAGCAGGAAAAAGATGATGCCGACGGATACGACGCCGACGATGGCCGGGTAGATGAAGGCGGTCAGTATCTTGCCGCGCAGCGCATTGCGCTGTTCCACATAGGTGGCCAGCCGCTCCATGACGAGCGACAGGTCGCCCGATTCCTCGCCCGCGGCTACCAGCGCGCGGTAGATGTCGGGGAAGTCCTTGGGGCGCGTGGCGAGCGCGTCGGCCAGGCGGTGGCCGGCGCGTACGTCGGCGCGCACCGCCGATAGTGCCTGGGCGACGTGGCGTTTTTCAGCCTGTTCCAGTGTGGCTGTCAGCGCGGCATCCAGCGGCAGGCGCGCGGCCAGCAGGCTGGCGATCTGGCGCGTCAGCCATGCCAGCTCGACGTCGCTCAGGTGTTTGATCAGCAAGCTGGCGGAGCCGGTTCGGTGGCTGCCCGATGCATCGCGCACGGTCAGCGGCGTCAGGCCGCGCGCGCGCAGCGCGGTGCGCGCGCCGCGTGGGGAATCGGCATCGATCATGCCGCGTTCCAGGCGTCCGGCGGCGTCTGAGGCTTCGAAGTTGTAGGAGGGCATGGTCGTTCCTTGGCTGCGAAATCCTGGTATCGAGTGTCAGGCGTCAGGTGTCATGCGGTAGGCAGGCAGCAAGCATCAGGCATCAAGTCTGGGCTTCGGATCGCATGCCGAAGATCAATCGTCGCGCGTCACGCGCAGGATTTCTTCCGGCGATGTGTCTCCGGATTCGACCCAGCGCTGGCCGTCTTGCCGCATGTTGCGCATGCCAGTGGCCTCGGCGGCGCGGCGCATGGCTTGTTCGCCGGCGCCGGTATGCATGAGACCGCGGATGTCGTCGTCGATAACGAACAGTTCATGGATGCCCGTGCGGCCGCTGTATCCGGTATGGCCGCATTCGGGGCAGCCGACCGCGCGCCAGGCCTGCCTGCCGTCCGGCTCGGTGGCCGGTTGCCTGCAATGCGGACACAGGCGGCGCACCAGCCGTTGCGCCAACACGCCCAGCAGCGATGACGAAAGCAGAAAAGGTTCGACACCCATATCCGTCAATCGCGTAAGCGCCGATATGGAGTCGTTGGTATGCAGCGTGGCCAGCACCAGATGGCCGGTCAGGGATGCCTGCACCGCGATCTGTGCGGTCTCCAGGTCACGGATTTCACCGATCATGACCACGTCCGGATCCTGGCGCAGGATGGCGCGCAGGGCAGTGGCGAAGCTCAGGTCGATACGCGAATTGACCTGCGTCTGGCCGATGCCGGGCAAGTCGTATTCGATGGGGTCTTCGACAGTCAGAATATTGGTGGTTGATGCATCCAGGCGCGCCAGCGATGCATACAGCGTGGTGGTCTTGCCGCTGCCGGTCGGGCCGGTAACCAGTACGATGCCGTGCGGCTGGTGGATCAGGCGGTCCAGCCGCGCGAGCACGCCGGGCGCCATGCCCAGGCTTTCCAGGCGCAGCCGTCCGGCTTCCTTGTCCAGCAGGCGCAGCACGGCGCGTTCGCCGTGGCCGGTGGGTAGC
>DATJHN010000393.1:0-20835 GCA_035493915.1 Bordetella sp.
CCCCGCCGGGGCGTTTCGGTAACGGTCTAGGCACGGCGACATGCTGCCGGCCGGCGATGCATAACAGGGACGGTTTTCCGCATTAGGCAAAAGCAGGAGCGCGGCCATGAAGCAACCGCTGCGGTCCTCTGTAGAGGGAGCCTTGCCGAATTTACTCGCCGTGCCCGCTCTTTCCTGCCGGCGTGTTTACGCCGGCGGCGGCAAGCTTCGACCAAAACAAAACCCCGGCTCGGAAACCGGGGCGATCAAGTGACATTGTGGTCAAAGTCGGACTGAATTGCAAGCCATCGCGGCGCGCCCCGCCGGCAATTCGTCCCCTTTTTTATCGGGTGGTTGCACCCCTTGCTTGAGCCTCCCCAGGACCGTCGGGAATCCGTCGGCCCTCCGGGATCTTTACCTGCTTGGCGGAGGTCCCATGATTCCGTCGGCTTCCCTGGGCGTGCCTTTACTCATCCCGGCGCATCGGGCGTAGCAGGGCGTGCAGAATGATGGCGCCGAAGGTGGCCGTGCCGATACCGCTCAGGGCGAAATCACCAAGGCGGACAGTGAAATCCCCTGCCCCCAGGACCAGGGTGACCGCCGCCACGATCAGATTGCGGTTGTCGCTGAAATCGACGCGGTTTACCACCCAGATCCGGGCCCCTGCCACAGCGATCAACCCGAACACGACCACCGACACGCCTCCCAGCACGGGACCGGGAATGGTCTGGATGAGGGCGCCGAATTTGGGCGAAAAGCCGAGCAGGATGGCGATCAGGGCCGCCACCGCGAAAACCACCGTTGAATAGATACGCGTGACGGCCATCACACCGATGTTTTCCGCATAGGTGGTCACGCCGGTGCCCCCAACCGCGCCCGAAATCATGGTCGCCACGCCGTCCCCGACGAAAGCGCGCCCCAGATAGCGGTCCAGGTCGCGCCCGGTCATGGCGCTGACCGCCTTGATATGACCCAGGTTTTCCGCCACGAGGATGATGGCCACGGGAACCAGCAGCCCCATCGCGGAAGTCTGGAAGACCGGAGCGGCGAAATGCGGCAGGCCCAGCCACGCGGCCCGCGCCACGCCGGAGAAATCCATGGGCCTGCCCAGCGCCAACCCGTTGGCGCAAATGGCGTAAATCACGCAGGCCAGGATCAGCCCCGCCAGGATAAGCAGGCGCTGCAGCATGCCGCGCGTGTACACCGCGATCGTGCCGACGCAAAGGATGGTGACGATCGCCATGCAGGCGTCGAAGCCGGAGGCGCCCATGGCCCCTTTGGCGGCGACCGGTGCCAGATTCAGGCCGATGACCGCGACGACGGCGCCCGTTACGACAGGCGGCATCAATGTCTCTATCCATCGCGCGCCGCCGCCCGCGCCCGCGCCGGCGATCCAAACCAGCACGCCGATAAGGGCGTAGGCCATTCCGCACACGATGATCCCGCCCAGCGCGATGCCGATGTTGGGGTTGGGCCCACCGCCGGTATAGCCCGTCACCGCGATGACGCCGCCGATGAAGGCGAAGCTCGACCCCAGGTAGCTGGGCACTCGCCCGCCCACGAAGACAAAAAAGATCAGGGAGCCAACACCCGACATCAGGATGGCGACGTTGGGATCGAAGCCCATCAGCAAGGGCGCCAGCACCGTGGACCCGAACATGGCGACCACATGCTGCAACCCCATCGCGGCCGTCTTCGGCCACGGCAGGCGTTCGTCGGGCGCCATGACGGCCCCGGGGGCAATGTCGCGCATCAGGCGCCAGCGCGGAAAATAGGAACCGGGCATGCCTCCCCCCTCCATTTATGTATACAAGGCGGGCGCAAGTTTATCGGGGCTCAAGTTTTTAGGGTAGCGTGCCGTTACTCATCCATAGAGGATGCCCTGGCAGGCACGCCACCTCATCCACTCTCCCGGCCCGCCTTCTGATGCGGCCACCTAAAAGGGACAGACATGACGATCTCGGTAATTTCCAACACGCTCCACTCCGCCTACGCGTCGACGCTGCTCGGCCCCAGGTCCGTGCAAAGCAATACTCCCGCACAGGCCGACGATAAGTCTGCCCAAGCGACCGATGGCTCGAACACGGGTGGGAGCGGCGGTGCCGGGGCAACGGACAGCCAGGGCAAAAGCAAGAATTTCCAGGCCAAGTCGGCCTCTGGCGCCCAGGCATCGGGCAGCAGCGATAGCAGCGATCCGATCAGCCAGACCCTGAAGCAGCTGCAACAGCAGTTGCGCCAGGTGATGGCGCAGATCCAGCGCGTGCAAGCCAGCTCCGTCCCGGACGAACAGAAAGCGCCGCAATTGCAGGCGCTGAACGCCGAGGCCGCCGCCCTGCAGGGCCAGATCGCCGCGCTGTTGGACAAGCAGGCTCAAGCCGCCAAGGGCGTAATCACCGCCTGACGACCTGCCTTGGCTGCTCGGGAACGCGCAAGGCGCGTGATGACGACCATCTGTTGTTTTGTGGATACTATCGAGCTTTGCGCCGCGCCCGGCACACGGGCACGGCGCGGCGTCCTCTATCCAACATCCCCTCGTCATGACAGAAATCTGGCTGATTCGCCACGGTGAAACCGACTGGAATCGTGCCCGCCGGCTGCAAGGCTGGAAGGACACACCGCTGAATGCCCACGGACTGAACCAGGCCCGCCGGCTGGCGGAACGCCTGGCGCACGACGCGCGCAACGGCTCTTTCGACGCGCTGTACAGCAGCGACCTGCAGCGCACGCTGCAGACAGCAGAACCCGTCGCAGCGCGGCTGGATTTGCGCGTGCGCCCGGAACCAGGCCTGCGCGAGCGCTGCTACGGCGTGCTGGAGGGCGTGACCATGGACCGCATGGATATCGAACAGCCTGAAGCCGCCGCCGCCTGGAAAAGCCGCGAGCCGGACCGTGCCCTGGACGGCGGCGAAACCCTGCGGCAATTCCACAACCGCATCGTCGCCACCATCGACGACATCGCCGAACGCCACGACGGCGGCCGTGTGCTGGTCTTCACCCATGGCGGCGTGCTGGACATCGTCTGGCGCCATGCCCACGGCATTCCGCTGACGCATCCGCGCGACGCCGCGCTGCTGAACGCGGGGGTGAACCGGCTGGCGATCGAAAACCGGCGCTGGCACATCATGGGATGGGGTGACGTCGCGCATATCGCCTCCCTGGCGGCCGACGATATCGTGTAGCCGCGCCCATCGGCGCCTACCGGCCAGCAGCGTCAGCCTTCCGCCGCTTCGGCGTGCCGCGGCTTGCGCGGCGCATTGCGCGCCAACCGGTCATACAGCGCATCAGGCAGCAGCCGCATCAGCTTGGCGACCATGCCCATCTGCCACGGGATGACGGTGTAGCTGCGCCCGCGCTCGATGGCCGCCGCGGCGCGTGCCGCGAAATCATCGGCGTCCATCAGGAAGGGCATGCTATAGGGGTTGTGCGCGGTCATCGCCGTGCGGATGTAGCCGGGCGCTATGGTGACCACACCGATACCGTCGCGCGCCAGTTCGGTGCGCAGGCTTTCGCAATAGACCGTGACGGCGGCCTTGGACGCGCTGTAGGCGCCAGCGCCCGGAAGGCCGCGCACGCCCGCCACGCTGGAAATACCGACCAGGCGCCCCGCCCCTGCCCGGCGCATGCCGGCGATGAAAGGCTCGAAGCTTGCCACCGTCGCCAGCAGATTGGTCTGGATGATGGCCTGAAAGACATCGAAATCCTCGACCTGTTCGGTCAGCGTACCGGCGCTGATGCCGGCGCTGGCGATGACACCATCCACCACTCCGCCGCAACGCGCCAGGAAGTCGCCCGCGGCGGCGTGCAGGCCCGCACGGTCGCGCACGTCCACGGCGTACCAGGGATGTGAACCGGGCAAGGTGGCGGCGAGCTCGCGCAGCGCGTCGCCGCGTCGCGCCACCAGCCCGACCGTCGCGCCGCCGGCGGCATAGTGCTGGGCCAGCGCGCGGCCCAAGCCGCTGCTGGCACCCGTGATGAAGACATGACGCATATGCATGGCGGCTGGATTGCTCAAGGCCAAAAGATCCAGGCCAGGATGGCCAGGACCGCGGTCCACTTAATCACGTAGTACAACTTTTTGTTCTTCTTCTTCACCCGCTTGCCGAAACGGCGTACCGAATAGATCGTGCCGAAAATGCGGTTGATGCCGCCGGTGCGATCGCCCTCCTGGTTGGGCGAGGCCGCCGCGCGCAGCAGCAGGATGCCGATGAAGTGGTTTACCGCCTGCGCCCAGCGATAACGCATGGGACGTTCGATATCGGCGAACAGGATGATGCGATTGATGTCCGTCTTGTTCTCAGCATAATGGATGAAGGTTTCATCGAATATGACCGATTCGCCGTCGCGCCAGTAATAGGTCTGGCCGTCGACGTCAATGTAGCAAGCTGGGTCGTTGGGCGTGATCAGACCCATGTGGAAACGCAGCGAGCCCGCATAGGGATCGCGGTGGCGCGGCAGCCGGCTACCCGGCGGTAGGGCGGCGAACATCGCGCCCTTGATGGACGGAATATCCGCGAGCAACTGGGTGGTAATCGGGCACAGCGCGCGCGCCGAGGGATGGTCGTTGTCGTACCACTTCAGGTAGAAACGCTTCCACCCGCGCTTGAAAAACGAATTGAAGCCGGCGTCGTTGTAGGTATTCGATACCTTGATGTGGCCGGCCGAAAACAGTGCTTCGGCCTCGGCGCGGATATCCTGCCAGCGCTCTTGCAGGACTTTCAGTTCAGGAAAGTCCGACAGCGCCAGGAAGGGCTGGTTCGGTACGCGCGAGAACGCGTACATGAACACATTGAGCGGAGCGGTGAAGGTGGAGTGATCCAGCACCTGGCGGGAGAACCGGTGCTGAACCCTGCCGCGGAAATGCACCACGGTCGCACAAACGATGAACAGCGCGAGTATCCACCATTTCATACCGACCTCCAATACTTGGAGACCTAACCCTTCCTACCCCTTCCCTTGTCTGGCCGCACGCATTCGGGCCGATCAGCTCGCCGACACCAGCGACGCGTGCAGGGTTTGCAGAGGATACACCTGCAAGCCATGCCCTTGCCGCAAATACTGCATGCCTTCGACCGCGGCGCGCGCGCCAGCGATCGTAGTGTAGAAGGTCACTCGCGCCGCCAGGGCCTGCGTGCGGATCGCGCGCGAATCGGCAATGGCATTGCGGCGCTCTTCCACCGTATTGATGACCAGCGAGACTTCGCCGTTCTTCAGCATGTCCACGATGTGGGGGCGGCCTTCGGTAACCTTGTTGACGACCTGCACCGGAATGCCCGCGGCCTCGATTTCCGCGGCCGTGCCGCGCGTGGCCACCAGCTTGAAGCCCAGTCCGTGCAGGCCGCGCGCGACTTCCACCGCGCGAGGCTTGTCCTGGTTCTTGACGCTGATAAAGGCCGTGCCGCTATCAGGCAGGCGGATATTCGCGGCCAGTTGCGACTTGACGAAAGCTTCGCCGAAACTGGCGCCCACGCCCATGACTTCGCCGGTCGACTTCATTTCCGGTCCCAGGATGGTATCCACGCCGGGGAACTTGACGAACGGGAAGACGGCTTCCTTGACCGAGAAATAACCGGGCACGACTTCGCGGCTGATGCCCTGCGACGCCAGCGACTTGCCGGCCATGGCGCGCGCGGCGATCTTGGCCAGCTGCAGTCCCGTCGCCTTGGAAACATAAGGCACCGTGCGCGAGGCGCGCGGGTTGACTTCCAGCACATAGACGTCGCCGTCCTGGATCGCGAACTGCACGTTCATCAGGCCGCTGACATTCAGCGCCTTGGCCATCATGCCGGTCTGGCGCTTGATTTCGCTGATGATGTCCTCGGACAGCGAATAGGGCGGCAGGCTGCACGCCGAGTCGCCGGAGTGCACGCCGGCCTGTTCGATGTGCTCCATGACGCCGCCGATGAAGACGGTTTCGCCGTCGGCCAGGCAATCGACGTCCACCTCGGTCGCGTTGTTCAGGAAGCGGTCCAGCAGCACGGGTGAATCGTTGCTGACCTTGACGGCCTCGCGCATGTAGCGTTCCAGGTCCTGCTGCTCATGCACGATTTCCATGGCACGGCCGCCCAGCACATAGCTGGGGCGCACGACCAGGGGGTAGCCGATTTCGGTGGCATGCGCCAGGGCTTCGGCTTCTGTACGGGCGGTGCGGTTGGGCGGCTGGCGCAGGCCCAGCTTGTTCAGCAGCTTCTGGAAACGTTCGCGGTCTTCCGCGACGTCGATGGATTCCGGGCTGGTGCCGATGATGGGCACGCCGTTGGCTTCCAGCGCGCGCGCCAGCTTCAGGGGAGTTTGTCCGCCGTACTGCACGATCATGCCCACCGGATTTTCCTTGTGGACGATCTCCAGCACGTCTTCCAGCGTCAGGGGCTCGAAATACAAGCGGTCGGACGTGTCATAGTCGGTCGACACGGTTTCCGGGTTGCAGTTGACCATGATGGTCTCGTAGCCATCCTCGCGCAGCGCGAGCGCCGCGTGCACGCAGCAGTAGTCGAATTCGATGCCCTGGCCGATACGGTTCGGACCGCCGCCCAGCACGATGATCTTCTTGCGATCGGTGGGCGCGGCTTCGCATTCTTCTTCGTACGTGGAATACATGTACGCGGTGCGCGTGGCGAATTCCGCCGCGCAGGTATCCACCCGCTTGTAGACGGGACGCACGTTCATCTGGTGGCGCAGGCGGCGCACTTCGGATTCGGATGTGTCCAGCAGGAAGGCCAACCGGCGGTCGGAGAAACCGCGGCGCTTCAGGTGCCACAGCGTATCGAAATCCAGTTCGGCCAGCGTCTTCTGTTCGAGCGCCAGCTCGATGTCGACGATTTCCTTGATCTGCGCCAGGAACCAGGGATCGATGTGCGTCAGCGCATGGACTTCGTCCAGCGTGAAACCCTGGGCAAAGGCATCGCCGACGTACCAGATGCGCTCGGGACCGGGCTCGCCCAGCTCGACCTGCAGTTTTTCGCGGTCGGTGGTTTTCTGGTTCAGGCCGTCGACGCCGACTTCCAGGCCGCGCAGGGCTTTCTGGAAGGATTCCTGGAAGGTCCGGCCGATCGCCATGACCTCACCCACCGACTTCATCTGCGTGGTCAGGCGCGCATCGGCGGTGGGGAATTTCTCGAACGCGAAACGCGGCACCTTGGTGACCACGTAATCGATCGTGGGCTCGAACGAAGCCGGGGTCGCGCCGCCGGTGATTTCGTTGCGCAGCTCATCCAGCGTGTAGCCAACCGCCAGCCGCGCCGCGACCTTGGCGATCGGGAAGCCGGTGGCCTTGGACGCCAGCGCCGACGAACGCGACACGCGCGGATTCATTTCGATGACGATCATGCGCCCGTTGGCGGGATTCACCGCGAACTGCACGTTGGAGCCCCCGGTGTCGACGCCGATTTCGCGCAGCACCGCGATGGAGGCATCGCGCATGATCTGGTATTCCTTGTCGGTCAGCGTCTGCGCCGGCGCGACAGTGATGGAATCCCCGGTATGCACACCCATGGGGTCGAGGTTTTCGATGGAGCAGACGATGATGCAGTTGTCGGCGCTGTCGCGCACGACTTCCATCTCGAATTCCTTCCATCCCAACAGCGATTCTTCGATCAGCAGTTCGTTGGTGGGCGAGGCTTCCAGCCCACGCCGGCAGATCGTTTCGAATTCTTCCGGGTTGTAGGCGATGCCGCCACCGGTACCGCCCAGCGTGAAGCTCGGGCGGATGACCGCCGGAAAGCCGGACGTGCCCAGCTCGGTGGCGATCCGCTTTTGCACTTCCCAGGCTTCGTCCATGGAATGGGCCACGCCGGACTTGGCCGACGCCAGGCCGATCTCGGTCATGGCCTGCTTGAACTTCTGGCGGTCCTCGGCCTTTTCGATGGCTTGCTCGTTGGCGCCGATCAATTCGACGTTGTAGCGCTCCAGCACGCCGTTGTGGGCCAGGTCGAGCGCACAGTTCAGCGCGGTCTGGCCGCCCATGGTGGGCAGCAGCGCATCGGGACGTTCACGCTCGATGATCTTTTCGACCGCCTGCCAGGTGATGGGCTCGATGTAGGTGACGTCCGCGGTTTCCGGGTCCGTCATGATCGTGGCGGGGTTGCTGTTGACCAGGACGGTGCGGTAGCCCTCGGCCTTCAGCGCCTTGCAGGCCTGGGCGCCCGAGTAGTCGAATTCGCAGGCCTGTCCGATGATGATGGGGCCCGCCCCGATGATCAGTATGCTTTTTATGTCTGTACGCTTGGGCATGGTGCAATCTTTACGCGGTCTTGGCTTGATCGGCCATCTGGCTGATGAACTTGTCGAACAGCACGATGATGTCGTGCGGACCCGGACTGGCTTCAGGGTGTCCCTGGAAGCAGAAAGCGGGCCGGTCGGTCAGTTCAAAGCCCTGCAACGTGCCGTCGAACAACGAAATATGGGTAATGCGGGTGTTCTTCGGCAAGCTTGCCGCGTCCACCTCGAAACCGTGGTTCTGGCTGGTGATGAAAACGCGCTTGCTGTTGACGTCCTGCACCGGATGGTTGGCGCCGTGGTGGCCGGTCTTCATCTTGAGCGTCTTGCCGCCCACGGCCAGACCCATGATCTGGTGCCCCAGGCAGATGCCGAACACCGGCAGCTTGCGATCCAGGAAAGCGCGTGTCGCCTCGATGGCGTAGTCGCAGGGTTCCGGGTCGCCAGGGCCGTTGGCCAGGAACAGGCCATCGGGATTGAGCTTGAGCGCTTCCGCGGCGGGCGTCTGGGCCGGCACCAGGGTGATCTGGCAGCCGCGATCGGCCAGCAGGCGCAGGATGTTGCTCTTGACGCCGAAGTCATAGGCGACGACGTGAAACTTGTCGCCCTTGGGCTGGCTATAACCCTGCCCGAGCGTCCAGGTGCCTTGCGTCCATTCGTCCCGCTTTTCGATCGACACAGTCTTGGCCAGATCCTGGCCCGACATTCCGGGGAAGCCGCGCGCCAGGGCTACGGCGCGGTCGGTGTCGTCGCCGACCAGGATGCAGCCGCCCTGGGCGCCCTTTTCACGCAGGATGCGCGTCAGCTTGCGGGTATCGATGCCGGAGATGGCGACGATGCCCTGCGCTTTCAGGTAGTCGGGCAGCGAACTGGTGGCACGGAAATTCGACACGCGCGCCGGACAGTCGCGCACGATCAGACCCGCGGCGAAGACCTGGCGCGATTCGACGTCTTCGGCGTTGACGCCGGTATTGCCGATGTGCGGATAGGTCAGCGTGACGATCTGGCCGGCATAGCTGGGATCGGTCAGGATTTCCTGGTACCCGGTCATGGACGTGTTGAACACGACCTCGGCCACGGTATGCCCTGGTGCGCCGATGGAGATGCCTCGGAACACGGTACCGTCCGCCAGAGCCAGAATTGCAGGAGAAGGCCGATGCATTCCATCGAACCCCTCAGGAAAAAGTTGCGGCAGCACCATAAACCCCGGTTTCAGAATCAGTAAACAAACCTCGGGATTATAGCGCGAACGGGCTTTTCCCCCCGAAAGCCCCATCAGCCGGGGCTTTGGGGCCGATTTCAGAGCTTCTCGGTTTCGCCGGCGCGCGGCTGCCACTTCATCAGACGCCGCTCGACCAGCGTCACGATGCCGTCCAGCACCAGCGCGAACAACGTCAGCACGACGATGCCGGCAAACACGGTGTTTACGTCCAGCGTGCCTTCCGCCTGCAGGATCAGGTAGCCCACCCCGCTGGCCGAACCCAGGTATTCGCCCACGACGGCGCCGACGAAAGCCAGGCCCACCGAGGTGTGCAGGCTGGAAAACACCCAGCTGGTGGCCGAGGGGAGATAAACATAGCGCAGCAGCTGCCGGCGGTCCGCGCCCAACATGCGCGCATTGTCCAGCAGCGTCGTGCTGACCTCGCGCACGCCCTGGTAGACGTTGAAGAACACGATGAAGAACACCAGCGTCACCGCCAGCGCGACCTTGGACCAGATCCCCAACCCGAACCACATACCGAAGATGGGCGCCAGGATCACGCGCGGCATGGAGTTCGCCGCGGTGATGTAGGGGTCGAGCAGCGCACTCGCCTTGGGCGACAGGCCCAGCCACAGACCGCAGGCCAGTCCCGACACGGTGCCGATCAGGAAAGCCAGGACGGTTTCCGCCAGTGTCACCCACAGGTGGCGGTAGATATCGCCGTCGGTAACGAACCAGGCCCATATCCGCTGGGCGACTTCCCAGGGTTGGCCGAAGAAGAACGCGATGTTGGGACTGCGCGAGGCAATATGCCAGACCAACAGCAATACGACCAACAGCAGCACCTGCCAGATGCGCAGGGATTTGAAACCAGTTTTGTTCATGGTGGACACGACCAGCCGAGCCTCCTTCCGGTAAGGCCGCTAGGCCCGTTTCTGCTGGGCGTAGCCCTTGAGGACTTCCTCGCGCAGCACGTTCCAGATGGCGGCGTGCAGTTCTACGAAGCGGGGATGTGTGCGGACTTCCGCCACGTCGCGTGGACGCGGCAGATCGATGGCGAATTCGCCAATGGGATGCGTACCCGGCCCGGCGGACAGGACCACCACGCGATCGCTCATGGCGATGGCTTCGTCCAGGTCGTGCGTAATGAAAAGCACGGCCTTGCGCTTCGCCATCCAGAGTTCCAGGACTTCGTTTTCCATCAGCTGCCGCGTCTGGATGTCCAGGGCCGAAAACGGCTCGTCCATCAGAATGATGTCGGGATCGCGGATCAGGGTCTGCGCCAGCATCACGCGCTTGCGCATGCCGCCCGACATCTGGTGCGGATAGCGCTGCTCCGACCCGCCTAATCCCACCCGCCGCAGCCACTCGCCGCCGCGTTCGGCGGCCTCCTGCGTGGACATGCGGGCGAACTGCAGGCCCGCGGTCACGTTATCCAGCGCATTGCGCCAGGGCATGAGCGCCTCGCCCTGGAACATATAGCCGGCGCGGCGGTTGATGCCGGACAACGGTTCGCCGAACACACGCACCTGCCCGGACGATGGCGCCAGCAGGCCCGCCCCCACATTCAGCAGGGTGGACTTGCCGCAGCCCGTCGGCCCGACCACCGACACGAATTCGCCCGGTGCGATGGACAGGCTGGATTCCCGGACAGCGGTGTAGCGCGACCCGCCTTCCCGGGAAACGAAGGTGCAGGT
Organism: Bordetella sp.; assembly: GCA_035493915.1. Taxonomy (GTDB): domain Bacteria; phylum Pseudomonadota; class Gammaproteobacteria; order Burkholderiales; family Burkholderiaceae_B; genus Bordetella_C. Next base: position 11,089 of record DATJHN010000393.1, read on the forward strand.
GATGTTGTCCAGCGAGAGTGCAGCGTCAGCCATTCGGATACTTCTGGTTGGCGCGTTTGGCAAACTCGTTGGTCCACATCTTGGACGGGTCGACCTTCTTCGGATCGAAGTCGGGAGCGAAAGCCGCAAGGGCCCTGACCGCCGTGGCCGCGCCGTCTTCCGGAATCATGCCGTCCGGAGAAAAGCCGTCCATGCTGGCACGCAGCGACGCCTTGTAGACTTCCGGCTCGCCCAGCAGGTAGCCCTTGGGCACCGCATTGACGATGGCGTCCAGGTTGTTCTTTTGCGCCTGGATCCACTTGTCCGCGCGCACGATGGCGTTGGCCAGCGCCTGCACGGTATTGGGGTTGGCGTCGATATAGCTTTGCGAGCAGTACAGGCAGCCGGCCGGCATATTGCCGCCAAAGATTTCCTGCGTGTCCTTCAGCGTGCGCGTATCGACGATGACCTTCAGATCGCCCGAATGCTCAAGCGAGGTGATCACCGGATCGGTATTCGACATGGCGTCGATCTGCCCGGTCTTCAGCGCGGTGATCGCGCCGGCACCGGCGCCCACGCCGATGATGGAGACGTCCGAAGGCTTCAGGCCGTGCTTGGCCAGGAAGAAATTGACGACCATATTGGTGGACGAGCCCGGCGCGGTCACGCCGATCTTCTTGCCCTTGAGGTCGGCCGGCGACTTGTAGTTCGCCATGGTCTTGGTCGACACGCCAAAACCGATCATCGGCGCGCGGCCCTGCAGCACGAAATCGCGGTAGAACTGACCCTTGGATTGCAGGTTCAAGGCGTGTTCGAAGGCGCCGGACACGACATCCGCGCTGCCGCCCACGACAGCCTGTAGCGCCTTGGCGCCACCGGCGAAGTCGGCGATGGTGACGTCCAGACCCTCATCCTTGAAATAGCCGCGGACTTCGGCGATCGTCAGGGGCAGGTAATACGTCAGGGGCTTGCCGCCCACGGCGATCGCGACCTCTTTCTTCTCCAGCTTCTGCGCCCGCACGATGGCGGGGGCCAGGCCCAGGGCGCCTGCCGCACCGGCAAGCTTGAGCCATTCACGTCGAGTCACGGACATTTTGTTGTCTCCAGGTAGTCAATCTTGTGTACCGATGGCGCCCGAAGCAGCCAGCGCGGCGATAGCGGCAGAATCATACCCCAGCGATTTCAGTACTTCCTCGGTATGTTCCCCTAAGCGCGGCCCCAGCCAACGGGTGCCGCCGGGAGTTTCCGACAGCTTGGGCGTAACGGCCGGCAGCTTGACGGGCGTGCCGTCGGCGAACTGGTGCTGCTCGATCATGCCGCGGGCGATGAACTGAGGATCGCTGAACATATCGGCCACGCTGTAGATCTTGCCCACTGGTACGTCAGCTTGCTGCAAGGTTTCCAGCGCTTCGTCGATGGTACGCGTATCGCACCACGCCTGGATGGCGCCGTCGATGTCGTCCACCCTCCGCGCACGTCCGTCGTTGCGCGCCAGCGCGGGGTCATGGGCCAGGTCGTCGCGGCCCATGGCCAGCATCAGCCGATGGAAAATGGCATCGCCATTGCCGGCGATCACGATGTTTTGTCCATCGCGCGTGGTGTAGGTATTGGACGGCACGATACCGGGCAAGGCGCCGCCCGTGCGTTCACGTACCACGCCGGCCACATCGTATTCAGGCACCAGGCTTTCCATCATGTTGAAGACCGCCTCGTACAGCGCGACGTCCACCATCTGCCCCTGCCCGCCCGACGTGCCGTTCCAGCGTCCGCCGGTGGCGTCGCGATGGCGCAGCGCCATCATGGCGCCGATGACACCGTGCAGCGCGGCAATGGAATCGCCGATGGAGATGCCCACCCGCACCGGCGGGCGATCGGGATGCCCGGATACGTAGCGCAGGCCGCCCATCGATTCGCCGATCGCGCCGAAGCCCGGCCGATCGCGCAATGGTCCCGTCTGGCCGTAGCCGGACAGCCGCACCATGATGGTGGCCGGATTGAGCGCGCGCAGCTGCTCGTAACCCAAGCCCCACTTTTCCAGTACGCCGGGACGGTAGTTTTCGATGATGACGTCGGCATCCAAGGCCAGCTTCAAGGCGATTTCGCGCGCGGCCGGATCCTTCATGTTGAGCGCGACCGAACGCTTGTTGCGGGCCTGCACCGTCCACCACAGCGAATTGCCTTCGTGCAGATGGCGCCAGGTGCGGATCGGATCGCCGCCGCCCTTGCCGTCCGGACCGTCGGGCGTTTCGATCTTGATGACATCGGCGCCGAACTCGCCGAACAGGCGGGCGGCAAAGGGACCCGCGATCAGGGTGCCCAATTCAAGGACTTTCAGTCCGGCCAGGGCGGACATAGCGGCAATCTCCGTTATTTTTTCACTGGGCGGGACCTTGCGGGCCCTAGGTGGATTTGCGTTCCATCAGCGCCCACGCGATGGTGCCGGCATCCACATATTCGAGCTCGCTGCCAGCGGGCACTCCGCGTGCCAGGCGCGTCACCGACAGGCCACGTTCGCGCAGGGCTTCGCTGAGGAAATGCGCGGTCGTTTCCCCTTCCGCCGTAAAGTTGGTCGCAAGGATGACCTCGGTCACGACACCGTCGCCGGCGCGCGCCAGCAGGCGCTCGAAATCCAGTTCCCGGGGGCCGATGCCTTCCAGCGGCGCCACGCGGCCCATTAGCACGTAGTACAGCCCGCGATAGCCATGGCTGGACTCGATCATGTTCTGATCCGCGGGAGTTTCGACGATGCACAGCTGCGAGGGATCGCGCCTGGGATTGGCGCAAGTGGCGCAGATTTCGTCTTCGGCGAAGCTGTTGCAGCGGGCGCAGTGGCGCAGGTTATGCACCGCCGATGCCAGGGCCTGCCCGAGCAGATCCGCGCCGCGCGGATCGTGCTGCAGCAGGTGGTACGCCATGCGCCGGGCCGAGCGCACTCCGACGCCGGGCAGGCGCCGCAGCGCTTCGATCAGCGCGCGCAGGGGTTCGGGTTCGGGAAGAGCAGGTTCCATGGACCACACGGGCGCCGGCATGCACGCGGATCGCGTGCCGCGCCGGCTCGCCGCCTGTTCAGAACGGGAACTTCATACCCGGAGGCATGGGCATGCCGGCCGTCACGGACGACATCTTTTCCTGCGAGGTCGCTTCGGCCTTGCGCAGGGCGTCATTGAAGGCCGCCGCGACCAGGTCTTCCAGCATGTCCTTGTCGTCGCCGACCAGCGACGGATCGATGACGATGCGCTTGACGTCGTTGCGGCAGGACATGGTCACCTTGACCAGGCCGCCGCCGGAAGTACCTTCGACCAGGATGTCGGCCAGCGCCTCCTGGGCCTTTTTCATGTTTTCCTGCATTTGCTGGGCTTGACGCATCAAGCCAGCCAATTGTCCTTTCATCATGATGGAAGCATCCTTTTCAGCAGATATACAGATAGAGGTTAAGAGCGGCTGTGCTCAATGGGGTGCCGCCGGCGGAGGATCAACGTGGCGGATGGAGCCGGGCACCACCTGGCCGCCAAAATCCGAGAGCAGCGATCGCACGAAGGGGTCGGCCTCGACGGCAACCTCCGCGGCGCGTTGGCGTTCCGCGCGTACCTGCTGAGCCACGGCGTGCGCGGTGGCTTCGCCCGTGGCGCCCACCAGTACATCCAGCCGCAGACTCTGGCCGAAATGCTCACACAGCACGGTCTGCAGACGCACGCGGCTGGCGCTGTCGGCCAGGGTGCGGACGGCCACGCGCAGCACGACGGTATCGCCCTGGACCCCATGCCATTCGCTCTGGCGGGCCAGTTCGGCGGCCAGGCCGGTCACCGGCAGACGCGCCGCCAGTTCCGGCCAGGTGGCCGCGGACATATCGGCCAGGCGGGGGCCTTTTTTGGATTTGGCGCCGGACGCGGGAGCGCGGCGCACGGGCGCCGCGGGCGCACGGCTGGCGTTGCCGTTGCCATTGCCGCCGGAGCTGCCGGCCATGGTCTCGAAATCATCGTCGTCATCCGCGCTGGCGATAAAACCATCGCCGTCGAAGCCACCAGACGCCTGATAACCGGCTTCGGCATCGTCGGGGATGATTTCATCGACCCATGCGGGCGGCGCATTGTCATCGGGAGGCGGCGCTGGTTGCGCGGGCGCTGCCGCCGGTGCGGACGTTGCGGCTGGGGCGGCTGCCTGGGGCGAAGCCGCTGGCGTAGGGGATGCGCCTGACGCGGACACTTCAGGCGAAGCGGGCGGCGCGGCTGGCGCGTCGTCCCACGGCGCGAGACCGGCGGGCGGTACGACCGCAGCGGCGGGCGCGGTTACGGCCAGGGCTGCCGTGCCAGGCGCGGAAGCGGCAGGCACAGGCGCGGCCGCGGCTGGTGCGGCCGCAATCGCAACTGGCGCGGACGATGATGCAGCCGATGCGGGCGCGGGTACCGGCGAAGCCGACGCAACGGTCGCGGGTGAAGCCGACGAAGCGCCCGCCGCCGCTGTGGCAGTCGTCGCCGCGGACTCGGCCGTACTGACCGTGGGCGGGATGGCAGGCAAAGTTTGCGGTCCCGCGTCTCCGCTCAGGGACAGCATGCGCAAACACGCCATGACGAAGCCGGCGTACTCGTCGGGCGCCAGCGCCAGCTCGCCGCGGCTGTGTACCGCGACGGAATAGAAAAGCTGCACGGCATCCGGGTGCAGGCTGCGCGCCAGGCGCGCGATGTCCGCCGCAAGCGGGTCTTCCGAGGAAATGGCGCCCGCCACGCGCTGCTCGATGGCCACGCGCGACAGCAGGCCAGCCAGGTCCGCCAGCGCGCCTCCATACGACAGGCCGCGCGTGGCCAGTTCGTCGGCCACGGCCAGCACGGCGCGAGCATCGCCGACACCCAGCGCGTCCAGCAGGCGCACCAGGTGCCGCTGGTCGATGGTGCCCAGCATGCCGCGCACGGCTTCTTCGGTCAGATTGCCCGCGCTATAGGCAATGGCCTGATCGGTCAGGGACAAGGCGTCGCGCATGGAGCCGGAGGCAGCCTGCGCGATCAGGCGCAGCGCCGGCACCTCGAATGCCAGTTGCTCTTCACCCAACACCTGGCGCAAATGGCCGACGATCGAATCGGGCGGCATCTGCTTCAGATTGAACTGCAGGCAGCGGGACAGCACCGTGACCGGTATCTTTTGCGGATCGGTGGTCGCCAGGATGAATTTGACGTGTGGAGGCGGCTCTTCCAGCGTCTTCAACATGGCGTTGAAGGCGTGGCCGGTAAGCATGTGCACTTCGTCGATCATATAGACCTTGAAGCGCCCTGCTCCCGGCGAGTAGACGGCCTGTTCCAGCAACTGCGTCATCTCGTCGACGCCACGGTTGGATGCCGCGTCCAGCTCCAGATAGTCGACAAAGCGCCCGGAATCGATCTCCGTGCATGCCTGGCATACGCCGCAGGGCTTGGACGTGATGCCGGTGTCGCAATTGAGCGATTTAGCCAGGATGCGCGACAGAGTGGTCTTGCCGACGCCGCGCGTGCCGGTGAACAGCCAGGCATGATGCAGCCGCTGGGTGTCCAGCGCGTGCGTCAGGGCGCGTACCACGTGATCCTGCCCGACCAGGGTATCGAACGAGCGGGGCCGCCACTTGCGGGCCAATACGAGATAGGTCATGGGCGGATTGTAGAGCGGGCGGCACCCAGAACAAGAAAGGACGGAACGATGCCACGCACCTGATCCGTCCTTTTCTGGCGTATTTCGGGAGGCGAGCCTTACTCCGGCACTGACCCTAAACGGCTATGGCTGCTTCGTTCCCGACCTGACCAGGTTCACCGCCGGACCATGCGAAGGGGCCCGCCAGCCAGGATTCTAGCAGGTCGGCGGGCAAGCCGGCGGCCACCGAGGACATCCTGGTTCCCTGGCCCGCATAGAGCAGACCTCTTGGCGCGCCCGCGCAAGCCGTGAGCGGCCTTGATCTGGTCTTCAACTATCCGGAACGAGGGACACAGAGGAACCGGCGCCGGGCGCGCCGCACCTAGCCGTGCTCGACAGACACCGCCAATTACATACCAGGAGTCGAATATATGACCATCTCCGCATCCCGCACCTCTTCCACGGCCGGAGTACCCCTGCAATCCCCCGACCTCCACAACATAACGATCAAATATCTGGAGAAGCATCTCACTCCGCAAGATATCCAATTCATAAACGTGCGGGGAATGAACGGCAAACCTGACTGGGGCATGGATCTTTCCGGATACAAACGAACGGTAATCCAGAGCGCAGTCTTACAAGAGGCTACCGGCACTCTCTTGCGGCCCCCTATGCGCAGATGTCGCCGACATCGCGGGACAGGTCCGGTGGGAACACCTAACACCTCAAGCGCCGCGCCAGCACCCGGTAGATTGGAAGACGCTGGTATAACGAGTCCGCGGTTTTCGCAGGTCCGCGTGGCAGAGCGCAAGAACGTTTCATGATATAGTTTTGCGCTGTCATTCGTCCGCAAAATCAAGACGAAATTCAAGGCCTTAGCCCCAGAAATCAAGGTGAGTACCTGACCTGAAAAAGAGGCAAGCGCTTGATCTGGGAAAAGGCTGAGATCCAGGCCTTGGCGCCGGGAAACGCAGCCTGCGCGGCCTCGGCACCATGCTTGCCGCTTCGCGGCCTTCACCGCGTGACATGGCTGCGGATTAGCCAGTCGATCGCCATCGCTGGCCCGGTTCAGTCCGGGGCAGGCGTGCCCGGAGACTTCGAAGCAAACACGTCTCGCCGTAGTTAAATGGATATAACCGGCCCCTCCTAAGGGTCAATTGGTGGTTCGATTCCACCCGGCGAGGCCATCCAGAAATCCGGTCCGCCCATCCATGCGGCAATCACGGCCGGTCCGGGCTCTCCCTGCCCTGTCGATGTTCGCGACCGGCCGCAATTCTCCAAGCCCCCTGATTGCTCCCCTGGCGCTACACCCACGCATGCCGCGTCGGAAGTGGTCATCCGATGGTGCCGCAAAAAAAGGGTCGTATTGGACTGAACCGCCCCGCCCCTCGAATTCCCCCATTTGCCCATATGTCCTGTCATGCAATAGTGCGGCTCGGGCATGCTCATCCGTAAGACAATTTTCGCCCAAGGGAGCAGGCCAGCCATGGGAAGCTTAAAAAGATTGTTTAAATTACGGTCCTAACCCTATAATTCGATTCAATTTTCCGACTCGTCATCCATGGACGCGTCGTTACAGCCTTACGGACTCGTCTTACCTATGGCGCAATTTTCAACACGATCGGTGCTGACGGCGGTGGCTCCGCTGATGGTCGCGGCGTCGCTATTGCTCTCGCCCGGCGCCCGGGCGGCGACCGATCCCTGCAAGGTCGACGCCAAGTCGTCCGCCTGCAAGGCCGCCCAGGCCAAGGCAGCGCCCAAGAAAACCACCTCTACCACGGTCACCAAGACCACCACCACCGCGAAGTCCGGCACCAAGACCACGGTGGCGAAAACGCAGAGCAAGACCACCACGGTCGCGAAGAAAACACCCAGCGGCAAGACCAGCAGCACGACGCGCAAGGAAGTGGTTGCCGAGACGACGACCAAATCGGGTAACAAGGTTGTCAGCCGCACCGCGACCGCGACGCGCAGCAAGGTGTCGGCCGCCGCCGGGCCGGCCACGTCTTCGGCACAGGCCGCCGCGTTGCGCTCCAGCGTGGCTTATGTGCAGGATCTGAACTCGTCGACGGTGCTGTTTTCCAAGAACGAAGACACCATTCGGCCGATCGCCTCGATTTCCAAGCTGATGACCGCACTCGTGGTGGTCGATGCCAACCAGCCGCTGGATGACGTGCTGGAAGTCAGCGACGACGACGTCGACCGGCTGCGCCATGCGGCATCGTGGCTGCCCGTGGGCTCACGCCTTACCCGCGCCGACATGCTGCACGTCGCCTTGATGTCGTCCGAGAACCGCGCGGCGCACGCGCTGGGCCGCTACTACCCCGGCGGCATGCCGGCCTTCGTCAAGGCCATGAACGCCAAGGCACGCGACCTGGGCATGATGGACACGCACTTCGTCGAACCGACCGGCTTGTCCAGTGAAAACGTTTCCTCGCCGCGCGACCTGGTTCGCCTGCTGCGTGCCGCTTCCCAGCGGCCGCTGATCCATCGGTACACCACCGACACGGAATACGACGTCGACATGGGCAAGGGTCGCACGCGCACATTCCGCAATACCAACGCGTTGGTGCGCAACGCCGATTGGGATATCAAGATATCGAAGACTGGCTTCATCAACGAAGCCGGCGAATGCCTTGTGATGCTGGCGCACATCCAGGGCCGCGACCTGGCGATCGTGCTGCTGGATTCGCAAGGCAAGTATTCGCGTGTCGCCGATGCGATACGCATTCGCAAGTTCGTGCAGAACGAAGTCGCGATGATGTGATGGGCGGACACGGGATGCAATGCCATTAGTGGCGGCATCCCGGCCACATGGGCATACCGCACGCGGCCCGCTGGAAAACCTTAAGACGCGGTTGACTGGCGGGATGCGAACTCGCCGGCCGCCCAATCCAAAAATACCCTGACCCGCGGCGACAACTGCCGCGTGCGCGGATACAGCAGCGACACGGGCGCGGAAGGCGGCGGCATATCCGGCAATAGCTGCAGCAGCCTGCCCTGCCGCAGATCGTCTTCCACATGAAAACGCGGCACCTGGGCCAGGCCCAGGCCCAGACGTATGCCCGCCAGATAGCTTTCGGTTCCGGTTACCGACAGCGTGCAGGGCAAGGTCAATGCCTGCATTTCGTCGCCCACACGAAACTCCAACGGCATGATGGTTCCAGTGGACACCGAACGTATGCCCACCATGCGATGGCCGTCGAGCGTGGCGATATCCGTGGGCATGCCGTGGCGTTCCACATATTCCGGCGTCGCGCAGGTCAGGCGTTCGAGCATGGTGACGGGGCGCGCCACCAGATCGCTATCGCGCAGTTTGCCGTAGCGCAGGACGCAATCGACGCCTTCCTGCACCAGATCGACCCAGCGGTCGCTTTCGCTCATCGACAGTTCGATATCCGGATAGCGCGCGAAGAATTCCGGCAGGCGCGGCATCAGGAAATGCCGCGCCAGAGTGCCCTGGACTTCGACCCGGAGCAGCCCCTTGGGATGCTCGCCGCGGAACGCGCCTTCGGCGTCCTCGATGTCGTCCAGGATGCTCAGGCAGCGCCGGTAATAGGCTTCGCCGTCCAGCGTCGGGCGCACCACGCGCGTGGTACGTTGCAGCAAGCGCACGCCCAGGCGTAATTCCAGTTCGCGTATGACCTTGGTGCAGGTGGACCGCGGAATATCCATGTCATGCGCCGCCAGCGTGAAGCTGCGGCGCTCCACGACCCGGATGAAAAGGCGCATCGCGTCGAGTCTGTCCATGGCGGGCGGGAGATCCGTTCCGTGATTGATGCGGATATTCTGCCCGGCCATCGATACTTCGTTCATCGCCGGGCAAGAGCGCCAGCGATTGTAGCCGCGTTATTCCGCGGCTTCCCTCGCTATACGCATTCCGTTCAAAACCGGTATCGATGCAGGAGAGCACGTGGTTGATTCACGGCTCTCGCTCGGGCCCGGCCGGTGCGTACTGATGCATCACACCCGCCTGCCGACATGCGCATCACGTACGCCAGACCGACAGGTGCATCACGCGCGCCAGGCCGACTGGCGGATCACGCTGCAGAAATTGCCGCGATGGAAGTGAGGCTCCTTGTCGGCGATGACATCGGCCTTGACGTTGCCGAAGGTCGTATCCGGCTTGTGCTTGATGCCGTTGTAGAAGGTCTGGATGATGTTTTCCTTGAAATT
>DATJHN010000394.1:0-12298 GCA_035493915.1 Bordetella sp.
GCGGCCGTCCATCGAGGTGGCCCGCACCGGTGCCGCCACCGCGCATGTGAACGGCGGGCAGGGGCTGGGCATCGTGGTTGCGCATCGGGCCACCCGCGCGGCCATGGACATCGCCGCCGAATGCGGCGTCGCCGCCGTCGGGGTATCCGATTCGTCGCACTGCGGCGCCATCGGCCTGTACACGCGCGACGCCGCGCGGGCCGGCATGATAGGCATCGGCTTCACGCATTCCGATTCCATCGCCGCGCCCTTCGGCGGACATGTTCCCTTCCTGGGGACCAATCCCATCTCCATTGCGTTTCCCCGCGCGGATGGCGAGCCTGTCTGCCTGGATATGGCCACCACTTCCATTCCCTGGAATCGCGTCATGAATGCGCGGCGCGAAGGGGTGGCGCTGCCTGAAGGTGTCGCGCTGGATGCACAGGGCGATGATGCGCGAGATGCGCAAGCGGCACGCGCGCTGCGTCCGCTGGGCGGTCCCGCCTATGGGCACAAGGGGTACGCGCTGGCCTTGATGATCGAGCTGTTGTGCGGGCCCTTGAACGGCAACCCGTTCGGCCCGCATATCTCGCCCATGTACGAAAAACTGGATCTGCCGCGGCGCCTGGGTGCATTTTTTGTCGTGATCGATCCCGCGCGATTTCCCGGCGGACCGACGCTGGGTGCCGCCATCGAGCAGATGGCGCGCGAATTGGCGCAGGAGCCTGGCCAGCCGCGCATGCCGGGCGACCCGGAGCTGGAATCCGCCGCGCGGCGCGGCGAGCAGGGTATTCCGGTCGAGCCTGGATTGTGGGCCGAGATGGGCGCGTGGAGCGAGCGCCTGCGTGTGCCACTGCCGGTGGCGCGGGCCGGGCGTTAGCGAACCGGCTTGCGCGCTACGATCCTTTAATTGCGCTGCCGCGGCAACGCGATCAGCGCGCGCCGCAATTGATCGATCTGGGTGGCGGTCTGGCCCATGACCCAATCGGGCCCTTGCATGGAGGCCGGCAGCACCATGACGTCGGCGGCGCTGGCCGCCACATCCTTCAACGGGGCATCCGATGGATCATCCGCCGCCAGGCTGCCGGTCGACGGATTGTCCACCGCGCGCGGCGGCGGGCCGGAGGCGGCGTCCCTGTCCAGCGCCGATGTATCGCCCGCGCGCAGCGCGCGGGCGATCGACAACAGACCTATCCGCATGGCTTGGCCTTGCGCGCCGCTGAAGGCGCGCGACAAAGCCAGCTGGTCCTCGTGCGGGGCATTCAGCCGGGCGCTGCTTATCATTTCCAGCGATGCCACGATGGCCCGCTGGTGATGCTGGATATCTTCCATCAACGCGGATGGGATGTTCATTTCCTTGGCGGCGGAAGGCATCAGGCCGCGCAGCGCGATCGAACGGCTGCTCAGGTCGGCGAACGCCGCGCTGCGCGCTTCCGCCGTCAACGGCTGGTCGGTTTGCAGGCGGCGGATCAGGCGTTCCACGCGCCGCAGGTTCAGCGCCAGGTTGTAGCGCCAGGAATAGCTGGCGTTCAGCGGCAGCGCGAACGAGAACGCCAGCGCGACGGCGATGCCGATACACACCTGCAGCGTGCGCCATAGGCCGGTGGCCAGGGAATCGTCGCCTTGTCCGCCCACGATAATCATGGTGATCGCCGCCAGCAGGGCGATATAGCCGCCGCGGCCGATGGCGTAATACGCGCACAGGCCGGCGATCAAGGACATGGCGCCCAGGGTTACCGCGTCCGAACCGACGTATTGGTCGAGCAGGATCAGGAACAGGCCGGCCAGCGCGCCCAGCATCGTGCCCAGGCCTCGTTCCATTGCCTTCTTGCGTATGTTGCCGTGATGCTGGATGCCGCCGATCACGGCGAGCAGGGAAACGCAGGCCCATACGCTGTGCGGCAGACCCAGGCTCACGGACAGCAGCTGTGTCGCCAGCACCGCCAGCGCCACGCGGATTCCGTGCAGCGCACGGGCATGGCGGTAGCGCTGATAGGGGGAACCCAGATGGCGCAGCCCGCTGACCATGCGGCGCAGCGGGTCCCGCACATGGAACAGGGCGAAGGCGAACGGCGAACGGCGGGGCGCGGCGGGCGATTCGGTAGCCATCGGTCGGCGGCTCCAGCGGGGGCGGGGCGCACAGGTTAGCGCGAAAATTGCCCGTCCATCCACCCCGCGCGCGGCAATTCCGAACGCCTCCCGTACTCTTCTTTCAGGCCGCGGCCGGCTCGTCGGGGCGGCTCATGTAAAGCGCGTACTGTCGGGTGAAGACGGCGCCGAAGAAAAAAATCTGCGCGGAATAATAGATCCACAGCAGCAGTGCGACCACCGATCCCGCGGCGCCGTAGGCCGACGCCACCGCGCCGCCGCCCAGGTACAGTCCGATGCCCCATTTGCCCAGCAGGAAGAGGCCGGCCGTGACCACCGCGCCCGGCAGCACATGCCTCCAGGGAATCACCGCATTGGGCAGCAGCTTGTAGATCACCGCGAACAGCGCCGCGACCACCGCGAAAGAGAACACGCCGGACAGGACTTCGGCCACCATGGCGAAGGCCGAATTCGCGAACAGCTCGCCGTAGTGATCGTGCGCCGCGCTCAGGGCCGCATTCACGGTCAGCGAAACCAGCAGGAACAGGGCCAGCACCAGGACCAGGCCGAAAGACAGCAGGCGGCTGCGCACCATCCCGTGCACGCCGCTGCGCCGCTGGCCGCGGACTTCCCACAGCTCGTCCAGGCTTTCCTTCAATTCCGCGAAAGCGGTCGTTGCGCTGAACAGCAGCACGCAGATGGACATCACCGTGGCGAGCACGCCGCTGCCGGATTCGTGCGCGCTGGCCAGGACGATCTGGATCACCTCGGCGCCGCGGTCCCCCATCAGGTCGCGCAGTTGGCCGACCAGTTCGGATCGCACCGCTCGCTCGCCGAAGAAAGCGCCGGCCACCGCGATCACCAGGATCAGCATGGGTGCCAGCGAAAAAATCATATACAGGGCCAAGGCCGCGCCCTTGCTGGACGCGCGATGGTCAGACCATTGCTTGGCGGATGCAACCAGCAGCCGCAGTAGCGCCGAAGGCTGAGCCCGGAGACGTGACAGATAGGACATATGCGAACTCGCCATCTTCAACGTTGAAAAGTCCTGGTAAACGTCACGCGGTTTCCGCGCGGCCGGCGACCAGCAATCGTTGTTCCCGCCGCCCTGCCTGCATGGCGCGCGGTGTATCGCAGGCAGACCTTAACAGCTGCCTTGCCGCCGCGCCAATTCCGGCGCCAGGGTGGGCCGGTTCATTGGGCGACGCCCTTCACGCATGGGGTGCCAGCAGCCAGGCCCGGCGATCGCCGGGACCGGGCCTCGTTCATCGATCCGGGATTACCCGCCTTGCTGGCTCGGACCATCGTGCATAATATTGGCGCCAATTTAGGCACTACGTTGTGCGGCACCAACCGCGTGGCCGCAGACGCTTATTCTTTCCTCGAGCGCCTCATGCCCCAAGATTCCACGACCAGCAATAGCGCCGAACTGGCGCGCGCCCTTTACGACCTGGGCCCCGGCATCATCTACGCGTCGCGCAGCGACCCGCGGTTCTCCTATTGCACCTACGTTCCTCCTCACATCGCGCAGGCGCGGCGGCCCATGAAGCTGGTCGTCATCGTCCACGGCACGGGCCGCGCTTTCGTCGAATATCGCGATGCCTTCGCGGAATTCGCGCGTTGGAACGATTGCATCGTGCTCTGCCCGCTGTTCCCGGCCGGCGTGCTGGGCGACGGCAACCGCGACGGCTTCAAGCACCTGCGCGAAGGCGATATCCGCTACGACGACATCCTGCTGGACATGGTCGATGAGGTCGCCGGCAAGTTCGACTGCGACTTCAGCCGCTTCATGCTGTTCGGGTATTCGGGCGGCGGCCAGTTCGTCAATCGCTTCGCCGTGTTGCACCCGGAACGGCTGCTCGCCGTCTCCATCGGCGCGCCCGGCTCGGTTACGCTGCTGGATGCGGACAAGGACTGGTGGGTAGGCACGCGCGACATGGCTGCCCGCTTCGGCAAAAGCCTGGACCTGGATGCGTTGCGCCGCGTCGCGGTGCATATGGTGGTCGGTAAGGCCGATATCGAAACCTGGGAAATCACGCACCAGGAAGGCGGCAAGTACTACATGCCTGGCTGCAACGACGCCGGCCGCACGCGTCCGGAGCGGCTGGCAACGCTGCGGCGCTCCTTCGAAGCCGCCGGCGTGGCAGTGGAAATGGATGTGGTCGACAATGTGCCGCACGACGGGTTGAAAGTGGTCGGCATCGTCCAGGACTTCTTCGCCAAGGTGCTGCGGCAGGACCGCGGCGAGTCGTAATGAAGGCGTGCCGGCACGATGACTCCGCGGTGGACGGGCCCGATGCGGGCCTGCCGCCGGGGTTGACAGGCGCCGGAGCCCAAGGACGGATGCCATGCTTCGTTTCGCGCTGACCCGTATCGTCATGACCCTGCCGACGCTGCTGATCGTGGCGGTCGCGGTGTTCGTGATGATACGGCTCATACCCGGCGACCCCGCGCAACTGATGCTGGGAGATCTGGCCGACCCCGCCAGCCTGGCTGATCTGCGCGCGCGCCTGGGGCTGGACCAGACCTGGCCGGTGCAGTTCGGCATCTGGTTCCGCAATATGCTGCATGGCGACCTGGGTGTGTCCATTACCACCGGCCAGCAGGTGCTGGGATTGGTGTGGGACCGCTTTCTGGTCAGCGCGCAGGTCGTGCTGGCCGCCGTGCTGTGCGCCACCGTGGTGGCGGTGCCGGCCGGCATGATCGCGGCCTGGAAGCAGAATGCGCTGCCGGACGTAATACTGGTCGGCGGCGCGACGCTGCTGGTGTCGATCCCGACGTTCTGGGGCGGCCTGCTTCTGCTGCTGTTCTTCGGCGTCAAGCTGCAGTGGCTACCCGTGGTCGGCTATGTATCGGTGTCCAGCGATTGGCAGGCGGGGCTGCTGTACCTGATCATGCCGGTGCTGACCCTGTTCCTGCACGAGATCGGCGTCATCATGCGCATGGCGCGCGCCAGCACGCTCGAAGTGCTGCGCCTGGATTACATCACCCATGCGCGCGCCAAGGGCCTGTCCGAACGCACGGTCCTGATGCGGCACGCCTTCAAGAATGCCTTCGGCCCGACGTGGACCCTGATCGGCCTGGTCCTGGGCAATCTGCTGGGCGGCATCGCGGTAGTGGAAACGGTGTTCACCATACCGGGGCTGGGCCGCCTGCTGGTCGACTCCATCTTCGGGCGCGATTATCCCGTGATCCAGGGCTGCCTGCTGTTCGTGGCGGTCATCTATGTGGTCGTCAACCTGATCGTCGACCTGTGCTATCCCATTTTCGATCCCAGGGTGACCGTGGAATGAAAAAACGCGTCGCGGCCAATGCGCTGGTGGGCGGAGTCCTTGTCGGCATCGTCGTGATCGCGGCGATCGTCGGCGTCGCATGGACGCCCTACGACCCGCTCAAGATCAACTTCGTGGCGCGCCTGCATGCCCCCGGCAGCGCCTTTATCCTGGGTACCGACGAATTCGGTCGCGACGAACTGTCGCGCTTGATGGCGGGCGCGTCGGCCAGCGTGTGGATCAGCTTTCTTACCGTGACGTTCGCGCTGCTGGCCGGTACCTGCGTAGGCCTGCTGACCGGTTTTCTGCGCGGCTGGACCGACCGCATCATCATGGCCTTCAACAATGCGCTGCTGGCTTTTCCCGGCCTGCTGCTGGCCCTGGGACTGCTGGCCGTGGTGGGCGCCAACAAGTACGGCATCATCCTGGCGCTGGGATTGGCCTACACCCCGTCGGTGGCCCGCATCGTGCGCGGCACGGTACTGTCCCTGCGCGAAAGGGAATTCATCGAAGCGTCCCGCGTACTCGGCAATTCCGAGCTTTACACCATGGGACGCCACGTGCTGCCCAACTGCGTGGCGCCGCTGACGGTGCTGGCCACGTCGATGTTCGGCTGGGTCGTCCTGGCCGAAAGCGCCCTGTCTTTTCTGGGCCTGGGCGTGCCGCCACCCGCGCCGACCTGGGGCAATATGCTGGCGGCCGCGCGGCCGTTCCTGTCCCAGGCTCCGTATCTGTCGATACTGCCCGGGCTGTGCATCGCGCTGACGCTGCTGGGCATCAACCTGCTGGGCGATGCCGTGCGCGATCGCCTGGATCCCCGCATGCGGGGCATGCAATGAGCGGCGCCGCGCAAGCGCTGGTCAGCGTGCAGGGGCTGACCCTGGCCGTGGGGCAGGGCGGCCGCGAAATCGTGCGCAACGTGTCCTTTGATATCGCGCCCGGCGAAATGGTCGGCATCGTCGGTGAATCCGGCAGCGGCAAGACCCAGGCGGCGCGCGCCATCCTGGGCTTGACTCCGCCGCCCCTGGTGCGCGTCGGCGGCCGCATCCTGGTCGAAGACACGGACATCACGCGCGCGACGCCGGCCGCGCTGCGGCGCCTGCGTGGCGCCCGCATCGGCATGGTGTTCCAGGAACCCATGACGTCGCTCAATCCGTCCATGACGATAGGACGGCAGCTGGAAGAGGGGCTGGCGCTGCATCGACGCGACCTGAACGCGGCGCAGCGCCGCAAGCGCATCCTGGACATGCTGGCGCGTGTCGGCCTGCGCGATCCCGAAGGCGCGTTGACGGCGTGGCCGCATGAGTTCTCCGGCGGCATGCGCCAGCGCATGATGCTGGCGTCGGTCATGCTGCTGGCACCTGCGCTGCTGGTGGCCGACGAGCCGACCACCGCGCTCGATGCGGTGATACAACGCGACGTGCTGGAACTGATGGTGGGCCTGACGCGCGAGCACGGGACTGCCGTCCTCATGATCAGCCACGATCTGCCCATGGTCGCGCGCTATACGGAACGCGTCGTCGTCATGTCGCAGGGCGAAGTCGTCGAATCCGGCGCCACCGCGGATCTGCTGGCGCGGCCGCAGCATCCCTACACGCGCAAACTATTGCAGGCCATGCCGCGCCGCATGCCGGCACGATTGCCCGCGCGCGAGGCGCCGCTGGTAGAGGTGCGTCAACTGGTCGTCGATTATGCCGGCCGCCAGCGCATGTTCTCGCGCACCGCCGCCAAGCGGGCACTGCACGGCATTACGCTGGCCGTTCATCCGCGCGAAGTGGTGGCCGTGGTCGGCGGGTCGGGATCGGGCAAGACCACGCTGGGTCGCGCCATCGCGGGCCTGGTCACCCCGTCGGAAGGGCAGATCCTGTTCCGCGGCCAGGCGGTCGCGCGCGGCCACGCGGCCTGGAATGATTACCGGCTGAATTGCCAGATGGTGTTCCAGGATCCGTATTCGTCGCTGGATCCGCGCATGACCATCGCGCAGCTGGTGGGCGAGGCGCTGCGCCTGGTGCCGGGCCTGAGCGCCGCCGACAAGGATCGCCGGGTGCGCGAAGCGCTGGACGAAGTCGGCCTGGCGCCGGAACATGGCGCCCGCTATCCGCACGAGTTGTCCGGCGGACAGCGCCAGCGCGTCGCCATCGCCCGCGCCGTCGTGCGGCGGCCGTCCTTCGTTATCGCCGACGAACCCGTGTCCGCGCTGGACGTCACCGTGCGCGCGCAGGTGCTGGATCTGTTCGCGGAACTGCAGCGCAAGCACGGTTTCAGCTGCCTGTTCATCAGCCACGATCTGGGCGTGGTGGAGCAGGTGGCCGACCGCGTGGTCGTCATGCAGGACGGCGCTATCGTGGAACAGGGTACGCGCGACCAGATTTTCGACACTCCACAGCAGGATTACACGCGGCGCCTGCTCGCGGCCATACCGATGCTGGTGTCGACCGGCAGCGGGGGCGTGCGCCTGAAATGGCGTTTCGATGAAGCGTCGACGGCGACGGTGGCAGCGTGACAGCCCTGGCGTCGGGAGTAGTATTTTTATCGCTATCTGGCGCATCCGGCCGGAACATGGTGCATTCGGCTGGGGCGCGCCGCAAAGTAACAGGCAAATTTCATAAAATCCGCCTGAATCAATCACGGAATTCCATCATGCCGAAGACGGCAGCTTCCACCGCATCGACGTCACTGGCCGACCTCCTGGCCCGGGATATCCAGTCCGGCGTGTTCGGCACCGGCGCCTGGCTCAAGCAGATCGATCTGCAGGAGCGCTACGGCGCCAAGCGGCTGGACGTGCGCCGAGCGCTGGATCACCTGACCCAAAAGCGCGTCATCGAGCATGTGCCGAACCGGGGTTACCACGTCCACGCGATCGACGAACGGCGCCAGAATCACGTTCGCGATATCCGTGCCTTGCTGGAAGTCGGCGCCGCCGCCGACCTGATGCCGCAGGTAACCGATGCCAAGGTCGCGCAGTTGCGCGCCATGGCTGAACGTTTCGAGCAACTGGTGCTGACCGGCACGCTGCTGCAGCAGTACGAAGTCAACCTCCAGTTCCACGAGGCCCTGTACGACATGTGCGCCAACCGCGAGCTGGTGGCGCTGATACACGATATGCGCAGCCGCGCCGTCGCCGCGCCGGCCACGCAATGGATGACGCGCGCGCGTGTCGAAAAGTCGGTGCGCGAACACTTCGACATCGTCGCCGCGGTGCAGGCCCGCGACGTCAAGCGCCTGCAGAAGATCATTCGCGAACACGTAATGCAGACCATGCCTTAACAGCCGGCAGCCGCCGGACCTTGTCGCCATTCGCCGTCCGCATCGGACCCTCCAGGAGCAGCCTTCGTGAAACCCGTCCCGTTCCCGCGCGCCGCCTTGGCTGCCGCTTTCCTTGTCTCCGCCGGCGTGGCGCACGCCTCGTCTTATGTGATTTCCGAGCCCGCGGACATCCGCTCCAGCAACCCCGGCGTCAATCGCGACGACACGACCGACGGCGTGGTGTTGAACATGGTGGAAGGCCTGGTCGGCTATCGCGCCAACGGATCGGTGGGGCCGCTTCTGGCCAAGTCGATCGACATATCGCCGGACGGCCTGACCTATACCTTTACCCTGCGCGACGGCGTCAAGTTCCACAACGGCGAGCCGCTGACTTCGGCCGATGTCATGTGGAGCTGGAAACGCTACATGGATCCCGCCACGGACTGGCGCTGCCGCACGGAGTTCGATGGCCGCAACGGCCTGAAGGTGGAAGAGGTATCCGCCCCCGATGCCAAGACCTTCGTGATGAAGCTGGACCACAAGTCCGCGGTCTTCCTGGATACGCTGGCGCGCACCGACTGCGGCATGACCGCTATTCTGAACAAGGCGTCCGTCAAGCCTGATGGCAGCTGGGACAAACCGGTCGGCACCGGTCCCTTCATGTTCAGTGACTGGAAGCGTGGCGAATACGTTGTGCTAAAGGCGTTCAAGGATTACGCGTCGCCACCGGGCGATAAGCCGGACGGCTATCTCGGCAACAAGAAACCGCTGGTCGACGAAGTCAAATTCCTGGTCGTGCCCGACGCGTCCACCGTCAAGGCGGGCCTGCTATCAGGCGCCATCGATGCGGGCCAGATCCCCTACACGGACGTGCCGGAACTGAAGCCGCAGAAGCAGGTGCGCATACAGGTCGCCTCGGATGCGGCCAAGCATACCTTGCTGTTCCAGACTCGCGACCCGCTGCTCAAGAACGTCAAGTTGCGCCAGGCCATCGCTGCATCGCTGGACATCCCGCAGATCGTACAAGCGGCCACGGAAGGATTGGGCACGCCCAACGCATCGGCTGTTTCGCGCGATTCCTCTTTCTTCGACAAAGTGCAGGATCAGAGTTACCACTACGACCCCGCGCTGGCGCAAAAGCTGCTGAAGGAAGCCGGCTACAAGGGTGAGAAGATCGTCATCTACGCCAACAAGCGCGCCCACGTTCCCAGCTACCAGGTCGCCGTCATGGCTCAGGCGATGATGCAGGCCGTCGGCATCAACGCGCAGATCGAAGTCCTGGAATGGGCCACGCAGCTGGACCGCTACAACAAGGGCAACTACCAGATCAGCTCGTTCAGCTATTCCTCCCGCCTGGATCCGGCACTTAGCTACGAGCAATTTGCCGGCGACAAGAACAAGCAGCCGCGCAAGGTGTGGGACGATCCCCAGGCGCAGGCCTTGATCGACGAAAGCTTCTCCGAACTCGATCCCGCCAAGCGCCAGGCCATCTTCGACAAGCTGCATCCCATGATGCTGGCGCAGGCGCCGTTGATCCTGTTGTCCAACGGCAACCAGCCCTGGGGTGTCAGCAAGCGCCTGACTGGCTTTACCGTATGGGAAGGCAAGCCTTTCGCGTGGGGCGCTTCGGTTGCGCAGTGATCAGTCCTTGGATACTTCCCAGGCCCGCGCGCGCTTCAGTGCCCACGGCGTATAACCCTTTACCGTATCGCGGAACGCGCCGACGTCCAGTCCGTTGAACAAGGGCATCATGGGCGCGTCGGCCAGGAACAGCTTCTGCAGTTCATCGAACTGCGCCTGCCGCTGCGCCGTGTCGGTGATCTCGGAAGACGAATCGACCAGCGCCAGCGCCTTGGGATCGTCCCATATCTTGCGTGGCTGCTTATCCTTGTTGCCCGCCATCATCTCGTAGTTCAGGCTGGGATCCAGGCGCGCGGAATAGGGGAAGGTCATCATCTGGTATTTGCCGCTGTTGTAGCGGTCCAGCTGCGTCGCCCACTCCATGACTTCCAGCCGGGTGTTGATGCCCACCGCCTGCAGCATGGCCTGGATGATCACGCCGGACGAATAGGTTTCGGGATAGCGCTTGGTCGCTATCAGGACGATTTCCTGGCCCTTGTAGCCGGATTCCTGCACCAGCTTCTGCGCCAGCGCGGGATCGTACTTCCAGGTCTCCTGCTGCGTTTTGTCGTAGTAGGAAGAAATCAGCGGAACCATCGACGTCGCGGGCTTCATCAACCCGTCGCCTACCGCAGCTACCAATTGGGAGTTGTCGATGGCATGCACGATCGCCTGCCGCAGCTTGACGTTGGACAGCACCGGATCGCGCGTCTGCATCAGCAGGGCCGTCAGGCTCATCACGGGTGATGAGGCCACCTTCACGCCCTTTACCTCTTGCATGGGCTTGACGTCGGTGTATGACAGATCCTGGATGATATCGACGTCGCCGCGCTGCAGGGCGGCCTTGGCGGTGGCGTCATCCGGCACGATCATGAAGCGCACTTCATTCACCAGCGGCCGCTTGGAACCGGTAAAGCCGTCCAGTTTGCCGTCCTGGTTGGCGTAGTGCGGGTTCTTGACCAGGCTGATGTACTGGCCGCGCTTCCATTCCTGCAGCATGAAGGGGCCCGTGCCGATGGGCTTGTTCCATGTGCCGTCCGGATTCAGCGAATCGCGATGCACGACGCCGCTGCCGGCGCAGTCGGGCCGCGCCAGCGAGGCCAGCAACAGACCGTAAGGCTTGTCCAGGCGGTAGACGACGGTATGGGGATCCGGCGCTTCCACCGACGTAACCTTGGCACCGCCGCTGCCATCGAAGTCGCCGCGGCAGCGCCAGGCCGTCTTCGGGTTCATGAAGTAATTCCAGCTCCACACCACGTCCTGCGCCGTCAGCGGCGCGCCGTTCTGGAAGGTGACGCCATCGCGCAGCGTGAAGGTGTAGGTCTTGCCGTCGTCGCCGATAGTCCAGGACTTGGCCAGCAAGGGCTTGATGTCGGCATGTTCGCCAAAGGCCACCAGCCCTTCGACGATGTGCAGGACGACCATATCGCTGTTGGCGTCACGGTTCACGCCGGGCTCCGTGGAACGGATATCGGCGGTCATGGCGACGCGCAGCGGCGTGGTGTCGGCCGCGCGGGCGGTGCCAGCGGTGCCGGCGGTGGCCGCCAGGGCCAGCGCCATCGAGGCCATCAGCAGGCGGATCTTCGGGCGGGGAAATGCGACGGTCGTTTTCATGCGCGCGCTCCTTGCCATTACCGGGCGCCGGCCGCTTGGCCGTGGGTGAAAACTTCGGGTTCGGCTGTCAGGCTATAGCGCGTATAGGTGCGGTTCAGCGCCGGCAGCGGTACCACTTCCATCTCGCCCACGGCAGGTTCCATCACCACCATCGCGACGGACGCGGACAGGTTGTCATGGCTACCCGGCCGCGGCGGCCGGCATACCGAGTAGGGCGCGCCGAAATCGTCGAAGAAGGCGTCACGCAGATCGGCGCGCGTCAGCGCTTCCCGCTTGTTCAGCAGGCGGCGCACGCGCCAGTCGCGGTACTGGCTTTCCGGGGTGCTGGCGCGGCCGGTATCGCGCAGCTTGCACAGCGCGACTTCGCTGACCCAGTGGTTGGCATGCACGATCAGGTCGTCCGTGCCCGGGTAGATCGGGAAGGCTTCATCCGTCGTGCATTCGAAATCGATGCCGAAGCCTTCCGCCATGCCCAGCAT
>DATJHN010000395.1:0-2042 GCA_035493915.1 Bordetella sp.
GCCAACGCCGATACCCCCATCTTCATGGCGCACGGCGAATACGATCCTGTCGTGCCCATCGCGCGCGCCACGGCCTCGCGCGACATGCTGCGCTCGCTGGGCCACGACGTAAGCTGGCACACCTATCCGATGCAGCATTCCGTCTGCGCGGAAGAAATCGCCGACATCCGCGGCTTCCTGGCGCGGGTGATCAGTTAGAGACTGTCACACTGGCGCGGCCGGCGGACGGCCGCCCCAAATCCAGCCACACGCGCCGCAAGGTCGAATCCTCCGGATCGGGCTCGATCTTCAAGCCCAGGCTGGTCATCAGCCGCAGCATGGGCCGGTTTTCCGCCAGCACCAGTCCTTCGATGTATTCCAGGCCTTGCTCGCGGGCCGCCTCGATCAGCAGCGTCATCAGCTGGCGCCCCAGGCCGCGGCTTTGCCAGGCGTCGGCCACCACCAACGCGTACTCCGCGCCGCGTCCGTCAGGATTGCGCAGGTAATGCGCCAGGCCGATGACGGCGTCATGGCGATGGCCGCGATGGGCGGGATTGGGCAGTTCGGTGGTCGCCACCAGCGCCAGCTCACGGTCATAGTCGACCTGCGTATACCGCGCGAGCATGCGCGGCGTCAGTTCGCGCATCATGGAAATGAAACGCATATAGCGTGAACGCTCCGACAGCTCGCGGATAAAGGCCTGGAGCGATTCCGCGTCCTCGGGGCGGATGGGCCGGACCACCCACGGCGTGCCGTCATCGAACCGGCGCACCTGCACCAGTTGCGCCGGATAGGGATGGATGGCCATGTGCGGATAGCCGCCCAGATGCAGGCACTGGGGAGCGGCCTGGGCGGTCAGCGTGACCCGCATGGAGCGCGCGTACAGGCGCACCTCGCCGGCATACAGAGGATCGATTTCCAGCGCTTCGATATCAGGCATATCGGTGATCAGTTCGGAAACCCGTACCAGGGCCTGCTGCAGCGTCTCGAAAGCGGCAACACTCAGGCGATGCGCCAGTACCTTGCGCCACAGGCGGCTGCGCTCGATCAGCTGCTGCGCGAGAAAGCCATTTAGAGGCGGCAGATCCATGCCTCGGTCCGCACTGCCGAGGACCGCGTCGGGACCGCCCGCGGCAAAGCGGATCACCGGGCCGAAACGCGTATCGCGATGGACGCGGATGGACATCGGGCGTGACAGTGGTTCGAAGGCGCCGCTCGGCATGGCATCGGCTATCGGCACCAGATAGGCCGCCAGCAGGTCGCGCGCCTCCGCGGGTCCCAGCGCGTGCCGGCCGTCGCGGCGGGCGGCACCGATGATATCCTGCGCCGCGCCGACCGCCGGCAGCAGCCCTTGCGGCAGCGGCGGCTGCGATTGCAGCAGCAGTTGCTGGTTGTAGTAGTGCGTCGACAGCACGCCGAAGGCGTCGGCGGCCGATTCCGGAGTGCGGAAGGCGGATGTTCCCGCGTCGTCCAGCATGCGCCGCAGGGGACGCATGCCGGCATCGCCCATAAAGCACGTAACGATGGGCTTGCGCGCGCGGGGCGCGATCTGCGCCAGCCGCTGCGCCACCGCGTTCAGGTCGGCCAGCGCATCGGGTGCCAGCAGCACCAGCACGCCGTCGACGCCGCTATCGTCGATCAGCGCGTCCAGCACCGCCTGCGTGATATCCGGCGTCAGCGGCGCCTGCGTGATGACGGGGTTGTCCACGGCCGACCCGGGTTCCAGCAGGGCTTCGAGCGCCTGCCTGGTCGCCGGCGCCAGTTCGGCGCGCGCGACGGCGGCATCCGGCCCGATCAGGTCCAGCGCCAACTGCGGCGGCCCGCTGCCGTTGGAAAACAGCGCCACCCGCCGGCCGCGCGGACGGCGCGCGTATCCCAGCACCTTGAGCGCCGAGAACAACTGCACGAAATAGCGCACGCGCACCGCGCCGGCACGGCGCAGCACCGCGTCGAAAACCGCGTCGTCATCGCCGCCCCGCCCGGCCTTGAGAACCACCACGGGCTTGGCGCTGGCGGCCGCGCGCAGCGCGCTGATGAATGGGCGCGCGGGCCCGACGTCCTCG